>NZ_JAUSZN010000001.1:4680000-5012500 GCF_030817595.1 Neobacillus niacini
TGTGGAAAAAATACGCTTATATCAAGCTTTAGAGAAAGCAAAAAACTTCATAAACTTAGAACAGAGGAAAAAGGAAAGTCACTTTCCAAAAGTGAATAGGGATGTTCTAGCGGTAAGAGATGTAAATTGTACGCTAATTATCCCGATGAATCATATTTACTTTATTGAAAAGGCCGGGAAAAAGTGCCTGATTTATACCGATACCGAAGTCTATGAAACGAACGAAACGATCAGTAGGATAGCTACCCTTCTGGATGAATCCTTCTTCCAAGCTCACCGTTCTTATATCATTAATTTACAGAAGATTACTCAGATCATGCAGCAAAACGAAACCTTTATTGCCTTTTTTAAGGATATTGACAAGCATGCTGGTATTTCTAAATTAAAAATTAATGAAGTAAGAGCAAGAATTTTATCCTAATTAAAAAAGAGCGACTACAAAAGGGAAGATTAATTTCCTTTTGTAGTCGTGTTTATTTTGTAGAGCTTGTTTTAATAGGTATAAAAATGTATCTAATTGCTTGCAGCATTCAATGGTTTTTCGGATGTCATTCCAAACCGATCTGCTAATTCTTTGCAGCTTGCGCTGTGTTTCTTCAATCATTACTAGCAAATAAGTCATCGGAACTCCTTAAGAATTAATTATATTACAAAATGATAACATAAAATTTCTACTATTATTTATCCTAGTCGCAAAATGACCCATTACGTATTTAACCTGCGGAATGGATGATGTGAAAAGAAGAAGTACCTTTATTTAGCAACTATCATTTGTTTTGGGGGATAGTAAGTCTATAAGATGGTGGAGATATATTTGTAAAGGGGGATATCGAGTGGTGGGACATTTTGCTATGATGATTATCCTATTATTGATGATTGCCTTAATCGCTGCCTGCTATAAAATCTATAAAATGAAAACTCTGTTCAATTCATACAGATTGGGTATTGATATTTCAGAGATAAAAAGAGCAAAAGAGATAATCGAAAATAGTGAAAAACGATATAAGAATATATTAAGTGTGATGCCGGAGGGTGTGATTCTTTATGGGGCAGATCACAAGAAAATAGCGTTGAACGAAAATGCCTATAAAATGTTTAATTTGGATAGCGAGACTTTTTATGAAAAGCTGAACATTTTGGAACCAAACTTTCCTTTCGTAGATACGAAAGGAAATCCATTAGCACTCGAAGATTATCCAGTCGCGATTACCTTAAAAACGGGAGAATCGATAACAGGAAGAGTCATAGGCATTATAAGCACTGGAAAAACAAGATGGATATCTTTAAATACAAAGCTTCTTGAACCGTGTGATTCTACAGAAGTCCCCCAAGTTTTAGTGACGATGACGGATATTACGAAGCAAAAAGAAACTGAAATTAAACTAAGAGAATCGAATGCATTGTTAAGAACGATCATTGATAGTATCCCAATTGGGATCATTGTTATCAATACGGATCGAAAGATTGTCGCCGTAAATCGACCATGCTTAGAGTTATTTAGAATTAACGAGCCAAGACAGAACTTGATCGGGCAGCCTGCTGCCAAATACTATCATCCATCGTATAAATATAGTGAGGAAGAACGGGAAAAAGTGAAGGTTATTTTAACAAATAATATGCCTGTGGTGGATGAAGTCGAAATGAGCAATGACCGGTTGATTCAAAGAAGCTATTTTCCTTTTTATATGGATGAAGAACTAAAGGGGCATTTATGGGTCTTTGAGGATATTACCGAGCGAAAAGCGATGGAAACAGGAATAATAAGGGCAAAAGAAGATGCAGTGAAAGCGAATAAGGCTAAATCGGCTTTTTTAGCCAATATGAGTCATGAACTGAGGACACCGCTGAATGCAATTCTTGGCTTCTCACAATTGCTTGAGCTTCAGGAAACACTTACTGAGAAGCAACGTACCTTCGTTAAGGAAATTTTAAAAGGCGGAAGGCATTTGTTGAACTTAATTAATGAAGTATTAGATCTTTCGAGAATAGAATCAGGAAAACTAAAACTATCATTTGAAAACATTAATATAGCGAGTGTAATCGATGAATGTATCAATTTAGTAAGACCAACTGCTGATATCAAAGGGATTACGCTAACGAAAGAGCGGAACGAATGTGAAAATGATTTTGTTTATGCTGATCAAATGAGGCTCAGACAGATTCTGTTGAATCTGCTGGATAATGGTATTAAGTATAATCGAGAAAATGGAGAAATCATCATCAGCTGTGAATCCAAGGATGACCTGCTGACGATTCATGTACGAGATACAGGAATAGGGATTCCGCCTGAAGCGCAAACGGAAATTTTTGAACCGTTTTACCGCCTTGAAAATCCATTCGTAGAAGGGACGGGGATTGGCCTTCCCCTTGTTAAGCAGCTTACAATCTTAATGGGTGGCAAGCTTGGAGTAGAGAGCCAACTAGGGGTGGGTAGTGATTTCTGGGTTAGCATCCCGTTGGTGCAAACACATGAAACGAACCACCCCGTATCGCTCGAAAAAAATGAAATGCTCTTACCAAAAAACAAAGAGTATAACATTCTCTATATAGAAGATCGCCTTTGGAATCAACAAGTAGTAGCTGAAATTCTTGATAACATAAAGGGAATGAAATTACTTACGGCAAGCTCGGGATCTGAAGGGATCCGGGCAGCGGAGAATCAAAAAACCGATTTAATTCTTTTGGATCTGCAACTTCCTGATATGAATGGAGTGGAAGTGTTTGAAAGGCTGAAATCTAATCCTCAATCGACGGATATTCCCGTTATAGCGCTGAGTGCGAATGCCATGCAGGAGGATATTGACCGTACCCTGGCAAAGGGCTTTAAGGACTATATCACAAAACCTTTCGACGTTCTTACTTTTATAAAGGTGATCATAAAATATTTACGCTAGGCACAAATGGCTCTATGGAATGTTAGAAACTTGTATTTTTTTGTCGTGAAAAGTCCTTTTGATGACATGTACTGTCCCATCAAATAGTTAAAATGCCGTTTTAAGCCCCTATCATGGTGTTCGTCGAATGGATACATTTGAAGAGAAAAGATACAATAGATAGGTAAAAAACTATTTCGTTTTAAAGACAAAATGGTTTCTAAATCATTCGTATTGAATCCCTATGAAGTGTTTACAATAAAAGGTAACTTCGGTATAAGGGAGGGGTTTTATGGAAGAATTAAAAGTAGTAATTGCGGATGATGACTTGTCTTCTAGAACCCTCCTTTCCTATTTTATCGAGTTATTATCTGAATATAAGATAGTTGGACAAGCTTCTAATGGCAAAGAACTCATAGAAGTGGTCATGAAGGAAAAGCCAAATATCGTTTTAGTGGATATACACATGCCCTTACTAAATGGGGTAGAGGCAGCGAAGATTTGTAAAGAAATGCTTCCTTCCCTTCAGGTCATCTTTACAACGGGTTCTGAAGAATTTGCTGTTGAGGCTTTCAATATTTCAGCAATCGATTATATTGTGAAACCAATTGAAAAGGTCCGCTTATTTATCGCATTGGAAAAAGCAAAACAATCGCTCCAATTACGTGCAAGAACAGAAACGAAGCCTGTAATCAAAAATAAACTGGCAATCAAATCGAATCAAGTAATCTTTTACCTTACAATAGAAGATATTCTTTATATTGAAAAAGAAGGAAGGAAATCGATTCTCCATACGGAAGAGGAACGCTATGAATCCCATGATTCACTGCAGGAATTGGAGGACAGACTACCAGACTTTTTCTTTAAGACCCATCGTTCCTACTTGGTGAACTTACGGAAAATCATCAAGATTAAACCGTTAGGAGAAACCTATATAGCTGAATTTACTGTCCCTGAAAAGCTTGCATATATTTCGAAATTAAAGATACAAGAGGTGCATCGATTAATGGGAATATAAGATGAGCCTATAACCGGCTGGGATTTCCTTTATAGTAGGAGATCCTTTTTGTATGATTGTTTGTAATCTTTACTTCTATAAAAAGTTCCCGATACTGAAGACATAATTCTTACAATCCTGTCAGAAAACAATCATCAAATAGTAAGTACTGACTTTCTGCCTATTATGGTTTTATAAGTTTTGTTAAAAGCAATTGCAAAGAGATTTTTAAGATATGATTTCAGTAATGATGTAAAATATTTTCCAATTACAAAAAACTACATTTTTTTACAAAAAATCATATTAAGATTGTTAAGTGATTCACAAGCCTTCAATGATTATCTAATTGATAGGCTGTGAGTTTTTACTTATTAATCTGTAAGTATATCTTAAAAAAATCATGTTAATAAAACAAAAAGTAAAAATAAATATTCATCATTCTCCATAAAACGACAAATAGCGACAGGGTTTCATGATATAATACTTTTTGTTTTGTAAGAAAAGTAATAGGTACAAAGTAATAGGGAGGATATTATGGAAGAGACAATAAGTTTAAAAGAATTACTAGAGACGTTAAAAAAGCGACTAGTTATGATTATACTCATTACGATGACAGCTGGATTAGCTAGCGGCGTCATTAGTTACTTTTTTCTAACCCCAATCTATCAGGCTTCGACACAAATTCTCGTTAACCAGGAAACAAGTGAGCAATCATTCTACAGTCCAAGTGAAGTTCAAACAAACCTACAATTGATTAGTACCTATAATGAAATCATAAAGACTTCTCGTATCCTTGATAAGGTTATTGTCCAAGCGGGTTTGGATATGACCGCGGAGCAATTAGCAGGGAAAATTACAGTTAGCAGTCAAAAGGACTCCCAGGTTGTGAATGTATCCGTTCAAGACCCAGATCCAGCCATGGCTGCGAAGATTGCAAATATAACAGTAGAAGTGTTCCAAAAAGACATTGTTAATATCATGGGCAAGAGAGTCGATAATGTTAGCATCCTTGCACCAGCAAAGGTGACTGAAAACCAGGCTCCGATTAAACCACAGCCAATTATAAATGTGGCAATTGCGATTGTTGTTGGTTTAATGGCGTCTATTGGACTAGCATTCTTACTCGAGTACTTTGACAGCACGATTAAAAACGAACAGGATATTGAAAAAATCCTCGAGCTTCCTATTTTAGGTGTTATTGCCCAAATTGATGATCAAAAGATGGAAGAATTAAAATTACGGAAGGCAGCAGGCACTAGAAAGGCAGGAAGAGGTGAAACTCATGGCGTTTAAGAAAAACAAGAAATTTAAAACAACCGATCCAAGTCGGAAGTTAATCGCATCCCTTGACCCAAAATCACCGATTTCAGAGCAATATAAAACGATTCGGACAAATATTCAATACTCCTCAGTAGATAAGGAGCTTAAAAACATAATGGTAACTTCTTCTGGTCCGGCTGAGGGAAAATCGACAACAGCTGCAAATCTAGCGGTAGTATTTTCCCAATTAGGTAAAAAAGTATTGTTAGTAGATGCGGACCTTCGTAAACCGACTGTTCATCGTGCTTTTGGTGTTAATAATTTATTCGGTTTTACTACTGTACTAACAAAGCAAGCAACACTTGCCAGTTCTGTTTTAGATACAGAAGAGAAGGACCTATATATCTTAACAAGTGGTCCTATTCCACCAAATCCAGCTGAGCTATTAGGCTCGAAATCAATGGAACAGTTTATCGAAGAAGCGAGTGAACAATTTGATTATGTCATTTTCGATACACCTCCATTATTAGCAGTAGCGGATCCACAAATTCTTGCGAATAAGGTTGACGCTTCCATTTTTGTAGTCTTTAGTGGTAAAACGGAAATCGACCAAGCGAAAAAGGCGAAGGAATTACTCCAAAATGCACAAAGCAAATTGGTTGGGGTTGTCTTAAACCATAAAGAAGTAAAAAACAATGAGTATTACTATTATTATGGTGCAAAATAACTGATTTTCGACAAATTCCACCCCTTTACCTAGGCTTTCGACGGTGTTACGATGAATATTGTCGTAGAAAAATAACAATTAGTTGGAAAGAGAGTGTGGCTCATGATCGATATTCATTGTCATATATTGCCTGGAGTCGATGATGGCGCGCAGTCTCTTTCCGACAGTCTTAATATGGCTAAGATAGCTGTAGAACAAGGAATTCATAAGATTGTAGCAACACCGCATCATTTGACTAGTTCTTATGAAAATCCGAAGCTATCTATTATTAGTAGAGTAAAAGAACTAAACGAGGCATTACGTGAAGAAAAGATAGATTTAGAGGTATTACCAGGACAGGAAGTACGAATTCATGGCGAAATGGTTGAAGGATACGAGGCAGGAGACATCCTTCCTGTTAACCATACTCCATATATACTAGTGGAATTTCCATCGAACCATGTCCCAAGGTATACGGAAAAGCTATTTTATGATCTGCAAGTAAATGGACTCATTCCCGTGATTGTCCATCCAGAACGAAATCAGGAAATCATTGAACGTCCAGAACTACTTTATCAGTTGGTGAAAAAAGGTGCATTGACACAAATCACAGCTGCTAGTGTTTGCGGAGACTTCGGAAAAAAAATCAAGAATTTCTCTCTCCAAATAGTGGATGCAAATTTAACTCACTTCATTGCATCTGATGCTCACAATATCACAAATCGAACTTTTAAAATGAGAGAAGCATTTGGAACTATCGAAAAAAAGTACGGAAATGAGTTAGTGTACTATTTTGAAGAAAACGCTGCTCTTCTGATTGAGGGACTAAGTGTTCACAAAGAAGATCCGGAACGAATTAAAAAGAAAAAAATATTTAACCTATTTTAGGCTGATGAGAGTTTACAGAATTCCTATACATCTAATCAGGCTTAAAACCCTGAACGGCGAGGTTCCCTGTCCGTTATCCATGGGGGCACTCGGTTATGCTGTGGGAGGGAAGGACATCTTCCAATCCTTAGACGCATGTCGTCAAAAGCATGATGTGAGGACGGGTTAGATGCCCGATTAATAATAAAACAATAAATATCTAATGAAAGGATAAGCTGGTAACGCTTGCATTTCCATTAGGTATTTATTTTTTTGCTAAATTATTTAGATTAACGAAAGAAAAATATAGAGGGGGAATGAAATAGTGAAGAAAGTTAGAAAAGCAATTATTCCAGCTGCTGGTTTAGGAACGAGATTTTTACCAGCAACAAAAGCTATGCCAAAGGAAATATTACCTATTGTAGATAAGCCTACTATTCAATACATAGTAGAAGAAGCCGTAGCTTCTGGTATTGAGGATATCATTATTGTTACAGGTAAAGGGAAAAGAGCCATTGAAGATCATTTTGACAATGCGATGGAGCTTGAACAGAATCTAATTGAGAAAGAGAAATTTGATTTGCTAGACAAAGTAAAATATGCTACCGATCTAGCAGATATCCATTACATTCGTCAGAAAGAACCAAAAGGTCTTGGACATGCTGTATGGTGTGCACGTAACTTTATTGGGAATGAGCCTTTTGCCGTACTATTAGGTGATGATATCGTTCAAAGTGATACACCATGCTTAAAACAGTTAATCAATCAATATGAAGATACTTACTCTTCTGTTATCGGTGTTCAAACCGTTTCAGATTCAGATACACATCGCTATGGAATTATCGACCCATCTTCAGAAGAGGGACGTCGCTATCAGGTAAGTAACTTTGTGGAAAAACCGAAACCAGGCACAGCACCTTCTAATCTAGCAATTATGGGTAGATACATCTTAACTCCTGAAATATTTATGTTCCTTGACCGTCAGGAAAAGGGGGCAGGTGGCGAAGTTCAATTAACAGACGCCATTCAAAAATTAAATGAAATCCAAAGAGTTTTTGCTTATGACTTTGAAGGAACACGTTATGACGTTGGAGAAAAATTCGGATTTGTTAAGACAACCATTGAATTTGCATTGCAGCACGAAGACCTCCATGATGACATGATAGATTACTTGAAAAATCTAGTTTCTTCATTAGATAAAGAAAAAGTCACCTTATAGGGAGAAAGAAGGATCAGGAGTGTCGAATCTAGTAAATCAAGAATCTGCCTATTTTGATAGACAGCAACATACAACTGTAAATGTGAATGATGGAAAAATATATTTGTTTACTAAGCGGTTTATCGATATCACCGGCTCATTATTTGGAATTATTATTTTAAGTCTTCTATTTATGATTATCGCTTTATTAATCAAACTTGAGGATCCAAAAGGCGCAGTCTTCTTTTCCCAGAAACGTGTTGGCTTAAATGGCAAGGCATTTAGAATGTATAAATTCCGTTCGATGGTATCGAATGCTGAGGAGAAATTAGAAGAACTGTTAAAGTTGAATGAAATCTCCGGTGCGATGTTTAAAATGAAAGACGATCCGCGGATTACCAGAGTGGGGAAATTTATCAGAAAAACAAGTATTGATGAACTACCGCAACTCTTTAATGTACTTAAAGGTGATATGAGTCTGGTGGGACCACGCCCGCCACTACCACGGGAAGTAGCTGAATACACTCAGTACGACAAGCAGCGTTTACTAGTCACTCCAGGTTGTACGGGGCTCTGGCAGGTTAGCGGCAGAAATAGCCTTAGTTTTGATGAGATGGTGGAATTGGACCTCGAATATATGCAAAAATGTTCAATTCTTTTTGATTTAAAAATTATTTTTAAAACAGTACTTGTATTATTTGGTTCAAAGAATGCCTATTAGATGATAAAAGGGATGCTTATAATACTCATATTTAGATAAAAGTTTCTATGAATCTATAAAATAACTTAAATATAGTTGACATGGTTTTTTACCTTTTTATTAAGCAACTTAGGATTTTATTCATAATTAACCTAAAGTGAGTGATCGACGTCAAACATGAAGAATTTATTTGTAATTGGAGGTAAGGGTATACCCTTTAATTATGGTGGGTTTGAAACATTTGTGGATAAATAAACAGAGTTTAAGAAATCAATGGTTATAAAATGTCATGTAGCCTGCTTAGCTGAAAATTATGATGAGTTTGAGTATGTGTGATGCCATAGTTGCGAACAGATACGATAGCTGTCTGGATGATGTAGCTGAAAAGGTTTATACACGCGATGTTTTTAGAAGAGATTGATCCAGGGAATGAGGATGAGTAAGGAAATGACGATTATAGAGGTTAATGGTAAGAAAGTTCATGTGCTGGAACAGCACAATACCAATCCTGAATACACCACTGAAAAACAGCAGGTCTTTATAGTCGGTAGCAAGGGAATTCCTGCAGCATATGGTGGGTTTGAGACCTTTGTTGAAAAATTGACCGAATATCAGGTTTCTGAACAAATCCGTTATCATGTAGCCCGTATTGGTGATGATAATATTAGGTATGAATATAACGGAGCAAAATGCTTCAATGTTAAGGTGCCGAATATTGGTGCAGCTAAGGCTATTTATTATGATATTGCTGCATTGAAGTTGTGCATTGAGTATTGTAAAAAGCGTCCGGCAATTAAGCAACCAATTTTCTATGTGCTGGCATGTCGTATTGGACCTTTCATTGGTGGGCTCAAGAAGGAAATTGAAAAACTGGGTGGAACGTTGTATGTCAATCCAGATGGCCATGAGTGGAAGAGAGCAAAATGGTCTGCACCTGTTAGAAAGTATTGGAAGATTTCTGAAAAGTTGATGGTTAAGTATGCTGATCTTCTCGTTTGTGATTCGGTTAATATTGAAAAGTACATCCAGCATGATTATAGAAATTATAATCCGAAGACCGAATTTATTGCTTATGGAACTGATACTAAGCCGAGTATCCTGGCAGATAATGATGAAAAGTATCTTGGTTGGTTGAAGGAAAAAGGACTATCAGCTAGGGGTTACTACTTGGTAGTTGGTAGATTCGTTCCAGAAAATAATTTCGAAACAATGATCAGAGAATTTATTAAGAGCAAGAGTGATAAGGAATTTGCAATTATTACCACAGCAAATGACTCTTTCCTGGAAGAATTGGAGAATAAACTTCATTTTAGATCTGATAAGAGAATTAAGTTCGTTGGCACTGTTTACGATCAGGAATTGCTTAAGAAAATTCGTG
Organism: Neobacillus niacini; assembly: GCF_030817595.1. Lineage (GTDB taxonomy): Bacteria > Bacillota > Bacilli > Bacillales > Cytobacillaceae > Neobacillus > Neobacillus niacini_G. The sequence continues at coordinate 4,689,980 of NZ_JAUSZN010000001.1, forward strand.
AAAATGCATATGGTTATTTACATGGTCATGAAGTTGGTGGTACCAATCCAAGTCTTCTTGAAGCTCTCGGAAGTACGGATTTAAACTTGCTTCTTGATGTTGGTTTCAACAAAGAGGTAGGTAAGGATGCAGCTATATACTGGAGCAAAGAAGATGGCAATCTTGCTAAGTGCATTAACAAAGCAGATCAAATGAATGCTGATGAGATCAGAGCATTTGGGTTGAAAGCTAAGGCTAGAATTAAAGAAGCATATAGTTGGGAACAAATTGTAGATGAATATGAAAAACTGTTTTTGCGTGTAACTCAGTGATGGTTGTGGAAGGAATGAAAATGATGAAAAAGGCAGTTGTAGTCGGAGGAAGTAATGGAATTGGCCTCGCAATAGCTGAAAATTTAATCAGTAAAGGATACCATGCTTGCATTTTGGATATTTGTGAGCCTAATCATGATGTACTGAAAGACAGTAACTCATACACATATTATCAGTGCAATCTTCTTGATTTTAATGAGGATGTTTTTGAAATACTCAGCAAAGATGAGAGAGTAGAAATATTGATGATTACTGCTGGTTTCGGTAGAGTTGCAGATTTTGAGTTTCTTCATACAGCAGAGATTGAAAACATGTTGAAGGTGAATACAATATCTGCAATCAAAATCATGCGAATCTTCTATGAAAAAATAAAGAGTAACACACCTTTTTATTGTGGTGTTATGGGAAGCATTGCTGGTTTATGTAGCTCTCCTATGTTTTCCGTATATGCAGCATCTAAAGCTGGCGTATGTCGCTTTGTTGAAAGTGTGAACATTGAGCTTGAAGCCGCTGGTGTTACTAATCGTATATTAAATGTTTCACCAGGATCTATAAAAGGAACAAAATTTAATGGTGGTTCTAATAATATTGAATTAACAGCTGATTTGGCAGAGCAGATTGTGGGGCATGTTTTTGGTTCTGATGAGCTGTTTATACCAGACTATAATGAAGTCTATAAAGGTGTTTTGGAACGCTACAATGCAGATCCTCATGAATATGGTTTATATAGCTATAATTATAAAAAGGCATCTGGACGGGTTTTCAACGAGAAGAGAGTAAGAATTGGTTATTTATCTGGAACATTTGATTTATTCCATGTCGGTCATCTGAATTTATTAAAAGCAGCAAAAGCACAGTGCGATTATTTGATTGTGGGTGTCCATCCGAGCGCTGCTCATAAGGGTAAAGAAACATTTATTCCATTTGAAGAGAGAAAAGTTATTGTCGGATCAATTAAGTATGTGGATAAAGTTGTTCAGTCTTGCCCTGAAGATAGTGACGCATGGGATTTGTGGCGATATACCAAGTTGTTTGTTGGTAGTGATTACAAAGGAACAGAGCGTTTTAATCGATATGAGGAATACTTCAGAGATAAAGGCGTTGATATTGTATACTTCCCATATACGCAAGGAACCAGCAGCACAGAGATTAGAAAGGCTGTGTTAGTAAAAACCAAAGACATAGATAGAGATATAGAGGTAACAATATGAACAGCATGGATATGCTCCATCAGGTTGATTTAGATATTGTAAAAGAAGTGATAGCCATCTGTGAAAAGCATGATTTCACCTATTATATGTTGGGTGGCACAATGCTGGGAGCTATCCGTCACAAGGGGTTTATTCCGTGGGATGATGACATTGATTTGGGAATACCCCGAAAAGATTATGACAAGTTCTTAGAAGTTGCTCCTAGAGAGTTGTCTTCGTATTTAAAACTTGTAAATTATCATACTGATCCTAATTATCCCTACTATATTACTAGAATACTGGACACAAAGACTAAGGTTGTAGAAGAAAGAATTGGAAATGAAAATAAGTATACCAATGCTTCAATTGATATCTTTCCGGTAGATGGTACGCCAAACAATAAGGTTTTGAGAAAGATTTACTTCTTCAGAGTTTTATATCATCGTGCATTAATGTCTCTTTGTTATAAGGATTCAATTGATAGGAAACGCCCTCGTGGAATAGCAGAAAGAGCATTACTGTGGGTTATGGAATGCATCCCTGTTGAAAAGATGACCACTCCATATAAGCAAAAATGCAAAATTGATAAGTTGCTTAAGAGCCAGAGAATTGAAGATTCTAAGTACATTGGAAATATCATGGGAGCGTACCGTACCAAGGAAATTGTACCTGCTGAGTTCTATGGAAAGGGCAAATTCTATCAGTTTGAGGATATTCAGCTCCGTGGCATGGATATGTATGATGAGTATTTAACATATACGTATGGCGACTATATGCAATTGCCACCTGAAGATAAGAGAAAGACTCATTTTAGAATTTTAGAAATACACGGCAAAAGGGTTGAAGAATAAAGATTTGCTCTGCCAAGTAGAAAGGGGACTTTACCAAAATGGGGTTAAAACAAACATTTGAAAAACAGGGCGGAATAACGCTCCTTAAGAGATACTGGCAGAGTGGAGCATTATTCACAGCGTTGGGGGTATTTTTGCTTTTGGGAAAAAGCCGAACCGCATTGGAAATATTACGCCTTTCTACTCAGCTAAAAGCTAAACAGAAGCTGGAAAAGAAATATAAAAGCAGATTGGCTGCCTTTGATAAGGATTATGATTATACTTTACCACATGAACAGAGCAATAAAGTATGGGTATGCTGGTTTCAAGGAATGGAAAATGCGCCTGCATTAGTCCAAAAATGTTTCCAGTCTTTGCAAGAGAATCTTACCGATCGGGAAATTATTCTAATTACTGCCGATAATATAGCAGATTATGTGAAGTTCCCGGATTTCATCATTGATAAATGGGAAAAAGGCCAAATCACACATACACACATGACTGATTTGCTTCGGTTGGAATTGCTGATCAATCATGGAGGACTGTGGCTAGATGCCACAGTATTCTGTACATGCAAACGAGATACTATTCCGGATTATTACTTCGACTCGGATCTGTTCTTATATCAGTGTCTGAAGCCTGGACGAGATGGACATAGTCATCTATCTTCAAGTTGGCTTATGAGCGCCACTACGAATAATAAAATGCTAATGGCTATTCGATATCTTTGTTATGAATATTGGAAGATGAATACAGAAATGCTAGACTATTTCCTACTGCATGATTTTATTTCTATCGTCTTTGAACATTATCAGGAAGAGTGGAAAAAGATTGTTCCGAGTGATAATGCAACACCGCATATCCTTTTGTTGAGATTGTTTGATCAGTATGACAAACGGATATGGGAAGCAATAAAAGGGCAGGCGCCGTTCCATAAGATGACATATAAATTTAAAGACGAACAGACAAAACTGAGTGGTACATATTATGATGTGCTGTTCAGATGAGGGAGATTGCAATATGAAGCGGAATCGTAGAAAAATAGAATTAAAAGAGTTTGGACAATGCTCATAATGGGGGCACATAGGGGTTTGTAACAAAAGATGTTCCTGCTAATTTGGTTGTAGGTGGTAATCTGGCAAAAGATATTGGTGGTAAGGATGAATCTATTAATAAAAGGAAAATTGAGCTATGAAAATAATGTACTTACTATTCTCATATACAGTGGGTGGGACAGAAAGATTAGTTGCGGATATCTGTAATGAGATGGTTTCACAAGAACATGAAGTATACTTATATGTGGTGAATAATCTTTATTCAGAAGAAGTTTTGAATACTCTTGACAGAAAAGTGCATATTGAGTTGCAGAAACGTCCAGTTGGCAGTGGCGGTAAGATTGATACAATACGTCGAGTGACGAAGTATATCAAAGATAATCAAATTGAAATAGTACATTGCAATTCTTTGGATATTCCTGAAATATTAATATTGAAACCATTTTTGTTTAGAAAGACAAAGATTGTTCATACAATACACGATGTTGGGCAGTATGGGCAATTAGCAAAATGGAAGATCATATTGCGAAATATTCTTTGTGATAATTTCGTTGCTATTTCGAAGTCTGTAAAAAAGGATATAGTTGAACACGGCGCAAAAGCAAAAAAGGTTGTTACTGTATACAATGCCATAAATCTTGAAAAGTTTTCCAGTAAATCATCTGGAAGATATAACCCAGATAAGATCGTCATTGGTAATGTTGCAAGATTTATGCCTGAAAAGAAGGGTCAGGATATTTTAGTTGAAGCAATCGACCTGATTAGTAAAAAATACCCAAATGTAGTTTGTTACTTCGCTGGAGGATATGATAATAGCCATAAAAAGGCATTTGAGAATTTAAAAAGAATAATAATGGAACGTGGCATAGATAATAATATCATATTTTTGGGAAATGTTGATAATATCCCGGAACTTTTAAGAACTATAGATATTTTTGTACTTCCATCCAGATTTGAAGGATTTGGTATTTCCTTAATAGAGGCCATGGCAATGGGAATACCTTGTATCGCAAGCAATTTAGATGGACCAGCTGAAATTATGGTAAGCAATCCGAATCAACTTTTTGATGTGGGAGATAGTGCGCAATTGGCAGAGAAGATATCTTATGTAATAGACAATTACGATTTAATAAAAAAGCAGGCACAGAATGAAATTAATAGAATTCAAAAACGTTTTGATATCGTCAATATGTGTAAGAAATTGATAAAGGTTTACACATATTGACGGAGTTGGAAAGGATAAAAAATGTATTCATTAATAATCGTTGATTACAATACAGTAGAAAAAACCATTGAATACATTCGGCAGTGCAAGCAGAAACTGTTTCATGAGGATGGTATCCATACAATCATTATAGAGAATGGGGACCAGGCCAATGCCGAGGATTTGCTGAAGAGTGAATTCGGCAAGGCGAAGACTTATTACTCTAATAGTGCCAAAATTAGTGTACTAACTTTTGAAAACAACGAAATAATGTTTTGCCGCACCGGTAAAAATCTTGGATACGCTAAAGGAAATAATCTAGGAGTAGTATTGGCAACGGAATTTTATGAGGACTCATATTATATCTTAAGTAATAATGACCTAATCATTGAAGAAAAACTGGATTTAGTTAATATTACAAAACTCTTTGATAGCATGGCGAATTGTGCGGTAATTGGTCCTAAAATTATAAGTCCTCAAGGGCAATGCCAAAGTCCACATAAAGTGAAAAGTGCTGTATCTAGGTTGATATTATATTATTGGAATATGCTGTTAAAAATTCCGTATTCTGATGTAGACTATACAAACGAAAGTAAAAATTGTTGTTGGGTAACTGGCTGTTTTATGTTTATTCGTGCTAATGCTTTTAAGAATGCCGGAATGTTCGATGAAAACACTTTTTTGTATGCTGAAGAAATTATACTTAGTGAGAGATTGGTAAAATGCGGTTATACCACATATTTCTTGGATGATTTGACTATTATCCATGATCATGGGCAGACAGTTAAGAAGGCAATGTCAGCACTGAAGGGAATTGAATGCTCTTTCGAGTCTAATTTATATTATTATGAAGAGTATAAAAAGTGCTCGAGAATAGTGCTGACTCTTGCAAAAATTAACTTTCTCTTATTTAAAAAAATATTTTTAATTAGGCATCGTATAGTGGAATTTATACGGAGGAGATGAATAATAATGAAAAGTTTTATAGTTAACAAATATTTACTTTTCATTGCAACCATTATCTTCTTTAACCTCCAGTGTTTCTATTTGGTAGATACATCTATTGTTCCGACAGGTGATATAGCAGTGCTCCTAGAAGTTGGTTTTATGGTGTATGTTTTTTATAAGTGCAGAATCACTGAGAAAAGAAAGTACACTTGGATTTTTATCCTACCGTTGTTTTTGGTACTGACATCTTCTTATATGGCGTATCTCAGTTATGGTCAGCCATTGTTATTAGGTATTAGAGCGCAAAGACATTGGATTATGGCCATGCTTATGTATTTTCCATTAAGCCGGTTATTTAAATCTGGAAGGCTTAAAATTGAACAAGTTTTCGATTTGCTGAGTAAATTGAATTTTATTTTTATATGTTTGATACTTGCTCAGTACTTTTTGGGTAATAACCTATTGTTCATGCATGTACAGAATAATATAAGATATGGGTCTATTCGGTTATACATTTCTATGTATTTTGTTCTAATGTCTTACTATTTCCATTTGAAAAATGTTTTAGATGGAAATAAGATAAGATTTATTGACTTTTTTATGATAGCAGCAACATTATTTATCGAGTTGTTTGTTATCAAGTCTCGTATGAACTTGACCATAATATTTGCTGTTACTTTGATTGCCATTCTTTCGCATAAGACCACCTGGAGAAAACTTGCATTAATCGGCGTAGCACTTTTTGCTGGATGTGCTTTTATGGTATCAGGTATTGGTCAGGTTGTATTGGAATCAATGTTTGGACAAACAGCCCAAGATGCTGGTACTGCAATCAGAGAAGTGGGAAGAGTATTCTACATCGAACAAACAATGAGCAGTCCGCTATCCGCATTATTTGGAAGTGGTTATGCAAATCTTGATTGGAGACCGACAGTTACTGGAATTCGATACCTAGAAGGCATTTATTATAATGATAACGGTATTTTTGGTTTATTTTTTTACTACGGATTTGCATTTATTACATGGATGATAATTTCACATATTCGTTTATTAAAAGACGCAAGAAGGTCTGGACGCAGGGATTGCTTCTTCTTCTTATTATGTGGTTTATTTGGAATTTATACATTATTCCCCTATAGTTATGTGACAAATATTTCATTTGCTCTTGTTTGTGCAATAATCGAGCAAAGCTGGAGTGATAAATTTGAAAAGCAAAAAGAGGAATCCATATAAATAATATATTTGTATAACCCAAGGAGAGATTATATAGAAATTTAGTTGTTAATTAGCAACCATAATTTTGGCGATGAGGCTGTAGGAACAGCTGTTATGGAATTAATTAATCCATGGTTAAATGATGTGGCAAATAATACTGGGAACTTTGAAATTAAGCAAAATGCAATAGACTATTAGCCTAGTTTGTCTAAAAAATACTTTATTTGGGGTTATGGTCTCATTAACCTTAAATCGGGGTAACTTGGTGGTATTCCAGGTGTTACTCTCAAGGATATTATTGGTTTGTTTTTTTACACGGTATTAGTGGAGTTTTTTGCCACCCTTTAGTTGCTATTCTTTATTAAAAGAATCTAAAAGGATTATATATATTTAAGAGAGCTAAATTATAGGATACTTGTCTTTTAGGTTACTTACTTTGAATAAGGCAATAATGGGGTTGTTTAAAAAACTTCTCCCTAAATTTTTTGCCGAGAACCTATGTTTATTTTTGTATTTATTATGATGAGGTGTAGTAATGAAAGGAATTATTCTAGCAGGTGGAAGCGGTACTAGACTCTATCCATTAACAATGGTAACTAGTAAACAGTTACTCCCTATTTATGATAAACCATGATATATTATCCACTTTCAACTTTAATGCTTGCTGGCATTCGTGATATTTTAATAATTTCAACTCCAGAAGATACGCCTCGCTTTGAGACACTATTAGGTAATGGATCTCAGTTTGGGATTAATCTTGAATATAAAGTCCAAGCAAGCCCGGATGGTTTAGCCCAGGCTTTTTTAATTGGGGAAGAGTTTATTGGTAATGAATCTGTAGCAATGATTTTAGGTGATAATATTTACTATGGTAGTGGTATGAGAAAAATTCTTCAACGGGCAGCCCAAAAGGAACATGGGGCAACCGTATTTGGTTATCATGTTCAAGATCCAGAGCGGTTTGGTGTAGTTGAATTTGATGAAAGTGGAAAAGTGCTTAGCGTTGAAGAAAAGCCTGAAATCCCAAAATCAAATTATGCAATCACTGGTCTTTACTTTTACGACAATAGAATTGTAGATATTGCGAAGAATGTTAAACCATCAGTTCGGGGGGAGCTCGAAATTACCTCAGTTAACGAAGCATATTTAGGCATGGGAGAACTTGATGTGGAACTCTTGGGTCGAGGTTTTACATGGTTAGATACAGGAACACATCAAAGCCTGGTGGAGGCGACTAATTTCGTTAAAGCCGTTGAAGAGCACCAAGGGATAAAAATTGCTGCTCCTGAAGAAATTGCATATATCAATGGATGGATTGGTAAAGAGCAATTATATAAATCAGGAGAAAAGTTTTCTAAAACTGGTTATGGTCAATATTTATTAAAAGCAGCCAACGGAAGTATTAAGTATTAAATATGAGGTGTAGTAAAATGAACGTAATAGAAACTTATATACAGGGAGTAAAGATAATTGAGCCGAAGGTATTCGGAGATCATCGTGGATGGTTTATGGAAACCTATAGCGGTGCAATGTTTGAAGAAGCAGGAATAGATATAAAGTTTGTTCAAGATAATCAATCGTTTTCTGCAACTAAAGGAACATTACGAGGGTTGCATTATCAATTAAACCCCAAAGCACAAACTAAGCTCGTTAGATGTACAAAGGGAGCAATCTTTGATGTAGCTGTAGATATAAGAAAAGGCAGCCCTACTTTCAGTAAATGGTTCGGAATTGAATTAAGTGCAGATAATAAAAAACAATTACTAGTACCTAAAGGATTTGCACACGGTTTTATAACGCTTACAGATGATGTTGAAGTTCAATATAAAGTGGACGAGCTCTATGCGCCTGAATGTGACAGAGGTATTCTTTGGAGTGATCCTCAAATTGGTGTTGAGTGGCCAATTGATATTTCACCTGTTTTATCTGCAAAAGACGAGAAAGCACCATTATTGGTTAATGCAGAAAATAATTTTACTTATGGAGATTAGAAGATGAAAGTTTTAGTAACGGGTACACTGGACAACTAGGGTTTGATGTTGTCAGGGAAGGATTAGAACGTGGCTTTGAAATGATTGGTGTAGGTTCTAATGATTTAAATATTACAGATGAACAATCTGTTATCCAGTTTGTGAGTGAAATGAAACCGGAGGCTATTATTCATTGTGTGGCCTATACAGCAGTAGATAAGGCAGAAGACGATAAGGAAAACTGCTGGAATTTCAATGTTAATGGTACAAAAAACTTAGCAAATGCTGCAAAGGCAGTTAATGCCAAGTTTATGTATATTAGTACTGATTATGTATTTGATGGATTGGGTGAGGACCCTTTTGTTGAAACAGACGCTACTAATCCGGTTGGCTATTACGGTCTAACAAAGCTTGAAGGAGAAAAAGTAGTTCAATCTCTTTTATCTGAATGGTTCATTGTCCGAATTTCTTGGGTGTTCGGCCTGAACGGAAACAATTTTGTTAAAACGATGCTACGTTTAGCAGAAACACGGGATCAATTAAGTGTTGTAGGAGATCAAGTAGGTTCGTCAACGAATACATTCGACTTATCGAGGTTATTACTCGATATGATCCAAACAAATCGTTATGGAACCTATCATGCAACGAATGAAGGACTTTGCAGTTGGTCTGAATTTGCTAAAGAGATTTTACGATTATCTGAGAAAAGTGTAGTGGTTAATTCTATAACAACGGAGGAATACCCTACTAAGGCTGTCCGTCCTAAAAACTCTCGTTTATCGCAACAAAAATTAATTGTTAATGGCTTCGAATCATTGCCAAAATGGCAGGACTCGTTGGGACAATACTTAAATGCATTAAAACATGAGGTGAAATGATGACAAAGAAGAAGATTCTTGTAACTGGTGGGGCAGGGTTCATCGGTGGTAATTTTGTTCAATATATGGTTAATAAATATCCGCAATATGAAATTTACAATCTCGATTTATTAACATATGCTGGTGATTTAGCTAAACACCGTGACATAGTAAAAAAGGATAACTATCATTTTGTACAGGCAGACATTGCAAATCGTGAGGCAATTATCTCTCTTTTTGAAAAAGAGAAGTTTGATTTTGTAGCCCATTTTGCTGCAGAAAGCCATGTTGATCGCTCTATTACAGAGCCTGAAATTTTCGTTCGAACAAATGTATTAGGAACTCAAGTATTACTAGATGCGGCAAAACAAATTGGAGTTACAAAATTTGTTCATGTATCAACAGATGAAGTATACGGTGAATTAGACTTCGACCCAACTACCTTCTTCACAGAGGAAACACCGTTACAACCAAATAGTCCATATAGTGCTAGTAAAGCATCATCTGACTTCTTGGTACGTGCATACCACGAAACATTTGGTCTTCCTGTTAACATCACTCGTTGTTCTAATAATTATGGACCGTTCCATTTTCCAGAAAAGTTAATTCCGTTAACCATTTCTCGTGTATTAAATGATGAAAAGGTACCAGTATATGGTGATGGCAAAAACATTCGTGACTGGTTACATGTACTTGATCATTGTACGGCCATTGACCTTGTTCTTCATGAGGGAGTCAACGGCGAAGTTTATAATGTTGGCGGACATAATGAGAGAACAAATTTAGAAGTTGTTAAAACCATTATTAGTACTTTAGGAAAATCAGAAGATTTAATTGAATTTGTTACTGATCGTTTAGGTCATGATAAGCGTTATGCCATTGATCCAACCAAATTAGAAAAGCTAGGATGGAAACCAACTTACTCGTTTGAAACAGGAATTGCCCAGACTATTGATTGGTATCTAAACAATAAATGGTGGTGGAAACAAATTCTTAGTGGAGAATATCAGAATTACTTTGAAAAGCAATACACATTAATTAACTAATATTATAGTACTGTATCCGTACTTACAAATGTGAGTACGGGCTTTTTAGAAAACAGCTTTATGCTATTTGCATATTTATGAAGGCTTGTGCTTAGTGATATTACGCTAATCAGTTAAAATTCTCAGGGATACTAACTATTTTAAGATGTTGATTAATAATGAGCCAGTATACCCCCCCTTTTTATAATATCGTTTGATAAATAGTGGTTTTCATACAGGACTTGAGAGGGAATTTTAGAATGAATCATAGAAAATGGTGGGCAATTGCAGCGATTATTTGGATGACAGCTATATTCTTCTTTACGCAGCTTCCATACTTCACAGGTGAGAAGACTTCAGAAGTAATCCAAAAGGTAGTTGTAGCAGAACAAAAAACAATCAATAAAACTCCGAGTACCGATCATACAGATATAAATAAGTTGAACCTTATTGTCAGAAAAGCAACACACATAGTCGTCTTTGGTATACTAGCCATTTTGTTGTACAAAGCTCTCGAAACCAATCGATTCGCTTATATCCTTTCATGGACATTAACAGTACTATATGCAATTACGGATGAGTGGCACCAATCCTTTATGCCAGGAAGAGTAGCGGCGTATCAGGATGTCTTATTTGATTCCGTAGGGGCACTTGTTGCATTATTCATCCTTGTTCTTATAAGAAACAACTATAAACTTGTTAAGAATATTAGAACTTAATATCATCAATCATCGCAATAGATAATAGTTTCAGTGCTTCTGGCTTTTCGGCCACTGTACACGCCCCAAAATAACTTTTCCATTCTTCCGGAAGCTGATCATAGAAAGTGGTATATTTAAGTGCCGTAGGCGATTTGGCCATCAAATTCAAATATGGCTGCCATTTCATGGACTTTCTGTATTGACCATACAGTCGGGAATGGCTGACAACGAGTTGGTGGTCATCGTTCAAAATTTCCACTTGGTTATATGAGATTTTCACCAGGACCTTGCCTAGCGCATATCTTGGCGAAGTCGAATACAGGTTAAGATCCAGCTTGATATAACCGTATTTATCGGCCTTCAGGGTCTCGTACCTTACACATTCATATTCTTTTGCCGGCAATAGGAGGAAGGCTGCCCGATCTTCCTCGAATAACTCCGAAATCGCCCATTCCTTTTGGTAATGTTTCCTTTCACGGTCTTTCTCCGCCTTGGCCCATAGTTCTTTATTCAAATCGTCTAGATCGATAACATGCAGTCCTGGTAAGAGAAAGTTATTCCGGACATACTCTACCATGGCCTCTACATGACCTTTCTCGTTTCCACTATTGGGATTACAGAACTCACACTCGAAACCGTAATGAAGAACGAAGTTCTGGAATTCTTCTGTTAATTGCCGTTCGCCATTCGGCAATATTTTCTTAACGGCAGGTGATAGGTTGTCGAATCGTATGACTTTTGGAACTCCTCCCATATGATGGAAAACTCTTTTCATCCCCTCAAGAAAGCACTCTTTGTTTTGGGAAGGGAAGACTTGAAAATAAAAGGAATTACTAAATGGGAAGGAACTACAAGGTATGGCAATACGATATCTTCTCCTCCGTAAATAAATGGAGCTTCCCCGAAATCCACCTGAGCTGTTCCAGGTACAGATTCTAGTGGAATTGCAGCCTCATCTGCCTCATTGAGGAACTCTTCTTTTCTCATAGAAACATACTCCCGAACCGTGCGATCAGAGCCTTTAAAGCCATGGTTATCTTTTAACAAATCCCACATCCTCTTGGCGGTTCTACGAAACTTCTTTTTCTTTTTCATATCTTCCTTGATCCAGTCATCCAGGATTGCCTTTACAGGCCCTAATACCGGAGCTACCCTTGTTTGCTTTTTCTTTGGCTTTTGGTTGAAATCCTCCATTTCTGCATACTTCTTTATCGTTCTTGGATCTCTTCCAGTTCTTTTTGCTACATCTGAATATGTACAGTCTTTATTGTTAACTATAATTAATTTCGGCCACTGCCAACATCTCCTTAAATACCTCCTGCACTACTTTGTACCCAACAGGAAGTGTATGTGTATTTGGGAATGTTGACAAGTGGTTTTTTTATTTGGTTAGCCCCTAGGGACCAACACAAATTAGGTGCCATTTCCTACATTTTTATAATGCCATAAACAAATTTTTGACCGTTTATATTGGGGATTTTATCACCGTTTTTTACAAACAGGATTTATGCAGTTCTAATGAGGGTAAGATGAATATGAAATGCAAGAACAAAGAGATGAGGGAAATAGATGATTGTTATTGAAAATGATTGGTTAAAGGTTGATATTGTCAGACACGGAGCAGAAGTACGTAAAGTGACGCATAAGAAAAATGCGCTGGATTATATGTGGACAGGGGATGAGGCATATTGGGGACGAGTCTCTCCTGTCTTATTTCCGATTGTGGGACGGTTAAAGGAAGATCAATATCAACTGGATGGTCAGACCTACAAGATGTCGCAGCATGGCTTTCTGCGTGACGTTGAATTCGAAGTGGCTGAGCAGACATCAACAACCGTTTCTTTTGTGTTTGAGTCTCTTGGCTCCCTCGTTCATGTTTATCCTTACGAATTTACAGCGATGATTCGTTATCGTCTCATGGAGGACTCGCTGATTGTTCAGTGGCAAATCCTGAATTTAAATAAGGAAGAGATGTATTTTTCCATTGGTGCACATCCTGCATTTAAAGTTCCACTAGTAGAAAATGAAACCATTGAAGATTACTATTTGAACTTTTCACCTGCGGCAAATAAGAATGTCATGGAATATGAGCTAAAGAATTCCCTCATTCATGAGAAAGGGACAGCCAATGATCTTTCAACGATTCCACTCACAAATTCTCTATTTGCCCATGATGCTCTTATTTACAGCAATATCGATAAAGTCACATTGGTATCTAATCAGTTGAGTCATGGTGTAGAAGTAATGTTTCAAGGTTTTCCGTTTGTTGGGATTTGGTCAAAATATATAGAAACAGATGGGACGATAGCTCCGTTTGTTTGCATTGAGCCTTGGTACGGTATTGCAGATACATATGATACAACAGGGAACTTAAAGGAGAAGTTTGGTGTAAATAAGCTTGGAGCAGGAGAAACCTTCCAAGCTGAATATATAATGAAGTTTAATTAAAGGGGGCCAGGGGGGAGGTTCTTTAAGGGAATAATTGGAAGTTTTGCGAGTGAAAGAGCCGGATAGAATCCCGGTGCCTGTGGTCAAGCCCCCGAAAAATAGACATTGGAAAATTCGACGTTTATGATGCATTTTGGTAATTAAAATAATACATTTTAGGAGAAACGAATCCCATTCTTTTTTGGATTCGTTTTTCATTGTAATAACGAATATATTTCTTTAAATCATGTTGAAAGGAATCAATTGGGCTGTTTGGATAAAAACAAGGGAATTCCGTCTTTAACTGCGAAAAAAAGCTCTCAATGACAGCGTTATCCCAACAGTTTGCCTTCCTTGACATACTTGGTATGAAGTGGAGCTCCTTACTAAGATTGCGATACATGTGAGATCTGTACACACTTCCTTGGTCGCTATGGATTAGGACCCCGTCCAATGTATCCAATTTTCGCTTTTTCTGTGCAGCCATAATAGTCGCTTTTATCAAGTCCTTATTAGGACTTGAACTCATTTCAAAGGCAATTACTTCGCGATTAAATAAATCCATTACCGCAGAGATATACAACTTTTCCTGACCCACCAAAACCTCTGACATATCTGTTACCCATTTTTGGTTGGGATGAACGGCGTCAAAATCCCTATTTAATAGATTTTTATAGACATAGCCTGCAGATTGTTCCTTAGATTCATGAGTAGTTTTTGGTTGCCTCACCTTTGCTTTCAAATTGGCCTCATTCAAGAGTCGCGCTACTTTTTTGTGATTTATTATTATGCCCTCGGCTTTTAATGCTCGGGATATTCTTTTGGCTCCATACGTACCCTTGTGAAGGAAATAAATCCTTTTTACTTGTTTTAAATCTTGGCGTTCTTCTCCAGATGGTTTGCGCTTAGGACGTTTAAGAAATGCAAAATAACCACTTGAGGAAACCCCAAGTATGCGGCATAAAAGATTGACTGGATAATCCTTTCTCAAATAAGAAATAGCTTCGAATTTCTTGCTTATTCGTTCCCTTTGAGAAAGGCCTGGAACTTTTTTAGGATTTCTATCTCCATGTCTTTTTCTTTTATTTTCTTCTCCAACTCCCGGGTCTTCTTTATATCCTTTGACTGAGAAGGCTTCGAAATAGAGCGTGGATTCACAAGACCCTGCTCACCATTATCCTTAAAAGAGATTACCCAACGATTCACTGTATCCCGGTGTAAATCTAGTTCACTTGCAACCTCAGCCACTGGCCTTTTATTTTCCAGCACTTGACGCACTGCTTCCAACTTAGTTTCGACACTATTATGTGATGATTGTTTTTTTCTCATGTTAATTGTCCCCCAAAGAAACTCAGATATGTCGTATCTTCATCATACTCTATATGTCTATTATAAGGGGGTCAACCACTGTCACTCCCAGATATTTGTCGAAGATTGATAGGTTAATAGGTGTATCTAAGTTTTGTATTATGATGGAAGTTTGCTACTTTAGCTATATACCCTTATCTACCAGTAGATAAGGGTATAGGTGTTTGATTCTGAAATAAGCTTATGCAAACATTTTTTTATTAATGGTTACCTTAAGAAGGTTTAGGTGGAAATCGTAACTGCAAAAAAGGTACATTTTTACTTATATACAATAAACCTTAAGGATAGTCTCAGAATTTTTCAGCAGAATTTATTGATTTAGAATGTGGTTAATGGCTTGAATAGCTGCCTTTGTTGGGTCATGAGCATCTCGACCGATGCCTATTGGAAACTCTTCTGAAATAGGTTGAACTTTATCAGGCTTTTTATTTGCAAACGCTTGGATGGTACCATCTGTATAATGGAAAATCTCTATGTAGTACAATTGATTTTGGTTCTCAAATTTTCTCCAAATGTTCATTTTAACTATTCCAATATTCTTCTTGTTCATCTGTCAACCCTCATTTACATAAGAATATTTTCAGCAATTGACTATTAGGTTCATCTAGTGAAACTAGGTATAAGAAACGAACTTCATTATTGGGATGTGACTCGACCCATATGGTATGTAAAGAGTTAAACCGCTGTCAGTGATCCTTTTGGCAGCGGCTTTTGATATGAATATTAATGAGTTGATTTTTAATTGAATTCAACACTAGATTATTCGTATTATATGGAATTACGACTTGGAATGCTTTTTTTCTTTGTCTTTTGTTTGCGGGGTTTGTATATAATCTCATCTGAAATGGTCCTAAGAAATTCCCAAGGCTCCATTTCAAAAGCTTTTGCGAACTTACAAATAGAGGTTCCGGAGGGCGATGTTCTATTATATTCAATATTTTGGACAGTTCGATAACTTAGCTGACTCATTTCAGCAAGTTTCTCTTGTGTCCAATCTCTCTCATTCCTCATTCTTCCTAACCCTATTCCAATATACATTTCTTCATCGGTCTGTATCAAAGGGATTCTCCTTTTTAGACCATTACATAATGCCTGAAGAAAATGTAACACGCACTCCAGTACGTGTTTTGCTTGCTTTTAGCCAAATATTAATATACGTAGCCAAAAAGACACCAAATCACATGTTTTATTGTAGAAACGAGTACCCGGCAGGTTATTTTTATTCACCGTAGGATGGTAAACGCATCCTCGACAAGTTTTTTTCTAGTCACAAGTAAAAAGTTCGTTTTCTAAAAGGGCTCGTGATCGTTTTAATCAGACGATTGATTGGTTTGAATATGGGATGAATGCTGTCGAAAATGGATGATTGGTTAGTCTTCGATTTTTTCAAAAGTAATGATTTGATCCATATCGTCAATATCTAGTGCATCCGCAATACGGGATAAATGATGAAGGTGGACATTAACCCTTTTTTGGTTAGCTAATTCACTTAATGCCGCATGACGGACATCACTTAGACGGGATAATTTTCTTATTGTCATACCCTTTTCTAAAAGTAGTTCTTTTAATCTTATGACAACGATTCTACTCATCGTTCACCTTACACCCAATCCTTTTTTATAGGAAAAAAATTTTTGTACTGGTAATTCAGAGGTACCAGTATAAGCATTTTAAGCGACTAGTATTTGTTTTTACATATGATGGATACTTTAATTCCATTACATATCGAAAATAAGATTTGCTCCACGTACTGTAGTACCGAAAGCAGCTCTATGACAAAACTTAGTCCTAAATGTTGCTAAAAAGGACACAAAGTGAATATCCTTGCCAGTATTTGCTTAGGGATTCGTTAAAAAAACAGCCTGTTGAATCATCATCAGGCTGTTTTAATAGCGGCTATGTATTATCAATCTCAAGCCATTCGTGTTGGTTGGAAATTCAATGAGACCTTATACTATTTTGCTTTTTCTCTTTCTTTTTCTGGTTTTCTTTGGGGGTTCAATAATAAAAGATACTGGATTCTTCGCATTTTCAATGGTAATTTGGCTTAACTGCTCTGCTGCTTTCCATTTGTTATTAAAAGAAAATAGTTTGGAATCGTTTATAAGGATCAGTCTATTTCGGAACTCTATCAGTGTTTTTCGTTTAAAGCTAAGGGTTCTTAGGATATGGCAGGGATTAAACCAAATGGTATCTTCGTGTTTATGCGATTTATCGGGAAAGACACAAATGTTATGGATATGGTTGATCATGACAGGACACATCATGGAATTCGGTATGATGATTTTGGAAGTGTCCATGGCGCCCTTTAAATTAAATCCGATACATCTGAGACTATCATCTAGTATTTCCAACGGTGACCGATCAACGATGAAAACACGATGGAACTCTCTTACTAGAGTACAAACTTTTGCATTTCGATCATGTAATCCATACATGTACATCATATGCGGATTAATTATGTAGTACGGTTCAATAAACAAACGCATCACTCCTGAATTTTTATGATATTGAATTTTGTTTCTGGATAGCTGTTAGATAATGGTCCAGTAACACATTTAATAAATAATGAAACTGCGAATCTAATGTTGAGATGAATGCTGAAATTATATGTTAAGAATACAAGTTGTAGAAGCCTTGAAAACTAGTATAGTGAGGTAGGTCAAGTTGATTAAGGAGAGGTTAGAATAATATATGATCAATTTTAATGAAGAAAATCAGTATGATTATGAAAAGTGATTCTAGATGTGTATTTATGACCTTTAAAACATGATTTAAACCTTAATGAAAAAATACCATAAATTAGTATAATGTTTGTTCCGCGTATACGTACCATTCGTGAATGTTTTGTGTATATAATAAAATATTGTCGAATGATGCTTATAATTTCTTTGTAGCCCCGGGCAGTTTAAGTGCTAGCCACTGCCCAGGTTTAATTTTAGACTATTAATTTAAAGCAACTTTTTCTTTTAATTTTCTTATTGCCCCTGATCTCCATTGTTTAACTGCAGATACGGAAACTTTCTCCCTTTCCGCTATTTCCTTAATGGATAGGTGATCGATAGACATAGTGATTACCCATTTTGCCTCTTTTTCTGTTAGTCCTTCACAATAAGTGTTAATCATATCTTTCTCAAGGAAAAGAGTTGATTCCTGACCCTCTGTAAATTCCCAAAATTCCTCCTTCGGATGGATAAGTCTTTCATTACATTGGTTGTTTTGGGACATTTGAGATAACATTTTTCCCTTCATATAGGTGTAAGCGTAATTCGAAAAGCTGCCTTTTCTTTCATCAAACGACTGTGCAGCTTCCCAAAGCCCAATTAACCCTGTCTGATAGAACTCATCTTCATCTTTATAAATGTGCAACGATTGGATAATCTTATGAATCATCGGTTGATACTGTACAACTAATTCGTCAAAGCTCTCCACTGGTAAAACCCTTCAGGGCAGCGCGCTTCCGTTTTATTCCTAGGTAGCTATACCATAATCCATACATGGAAAACCTTCGAATCAGAGAAAGACGAATTTAACGTAAAAAAATAGATTAAAAGTGCAGAATTCTATTCAAATTGGAACAAACTACTTCCCAAAATGATTTAGTTTTTGAAAAGGATATGAGTTAATAATGATGATTGTCACTCCCAGGATTATAAAAGAAGAATTGATAGCCATTTAGAAGACTATACATGATGATTCCTGATAATAGCTCTAGGCGAGCGAATAATCAGAGGCGGTTATGGCTTGAATGGATGAATTTATCACAAAGGTACCTAAACCGTAAGAGGACGAATTACCAAGGAAGATGGTTCCATTGTAACCCATGCTGATGACTTTTTTTTGATGTGAATGGTATCGAGATTATGGTTCCAGCTACTAAATTTTTAAAAGCTTCTATAGCAGTACTCCTTGAGCGGCCGTGTCAATAAGAGGGACAACCTCATATATTGTTACTAGGTATGTGAAAGGGGTGGTATATTGAGTTGTGAAGATAAAGAAGAATTAAAGAATAAGATTGGGGATTTATCAGATTTACAAACCACTGAAAAATCAAATTTGGTCGGGGCGATTAATGAGCTTGATACGGAGTTGGCAGAAATAGCGACTAAAGGTGCAATTAAAATTTCTGATTATGGCGCACATTCGATTGATGAAGTAGGATATTCAACTTTCGATAGCACAGCAGCTATTAACGCAGCTATTCAAGCGGCAGTCAATTCCAAAACACAAAAGGCTGTCGATTTTGGGAATGGTCGATATTATGCGTTAAATATTAACTTAGCATCAGGAATCACTTATTTTTCAACAAGCGGTGCTGAAATTATCACCAAACCTGACACCACATATGGTGTAGGTACGCTTGTCAATGTAAGAAGCGTATCGAACATTAAAATTTTTGGATTAACTTTTAACGGTAACAAGGGTGTAGTACCAGGCGACCCTAACGATGGAACAAAATTAATTGGTTTAGATGCAGCGACTAACGTCTATATTCAAAACTGTTATTTATACAATAACGGATATAACGCAATCAGTATTGCGAATGGTTGCAACAATATTCATGTGTTGGATAATGAAATTAATAACGTGGATTGTGGGGTAATTTTACAAGGAACCAGATCAAATCATATCGAAATAGCAAATAATGTGATACACGATGGAACCAGTGATTGTATTGTCGCTTACTCAACAAACCCTTCCACTAATATTGTCATTGATGGAAATATCTGCTACAACAAAACAGGCGGTAACGGTATCATTATTCGAGCCATTAAACAAGCTACAATCACAAACAATGTTATTAATAACTGTTCGACTGGTATTAGCGGACGTTCGCCTGATAGCACGCAAGCCAATGGAGTGATAGCCACCATTATTGCAAATAATACTATCACGAATACAAACAGTGGGTCAGGTGTGACCATCAATTATATGACCAATTCAATGATAGAAGGAAATTTAATTTCTGATATCTATCAATACGGTATGGGTTTAACCTTTAGTGATAACAACACAATTCAAAATAATACAATTGTGAACTGTAACTTACAAAAGCAGACTCATTACCCAATGTACTTGACAAGCTGTAATAATAATATCGTGAAACAAAACGTCATTCGAGATAATAAAAATCCAATTAATCACACACAAACAATTGTTATTAATGGTTCGAGTGTAGCAGTATCTAATAATAATTTCCTTATTGGTAATATTGGTTATAACACTTCTCTATCTTTATTTTTAATTCAAGCAAACTCAACAAATACAATATGTGTGGATAATATTGGGGGTTATCCAATCGATCAAGGAACAGGAACAATGATAATAAGCAATCGAAAAACAAATGGGCAAATGGCTACTGTAACTGTTTCATCTAATATCGCTACATTGGTAAACGGTTTTGAACATCAAAAATTTGCAGCATCATCTGCTCAGACTGTTGATTCAATCAACGGGGGTACATTTGCAGGGCAAAAGCTTTTCATAATTTTTAACGATGTAAATACTACGTTAGTAGATAACACAGGTAATTTACGGTTAAATGGGAATTTTACGCCTACTGCCGTCAATAGCACTATCTCACTAGTCTATGATGGTGCAAACTGGATTGAATTATGTAGAAGTAATAACTAGATCGATGGTTTCAAAAATGTACCATCTAATTTATACTTAAATTATTAATTTCAATAAAAAAGTATAAAGCGGAGAGGGATTTGAAAATGTTAAATAGTTTAAAGGTAATATCACGTGATTTTTTTATTAATAGTCTAGCGAGTTCTGTAATTGTCCCGAATAAATTAAGAAAAATCATTTATAAATTTTACGGGATACAACTATCTACAGTACGTATACAGCCGAGAGTTTTTTTTGGAAATAAGAATATTTCTATTGGAAGTGGATCGTTTATTAATTATGACTGCTTCTTTGATACGAACATATCTATAGGGAATAATTGCTCGATTGGATATCGGACTTTATTTTCTGCAGGAACTCATGAAATTGGTGATTTTAATAAAAGAGCTGGTAAACCAATCTTTAAATCAATAACAGTAAAAGATGGAGTATGGATAGGAGCGAACTGCACAATATTACCAGGAGTAACAATTGGCGAAGGATGTATTGTAGCAGCTGGAGCAGTTGTAACAAAAAATTGTGAACCTAACGGAGTTTATGCTGGTGTACCAGCTAAACGAATTAAAGACCTTGGGTGAGGTCTTTTTTTTTACGTTACAATTGGAACCATTTGTTGAAACTTTACATTTACTTAATCGATAGTTAATAAAGATTTGATACAGTGAGGGTATAAAAGGAAAAAGAGGTATAATTATGGAAAACAATTTAGGAAAAGGTTTTTCTTTTGGAGTGCTTCTTTCAATTCCCTTATGGGTATCGTTCATCGGTTGGGTAAAGTTCATCTTGAGTGTTTTATAAGAGCCGTGAAAGGCTTTTTTATTTTGTCATCTTCGGAAGAAAGAGCGACGTAAATGATGTATGAATAGCAGTGTAAAAAATACAACCACAACCACTAACGATCCTCGCTAGTGATAAAACAAAGCTGTCATTAAAGGCAGCTTTTCTTTTTAACAAACGGATCAGTTAATTTTAGATATGATAAGATTTTATCTATGAAGATATAAAAATAAGGGTGTTGAGATGGGAAAGAGACTAAAAATCGGTGCCTGTGGTCAAGCCCCCGAAAAATAGACATTTATGATGCATTTTGGTAATTAAAATAATGTATTTTAGGAGAAACGAATCCCATTCTTTTTTGGATTCGTTTTTCACTGTAATAACGAATATATTTCTTTAAATTATGTTGAAAGGAATCAATTGGGCTGTTGGGATAAAAATAAGGAAATTCCGTTTTTAACTGCGAAAAAAAGCCCTCAATGACAGCGTTATTCCAACAGTTTGTCTTCATTGACATACTTGGTATGAAGTGGAGCTCCTTACTTAGATTGCGATACATGTGAGATCTGTAAACACTTCCTTGGTCGCTATGGATAAGGACTCCATCCAATGTATCCAGATTTCGCCTTTTCTGTGCAGCTTTAATGGTGGCTTTTACTATTAGGACTTGAACTCATTTCAAATGCCATCACTTCTCGATTAAATAAATCCATTACCGCAGAGATATACAACTTTTCCTGCCCCATCAAAACCTCTGTCATATCTGTTACCCATTTTTGATTTGGATGAACGGCATCAAAATTCCGGTTTAACAGATTTTTATAGACGTAGCCTGCAGATTGTTCCTTCGTTTCATGAGTAGTTTTTGGTTGCCTTACCTTTGCTTTCAAATTGGTTCATTCATGATACGCGCTACCTTTTTATGGTTTATTATGATACCTTCCGTTTTTAAAGCACGAGATATTCTTTTAGCTCCATACGTACCCTTGTGAAGGAAATATATTCTTTTAATCTGTTTTAAATCTTTGCGGTCTTCTTTGATACTTGGCGCTTAGGACGTTTAAGAAAAGCTAAATATCCACTTGAGGAAACCCCAAGTATTCGACTGTCAACACCGGTTTATTTTTCCCCATTTACAACGGTGTAAGCGTAATTCGAAAAGCTGCCTTTTCGTTCATCGAAAGTCTGTGTAGCTTCCAAAGTCCAATTAACCCTGTCTGATAGAATTCATCTTCATTTCTATAAATGTGCAATGATTGGATAATCTTATGAATCATGGGTTGATACTGTACAACTAATTCGTCAAAGCTCTCCACTGGTAAAACCCTTCAGGGCAGCGCGCTTCCGTTTTATTCCTAGGTAGCTCTACCATAATCCATCTATGAATAACCTTCGAATCAAAGAAAATTGAATTTGACGTAAAAAAGTCGGTTAAAGGTGCAAAATTCTATTCAAATTGGAACAAACAGCTCCTGGAGTTGATTATTTTTAATAAAGAATAAGAGTTAATATCGATGGCTGTCATTCTCAGATACTGGATTAAAAACCCCCACTCAACTAAAGTTTAAAGCGGTAAAGCAATTTAGCTGGAAGACTATGGGGACGGTTCTGATGGCCTTTTAATTGGTGATAGTAGGAAATAGAGATGGATAGAGTGACAACGATGTGTATAAATGAAATTAGAATAAAGAAAGTATGGTTACATAATAGTGAGAAGCAATTTTACTATACCCTTTCGAGGTTCGAGGGAAATAAGTTTACTAGCCATGGTAGCAGCCATCACAAAATGTGGTCGGTATTGATCTTTGAACCGTTTTTAAGATTGGGAGATACCTAACCAAAATCGAACCATAAGAACCGTCCCTGTCGCTGCTTTTTGATACACAAGGTATGATAGATATTAAAGATAATTAATTTCCAATTTTTCCTATTGGGATTGATTCATATTGCCCGGTACTTTTTTCATGTATACTTAATCTATTAATCTAGAAAAGAGGAAAAATTGTGGACAAATTATTAGTATTTTTGAAAAAGAGATGGAAATATGTATTAACGGCATTAATTGCTTTAATTATTGGAGCATCCACCGGTCCCTCGCGAGAAGAATTGGATAAGGTACACAGCAAAGTCGACTTTTTGAACAAGAAGCTATCAGCTAAAGCAGAAGCGGTAGCAAGTTTAGAATCTAGTAACAAAGAATTACAAGCGAAGGTAGATGAAGCCGCTCCATGGTTTAAAATGAAAGACGATGAGCGTAAACAAAAAGAAGCGGAAGCTAAGGCGGCCGAAGAAAAGCGTCTAGCTGAGGAAAAGGCAAAAGCGGATGCAGCAGCAGCAGCTAAGGCAGCGGCTGAAGAGGAAGCAAAAAGAGTAGCAGAAGAACAAGCAAAGAAAGGCTATGATACAGGTATTACCTATGATCAGTTAGCAAGAACTCCTGATAGTTATATCGCTCAAAAAGTTAAATTCCGTGGCAAAGTTGTTCAGGTAATGGAAGGTGATGGTACGACTCAAATAAGGTTAGCTGTTGGTGATGATTACGACACAATCCTGTTTGGAGAATTTGATTCTTCTATTGTCGCTTCTAGGGTTTTAGAAGATGACACCATTACAATCATGGGAATATCAACTGGTTTACTCACATACAAATCCACAATGGGTGGAGACATATCAATACCTGGCGTGTCTATTGAAAAGATAGAACAGTAAGAATTAGTAATAGGTACTAATTCTTACTTTATTAGAATGTAGTGGCCAAAAATTAAAAGCACTAGAGACATTGGAATATTATTTGTAAAAGAGTACTTAATACTTATTAGATTGACAAAGCTAAATTAAGATTATAAACTTTGTAAAAAAAATGCACTTAAACTAACGAGTGCAAGAATTAAAGATCAGGGCTGTCGATTCGGCAGCTTTTTCTTATTGATACAGCCATTTATATCATTTTTTTGCCAAATACAATCATTCGTTTGGTTAGAAGGATTTCAGACTTAGCTGGAGAGAACAATATTACAGATACCGCTATTTGGGGAAGCAATGGCACTAAGACGGTCCAGTTCTCCAAAACAACAAAGTATAGTGAGGGAAACATAATGGCACGTCCACAAAGAGTTTGGCTAAATAATCGTTATTATCATATCGTTGTCGGATTCACTGGGGGAATCACCAATTTTTATTGGGCGTTGAAGATGGATGGCAGTCACAAAAAATTGGTGGTGGAGCAGTACCTTTTAAGACAGAAAAAGGATGGATTGAAATCTATCACGGTGCAGACCACAACAATCGATATACACTAGGAGCTTTCCTATTGGATCTTGAGAACCCTAATAAAATAGTCGCTAAAACAGCAGAGCCAATCTTAGTACCTGAAGAGATTTATGAAGTTCAGGGTTTCTTTGGTAATGTAGTGTTTACATGTGGAGTCGTGGCTGATGAAAATAATGTGAAGATCTATTACGGAGGAGCGGATCACGTCATGGCTCTAGCGGAGATTACCATTGATGAGCTGTATAGGGGCTTAGGGGTTTAGCGTGACAGTATCTTCTTGCTATGAGTTTGAAAAAGGAAGGAGTGAGATAGGTTGATTATCAATGTCGATTTAGTAGCAAGACTAATAAACGAACAGTTTCCAGAATGGTCTCATTTATCTATCAAACCTGTAAAAAAAGGTGGAAATGATAATAGAATATTTCATTTAGGGGATCATTTGAGTGTCAGGTTACCTAGTGCAGCGGCCTATGCTCCACAGGTGGAAAAAGAACAAAAGTGGCTTCCCATTTTTGCTGAAAAACTTTCATTGTCAGTTTCTACTCCAATAGCAAAAGGAAATTCGAATAAAGAATATCCGTGGTCCTGGTCCATCTATAAATGGCTTAAAGGAGACCCTCTATCTCATAACAATATTGATAACCTTAATCATCTAGCAAAAGACTTGGGGTTATTTTTAAAAGAGTTACAAGCCATTGATGCTAGTGGAGGTCCATTAGCTGGTCAGCATAATTTTTATAGAGGCGGTTCATTATCTATATACAATGAAGAATCTAGAAATGCTATTGAAAACAACAGTGACACTTTTGATGGTGGTCTGCTAAGTGAAATCTGGAGCTTAGCTTTAGATTCTGAATGGGAGGCAGAGCCTGTATGGGTACACGGTGATATAGCAACAGGGAATTTGTTAGTGAAGGATGGAAAGCTCTGTGCCGTTATTGACTTTGGAATAGTAGGAGTAGGAGATCCTTCTTGTGATGCTGCAATAGCTTAGAATTTCTTTGACGATACCAGTAGAGAAGTATTTAAGAATGAATTAAAGTTTAACGAAGGAACCTGGAATAGAGCACGAGGATGGGCTCTGTGGAAGGCATTAATCACATATGACTCTTACAAAAATTTTGATAAAGTAAGAGCGGAAGAAGCATCTACTACTATTTGGACTATAATCGAAGATTACAAAAACTAATCAAACGATTGATTAGTTTTTTCTTTTCTTTAAAAGTAAAAAAATCTCCTGGTAGAACACATTCTTCGACAGGTTTCTTCTAATGAAGAGGATGGGATCGTTTTAACCAAAGGGCTTTCAGCACTTTTAATCAAATGATTGGTTAGTTGAGTAAAGTGTTAATCAATCATTTGATTAAAAAAGCTGTATTTTCTTTTATTTAGGGCTTTCATCCATTTTAAATGTGAAAATGATGCATTGGAAGTTAGCGCAAACTAAAAATTTTGATATTATCTACATTAAAAAGGCTGCATATCTAGAAAGATTCTGCAGCCTATTTAGTTCATGATAGGAATAACTTCTAAAAGAACCCAATGGCTTCCAGGGCAACAATCTCTTATGAACCATAGGTTACAAAGTATATAAAATGTAATATTTTGATATTTTTCTGAGGCAAACGAAATTAGGCATAATGGACTAACCGGCATAATATATTAAACTCGTATGGTTTAAACTAGTCTTTTTGATGAAGGGAGAAATGGGATGAGGAAGAAGATTTCGGCTTTAGTTGTGAGTATGGGGTTATTATTTGCGAGCATTCCTGCGCTTGCAGCCCCCAATCAATCTGATGGGGGAAAGGTAAATTTCAAAAAGGCAACAGAAAAGGTTAATCCGGTTATTCAAATTGATAAGCAGAGCCAAACGAGCAAGAAAGCGGCAACGTTTAAAAACGAAGCTGCGAAAAAACATAAACCAGGCGAAGTAATCGTCAAGTTTAAAAATACTTATTCGACTGAAAGTTTAGGAGTTTTACAGACGAAATTCGGTTTAAAGACGAACAAGAATTTAAATAAGACAGATACAAAACTCCTCAGCTTCAATGCAAAAATTCCGATCGAAGAAGTTTTAAAATCTTTAAATGAATCACCATTGGTAGAGTATGCAGAGCCGAACTATCTTGTGAAACCGGATACTGTATCCGATCCGATGTTCGTGCAATTATGGGGAATGAAAAACACCGGGCAGCCAATATTTGGAGTTCCTGGTAAAGCGGGCATCGATATTGGCGCGGAATCTGCATGGGCAGTGACAAAGGGTAGTACGAGTCTAATCATAGGCGTCATCGATACCGGAGTGGATATCAATCATCCCGATCTGAAAGCTCAGATTTGGAAGAATCCTGGCGAGGTTGCAGGTGACGGCATTGACAATGATAAGAATGGTTATATAGATGATGTAAACGGCTGGGATTTTTATAATGTGGATAACTCTGTTTACGACTATGCTGACGGGGATGAACATGGCACGCACGTTGCGGGTACAATTGCAGGAACGGCCAATACCATAGGAGTTATTGGGGTGGCACCAAATGTAAAGGTCATGCCGCTAAAATTCCTTGGTCCTGACGGGGGATATACGTCAGATGCAATCTTGGCAGTCAATTACGCTAAGGCAAAAGGTGTAAAGATTACTAACAACTCATGGGGCGGAGGAGGCTTCAGCCAAGCACTGTACGATGCGATTAAAGGTTCCAACTCCCTCTTTTTAGCAGCAGCCGGAAATGATGGAACTAACAATGATTCATCGCCTCATTATCCATCTAACTTTGATTTGTCGAATATTTTATCAGTAGCAGCTATTGAAAACACTGGTAACCTGGCGTCTTTCTCCAACTATGGCGTCACTTCTGTCGATATTGCAGCACCTGGTCAGGATATTTTAAGTACAGTACCTGCCTTTACACCAGGAGATTATTCCAGTGCCTATGACTATTTCAGTGGAACATCTATGGCAACTCCTATGGTTACAGGGGCAGCAGCCTTGTTCCTTAGCAAGAATCCATCAGCTGCTCCATTAACCATAAAGGATGCCATTTTGAAAAATGCAACACCTCTTTCTTCCTTAAATGGGGCAGTTTTATCGGGTAGTATGTTAAGAGCTGACAAGGTCGTGAATTTTCAACCGGATAATGATATTCCAGGCCTGCCATTTACAGGTACAAGTGTAACAAATACGGTAAGTGCTACAAGTGATTTAGATGATGTATTCTCCTTAAATCTTCTAAAAGGAGAAAAAATAACGGTAACTTTAACGGGAGCAGCTGGAAGCGATTTTGATCTTTACCTTTACAACAGCAGCGCAACAACAGTAAAAAGCAGCGCAGGTATTGTCGCTTATTCTGAAAAGGCCGCGACATCCAGTGAGACCTTTACGTACATCGCTCCAGCAGATGGCACATATTATTTGGATGTATACGCCTATAAGGGTTCTGGCAGCTACACAGCAACAGTAAAAGCCGGTGCAACAGCTGGAACATATGAAAATACGGCTAAAGAAATCGGATATCTTCCTACATGGGGTACATCGTCTAATACAAATGTATCTGGTGGATCTTTTGCTTTCACAAATACAGCAGGGGCTAAGGCTCAATTTGTGTTTAATGGTACAGGGGTAACGGTAACAGGTCTCAAGTATGCCACCCAGGGAATCGTGAAAGTAACAGTGGACGGCGTAAGTAGCCTAGTGAACCTAAATTCTGCAACCACACTGTATAAGCAGCAGTACTATACAAAAACAGGTCTCACCACAGGAAGGCACGTTCTAACGATTGAATGGACAGGAAAAGCTCCGGTTGGTGTGAAAAAGACGGCAACTGCAGTGAATGTCGATACCATTATAGTAAAGTAATTTTTAATTGCATGGCAGAGACTTTAACTAACGAGAGACCGGGCCGTTTTTGCCCGGTTTTTCTATGAAAAAATAAAAAATATAAAATTAGCAGTATTATGACTGAGAACACCCTTGAAAATCAAGGGTGCTTTTTCATGACATTTCACGCACTTCTTGGGTGAAGAAACTCCTAGCAGGCGGAAGGTTCTTAACCAAATTAATCAATCATTTAATTAGTTTACAGTTTGTCTAAGGGAGTCTATTAGTGAAAAAATATAGTATTTGGTGAAAGTGTATGTAACTTGGCCGCAGATAAGTGAATAT
Organism: Neobacillus niacini; assembly: GCF_030817595.1. Classification (GTDB taxonomy): domain Bacteria; phylum Bacillota; class Bacilli; order Bacillales; family Cytobacillaceae; genus Neobacillus; species Neobacillus niacini_G. The sequence continues at coordinate 4,718,924 of NZ_JAUSZN010000001.1, forward strand.
GTCTTCGACAATAAATTTCCCGGAAAACAATTTAAAGTTCGTTTCTCAAAAGGGTTTAGGAGAGATTTAATTAAACGATTAGTTAAGGCGGTTCTTGTCGATTATTCTGTTCAATTAACAAATTTTAAGAATTGGTAAAAAGATACTTTTGACAATTATCACGAGTAACTATTAAAGAAAATCCTTACTGTAGTTGATTTTATCCCCAAACTAAGCAAACGATTGAATAAACTGATTCATGTCATTCCACGTTTACTATTGTAATTATCTGTAAGCCTAAAATAATCCCCACCAGGCCAGTGGGGTCAGACCCTACTCAATTAAAGATTAAAGTGCTAATGTATAAACGCAATGTAAGTGTCAACTGCTGCCGCAAGGTAAAGTACTTTTTGTCTATAGTTCTAGGACAAACATTTGAAGGGAACCCGTCTTAACTTTGGATTATCATATTTGTTATATTGCTTTGATGTTTATTAGAAAATTCGAGACGCTTTCCCTCGAAAATGAATATTCTTGAAAACAGGAAAAAGTTCGTTTTCCAAAAGGGTTTGAACCACTTTTAATCAAACGATTAGTTGGTATTACACCTTGTTTTTATTTGTAAGAACTTGTATTTTGCTAGTTTCTATTGTCAGTTTTGAAGATAATACCTAAGAATTAACACTATTATACGACAATAAATTCTCTTGAAAAGCGACAAAAATCCGTTTGCTAAAAGGGCTTATGCGTAATTTAAATAATCGATTAAATAGTTGAATTGGTTTCAATCAATCATTTGATTAGAATAGCTTTAAATACTGCAACGCCTAAGTTTAATCCTCTTTTTAGGAAGGATTTCGTCGAGAAGAGGATCTAGTAAAAATGGAGGCTTAATATATAAATACCCGTCACTATTTAACCTTGGATTTCTCTTTTTTTTGTTTGGAGTTTTCAACAGTATGATGAAAAATAAGAGAGATAAAAGAAGGACTATGGGGACGGTTCTGATAGCTTTTGTAATTGATGGCATGAGAAAATAGAGATGGACACCTACATAGTAAGTGACACCAATGTGTTTAAATGAAACTAGAATACAGATAAATATGGTTACATAATAGTGAGAAGTAATTTTATTATACCTCTTTGAGGTTCGCAGAAAATAAGTTTATTAGCCATGGTAGCAGCCATCACAAAATATGGTCGGTAATGATTACTGAACTATTTTAAGATTTGGAGAGATACCTAACCATAATTAACCATGAGAACCGTCCCTGCGGCATACACAATAAAAGGGCCATTCCTGCTCATTTTCGTAGCGGGAATGGCTCTTCTATTGTAAGTTCTATTAAAAGGAACAATCATTTATGGATGGGCTCATCTGTCTTTTTTCTGCTTTTGATAAACCTTTGCCGGCCGTTCAAAAGACCTGAATAAGATTCGTTCGCATGATTCCTAATGAATAGAAAGGAGGATCATTTTCTGACCTCTTTTTGCTTCGAGAGTTAGGGTTACTTTTTCTCCTTGATGGACGAATAGTTCGCTTATCATGTTGCCTGCTGCCTTTGCGGTGTACAAGCTGCCGTTCGACGTGATAAATCGGAAGGTTCCATTCAGTTCGACACCTCCAATGTTAGCTGTCACCATTATTTGATTTGCAGTAGATACTGTTGTAGCAGGGACTTTGATTTTTTGTCCAATTTTTAGCCGGGTTGGGTCCAAGGCTGGATTGAGTGCTTGTATGGTTGAGGCAGGGACCCCTAAGGCTTTGCCGATTTTTGTAAAGGTATCACCGCTTTTAATCACATACACAGATGAATCAACTGTTGAGCTGTTGTTGTTACTAGACTCATTTGGTGCAGGTGCAGGAGCGGGCTGTTTTTTCGTTAAAAAGGTTTCACTCACAGTTGCAGCAGGGACTTTGATTTTTTGTCCAATTTTTAGCCGGGTTGGATTCAAGTCTGGATTGAGTGCTTGTATGGTTGAGGCAGGGGCCCCTAAGGCTTTGCCGATTTTTGTAAAGGTATCACCGCTTTTAATCACATACACAGATGAATCAACTGTTGAGCTGCTGTTGTTACTAGACTCATTTGGTGCAGGAGCTGCCTGTTTTTTCGTTAAAAAGGTTTCACTCACATACGCTGTTTTGCCATGGAATTGAATCTTGGCCCACCCGTTTGAACTAGAGGTTACAGTTACAAGATCATCTAATTTTAACGAACCTAGGACAGCGCTACTGGTAGTAGCAGCTGCACGAACTCTTAAAGTTGATGCCGTTACATACATGGTTTTCGTTTGAGCTTCGACTGTAGATGTGCCTGCTTGTGCAGGTGCTTTTGTGAGGTAGTCAGCGCTGACGAAACAAACCCGCCCTTTTATCAGAATGCCAGCCCAACCATCTTCGATAAATGCAACCTTCACGATATTTCCTTTTTTATAGGTTCCAATTATACTGCTTTCCGTGCTTGGCTGTGTGCGGATATTTAGTGTGGTAGCGGTCACCGTTCTATCATCTACTTTTGGTAAAAGAATTTTTTTGCCGTCAATGGAAGTCAGTCCATTGGCCTCTAATATTTCTTGGGCTGTGACACCATGCTGCATCGCGATGGTTTCAATTTTTTCGCCGCTTTTTACCTGATAGGTGTATTCTTGAATATGAATGGCTGCATTTGCCGTGCTGGTGTACAAGCCAAGGACAACGGTAAAAATGCCGGTCAATACCAGTTTTTTTACAACATTTTTTTGAATCCATTCGTGAACCTGTGATACATATGTATTCCAATTAGTGCGGATATCCTTTAAAAACCCTTGGACGTCTAGTACATTTCGAATATCAAAATGGATACTCTTATAATATTCACGTTTTTCCATCCTTGTGGTGAAAACAGGTACAGATTTTGCTTGCTTGCCTTTTCCGTAGGTTTCTTTCCTGCTAAGTGTCCATTCACCATTTACAACTAATTGTGTAGTCAAAATAACCAATTCCCCTATTCTCTCTCTAAATTAACTCTTACTCTGTAATATTCGTAATACTTCACCATTTTCTGTCCTGAAATTGTCATAATTAGTCGGAAATTGATTATGTTGGACAAAATACCATCTATATGTCCCGTTTTGCCCACTCGGCCATACGACAATTGGAATACATTGGTTTAATACATTGTCGTATGGAGGGATGGATAAAATGAAAAAACGCCAATGGTTTTAGAACGCTATTTTGGGTACAGCTATTTTAATAGCTGTGCCTGTCACTCCCCGGTTTTGTCGAAGATTGATAGGTTGTTAGGCAGCTAAACAATGATAGAATGGAGTTGCAGCTGAATATTGTTGGGGTGGTTGGTTTTTGCTCTTCTTTCCGTTTAGGGAAGGAGATGATACCAGTCACGGATAAGGTATACAGTTGGGAAGATATCATCTATTTGAGATAATAAAGGACCTCATATCCACTGGATTATGAGGTCCTTACTAAGCATAATGTTCTTCAACTAAAGCACCCCGGTAGTTCAACAAGAATATCTATGTTTACCTTTTAATTAAAGACTTTTTGAATTTCTGACCGAAAGCTCTCAGTTCTTGTACAGGCATCAAGGTTCAACTTTAGAAATTCGAGTGTTACTTCTTCTGATTTTACAAGACCTTCAAAACGTAAGTTCTTAATCCATTCCCAAATATCTTCAAGTTTCCTCTTTAAGAAATAAAATTCAAAGGCATCGAAATCTGGAGACTCATACTTCATATATTTCCTGTATTCATTTAAGAATTGTCCAGCATATTGCTCTGTAATGATTAAAATCAGGTCTTGTTCTTGTGGAGCAAGTTTTAGACAGTCCCAGTCAATAAGCATAAGGTATTTCCCTTGCATAACATTCCAATTATGAGCATCTGCGTGGGACAAAACAAACTGATATGGTTTGCTTTTCAAAGTATTTGATAAATACCTCATCCTGTTAATCTTTTCTAATAAAGTGCCTGTATAAGGCTTCACAATTTCTAAAACGATATCATCTGTATTATCCAAATAGTTTTTAATAAAAGAAGATAAGTATTCGCAGAAATCTATGTCAAAACTTTCGTTTACTTGTTGCTGTTTTAATTCATTAGGGATGTTTGATGTGTTCTTATGAAGTATTCCAAGAATCTTAGCCAGTTCATTTACCTGATTTTGACTTAGCTGTTTGTCTGCAATTGTAGTTCCCTCAATATATTCTGAAAGCAAATACACGTACTGTTCGTCTTCGCATTTATTACTTTTCATATTCGTAAAGATTGGATTGACGAGATTGTTTTTTAAATCAGTATGGTTATACAACCACTTTACTAAGGGAGTATATCTATCAATTGCATCAATCCACGGAACAATGGAAGGCTTTCTTTTGTTATATACTTTTAAAAAATACTTTTCACATTTATCTTCCACGAAAAATGCTAAAGCCGACCAGCCGCCTGGACGTTGTTCTATTGAAGTTGCTTGAATTCCATAGTTATCATTCAATATAGCAGTAATCCGATTATTAATCTCCATCAGTTCGCCTTTCTCTTAATAAATTTTTATCACAAGGATAATATTCTCTTGATTAGGGATTGAAGATTCCTAATTAAATAGTGAAACAGATTTCGATTTCTCCTTCTTGTAATAGTAGTCAAGAAGCTTGTCTTAAAAGGCAGTTACAGATGCAATTGAAATTTCTGATTAAGTCGCTAAATTATAAATAAAACTAGAAGAATTCAAGATATCTTCTATTATTTCAGCTGGTTTTTTATAAGAGGTGTTGTAAAGATGTTTTGAATTTGCTGGTTCTCTTTCAAGTTTATTTAGCAAAAATAAGGAGCGATCAATTAAAAATGGATCTCCGCGCCTATTCAAACGTTCTATTAAAATGTTCTCCTCTGCGAGTAAGACCACGTACTTAATCTTCAGATTCAGGTAAGCAAAATGCTTACAGAACCACTCCAATTCATCTTCGACAACCGTATCGATAATCACATTAAAGTTATGTTGAAGCAGATTTTGAGTTAACGAAAGTATGTTTTTCCACATAATCATAAGCATTTCATCCCAAGGAGGTTCAGAGTCTTTATCATATATGGATAAGAAATCATCCCCTTTAATTAGAGCGCTCTTTTTCACATTTCGTAACAATTCCTTTGTAAGAGTAGATTTACCTACCCCGCATGGTCCAGATATTAGGTATATTGTTTTTTCTTGGTTTTTATCCATCTTTACGTTACTCCCGACCTTTAGCTTTTTCTTTCTGAAGTAGACTCTCTAATAATTAACTTGGTTGGAAGTAAAATCTCCTGAATCGGTTCCCCTCTGTTTTCCATTCGCCAACAAAGCTGTTCTACGGCTTTTTTTGCGAAATAATTCAAATCAATATCCATGGTTGTAATCCTTGGAGTAGAGATTTGTGATAATTGTCCGTTATCAAAACTACAGACAGATACTTCATCGGGTATATGGATGCCTCTTTGCTGCAGGACGGATGTTACGAGGAAACCAAGACCATCATTTACACAAAACCACGCAGAAGGCTGGCTTTGAAGGTTATCCATATGCTGTTTAATATGATTTTGATTTTCCTGTGCATTTGTTACTATAAAGTGTTCATTCGGTTTTATCCCATACTTTCTTAAAGCAAGTGAGTAACCTTCTAATCTTTCTTGATAGCTTGGGGATTTGTCAACATTTCCTACAAAGGCAATATCACGATGTCCTAATTGAATTAAATGTTCTACCGCCCTAAAAGCCCCAAAACGATTATTCGTCAGAATTGAATCAGCCTCTAAATGCGGTTCATGGTGATCAATTAAAACAGTTGGGATATCTGTATCAATAATTTTTTTAATATAGTCGGTACTTATATGAGATAGAATTAATATTCCATCAATTTCATGATTGGTTAATAAGGAAGGAAGTGTTAAATTCACCTTCGTTCCATTATCAATGGATTCAATAAATAGGTTCATGCCACGAGCTCTTAATTCCTTTTCAATACCTAAATAAATTTCTCCAAAAAAGCTTTTAAGTGAAAAAGCAAATTCAGAAGCGATTAAGGCTATATTCCTGGTACCTTTTTTATCAGGTTGTTTTTGATTTCTACTATTTGAATAATCGTAACCTAATTCAACCGCTGTTTTCTGGACAAGCAGCCTTGTCTCTTCACTAACCCCAGGCTTTCCAGATAATGCTTGAGAAACGGAGTTTTTTGAGATATTCAGCCGATCGGCGATGTCTTGCATTGTCACTTTTCTATTCATATAAAACTCTTCTCCTTTAATGATGTCCTTATATTTAAAGTGATTTGATTTATAAAATTTTCTTGTAATTACATTGTAACGTTACAAAAGGTAAATTACAATAGTGACCATATTTGTAATTCTGATTAAAAATATATATTTTTATGAATATAATGTTTGACATCCCGGTTGTTAGGTGCAATAATTGTCGTTGTAAGGCAGTTATTAGAATTACAAAACAATTATTTAAGGTTGCGTAATGGTAGTTGTCATGGGTAGGGATAAAGGAAATACAATATATACCGTGATTTTAAGACAATAGACTAGTCCTATTATATTTTTTTTAAATGACAATGACAACGTTTCCATATGGTGGCTTGAAAGGGTCATTAAATTTTCAAACGATTTATGGTATTTGCATTTTAATTATGAAGTTAGGTAAAAATAATTAGAAATTGGAGGAATTTGAGATGAAAATGAAAAAAGTAGCATCAATCGTATTCGCAGCTTCTCTGACTGTCGCTGGACTAGCTGCTTGCTCTACTGGTAATAAGGAACAAAGCGGCGGCGCAGATAAAAATGGCGTAACAACGATTGAATTCTGGGCGGCTCCAAACCCGACACAGCAAGTGTATTGGAAGGAAGTAGCAGAGGAGTTCACGAAGGAAAATCCAAAAATTAAAGTGAATGTCAGCCCGATGAAGGAAAGCCCAACTTCTGAAGCAAGTATTCAATCAGCGATAGCGGGTGGAAGTGCACCTACTATTTCAGAAAATATTAACCGTGGATTTGCTGCTCAATTATCTGAGAGTAAAGCCCTTGTACCATTAGATGAGCTAGAGGGATGGGACGAGGTAAAAGAAAGCCGTAATATGGCTGAAACCATGAAGGGTTGGGAATTTGCTGACGGTCACCAGTATGTATTGCCAATTTACTCAAATGCCATGCTATTTGGCTGGAGATTAGACATTTTAAAAGAGCTTGGCTATAACGAACCGCCGAAAACGTATAGTGAAATGTTAGATGTAGCAGAAAAATTAAAAGCGAAATATCCTGATAAATATTTATGGGCAAAGGCAGACCTTGCTGACCCAACAGCCTGGAAAAGATGGTTTGACTTCTTCATGCTGTATGATGCAGCATCCAACGGTAACAAGTTTGTTGAAGGTACTAAATTCACAGGTGAGCAAAAGGCCGGCGAACAAGTACTTGGCCTAATGGATGATTTACGTAAAGCGGATGCGTTGTTAACAAGACAGTCAAAAGATCCATTTGAAAGTGGTTTAGGGATTTTCGTGGATGTTGGTCCTTGGACCATTCCATACTGGGCAGAGAAATTCCCGGAATTAAAGTTTAATGAAACATTTACATTAGCAGCGCCGCCAGTACCAGACGGCGTGGATACAGAAAATGTTAAAACGTTTGCTGATACAAAAGGTTTAGTGATTTATGCTTCTGCAACAAAAGAGCAACAAAAAGCAGCAATGACCTTCATTAACTGGGTTTATTCTACTCCTGATAATGATTTGAAATGGCTTGAAAAGACAAGCTTACCACCAGCTCGTGATGATTTAACAACAAATGATACATTTAAAGCGTTCTTTGATAAAAATCCAGCATTACAACCATATGCAGCTGCCGTTCCTAATGGTATCCCGCCAATGGATAACTCAAAATACAATGATATTCAGACATTTATTGGTCAACATGCTTTCAATCCAGTGGTAAAAGGTGAAAAGGATCCAAAAACTGGATGGAAGGACATGCAAAAGGCAATTAAGGAGGCTCTTAAATAATGAGCACAAAGCACGGAAGGATGGGCTGGCTATTTGCCAGTCCTTATCTTATATATGCATTAGTCTTCTTTTTGATCCCACTTGTGTGGTCACTATTCTTATCGTTTACGGATTGGAATTTAATTTCACCAACCTTTACATTCGTTGGACTTGAGAACTATATGGAGGCTTTTCGAAGTCCTGGTGTTCAGAGTGCATTTTTCGTTACTTTTAAATTTCTGGCAGTATTTGTACCTTTAGTGGTTGCGTCATCGATTATTGTTGCTTTAATCGTTCAGGGATTACCAAAATTTAAAGGGCTATTTTTAATCGGCTTTTTCCTCCCTTATTTAGCATCAGGAGTTGTATCATCCTTTATCGTAAAAGGGATTTTATCTTACAACAGTCCGGTGAATGAATTCTTGCGGAACTCATTGGGCTTAGATATTAATTGGCTTGGAAGTCCTTTTGCAGCACTCTTTGTGGTTGCAATGATTATCGCCTGGAAATTCACTGGGTATTATGCGCTGATTTTAACATCAGGTTTTGAAAGTATTGGTACCGAAATTTACGAAGCAGCCATGATTGATGGGGTAACTCCGTGGCAGCGTTTTTGGAAAATTACCTTTCCGCTGCTGTACCCTGCGTTATTTACAGTATTAATTTTATCAATTGGTGTTACGTTTGGTATCTTCACAGAAGTTTACCAATTAACAGGTGGAGGACCAAATTTTGCAACGAATACATGGCAAATGGAGATCTTTACAAGAGCATTCTCAAATCTTCAAGCAGGTTATGCTTCTGCCATTGCAATTATTGCTTCCGTTGTAACGTTTATTTCGGTTTTTATCATTCGAAAACTCTTAGAAATGTGGGGGAAACGAAATGGGTGGAGCTAAGAAAAAAGGCTTATGGTTTCGTTACCTAATTGCCGTTATTCTATTACTGATTATGATTTATCCATATATTTATATGGTGCTAAATTCTTTTGCTGATTGGGATCAAGTAGATAAGAAGCTATTTCCGACAGAGTATTCCTTGAAATCGTATGAATGGTTATTGGGTGGTGGGGAAGCTGCTATCCCAAGGCCATGGTTGAATGCATTCTTCAATAGCTTTATTGTCTCGGGGGCCTCAACACTATTGATGATGGTATCTGCCGTTATGGTCGCCTATGCACTAGCAAAGATGCCATTTAAAGGAAGAGACACGATAAATAACTTTATATTATTTCAAATGTTCTTTCCAGCCATCATTTTGTTAATCCCTACATTCCTTTTGATTCAACGAATCGGAATGTATGACTCATACTGGGGATTGATTTTGCCAAAAGCCATGAGTTTATGGGCCGTATTTATGTATACGAACTTTTTCAAGGCGATACCAGAAACGTTTATCGAAGCGGCAAAGCTAGACGGTGCGAGCGAGTTGCAAATTATGTACAAAATCGTCTTGCCAATGTCTAAATCAATAACGACCGTTATCTTCTTATTCTTGTTCATGGAAAGATGGACTGAGCTATTATGGGATATGTTGGTCGCGAAGAGTGATAACATGCTAACGCTGAATGTCCTGTTATCACAAATGTTCGGTCCATATGGCGGCTATCCAGGCCCTTTGTATGCTGCCTCTGTTTTATTAACACTGCCTATCATTATCATCTTCTTGCTGTTTGCGAAAAAGTTCCAAGAAGGTATGCAATTTACACTTAAGTAATGGCTGTTTTCGTAATGATTGTTGTTAAAATCTTAAAGCCGATTTTAACGTGGAAATTGTTATTTTGCGTTTTAGAATTTAGTTTGCAGGCTCTTTTCTTATTACATTCTGTTCCAAAAAGAAACAAAGTTTAAGAAAAGAGCCTAAGTAATAGAAGTTTTTGCGAGATTGGAGTTCAAACACAATGGTTAAATGGTGGAAACAATCGACTTTTTATGAAATCTATATGCCAAGCTTTAAAGATGGAAACGGTGACGGAATAGGGGACTTTGCTGGTATTACCTCAAAGCTCGACTATTTAAAGGGATTGGGGATTGATGGACTGTGGCTTACACCCTTTTATCCATCCCCAAAGGTGGATAACGGCTATGATATTTCCGATTACTATGGGATTGACCCCGATTATGGAACGATGGCCGATTTTGAGATATTCATTCAAGAGGCACATCGTCGCGGTATCAAGGTGATAGCCGATTTAGTGTTGAACCACACCTCATCTAAACATCAGTGGTTCCAAGAGTCAAAATCACGGAAGGAGCATCCGAAACGAGATTGGTATATTTGGAAGGATGAACCGAACAATTGGGAATCTTTCTTTGGTGGATCTGCTTGGGAGTACGATGAAAACACCAGTCAATATTATTATCATGCCTTTGCTAAGGAGCAGGTTGACCTGAATTGGGCCAATCCTGAAGTTAAAACAGCGATGTTGGATACCATGAAGTTTTGGCTGGAAAAAGGAGTCGATGGCTTCCGGCTTGATGTCATTAATTTCTTAAAGGTGAATGATTCGTTTCAAGACAACCCATTTGATGTGGAAAAGAATGAACAAATTCATTTATACGATAAAGACCAAGAAGGAATATTAGCTGTCATTGAGGAAATAGCTGAATTTGTTCATCAGTATCCAGATAAATTTCTTGTTGGTGAAGTTGGTTCTGAAGACCTGGATATTCTAAAACAATATTCGGGCCTTAACAAATTAGATGTTGTCTTTAATTTTAATATTGGCAGCATTGAGACGTTTGATGTGGAAAAGCTCTTTCAACAAGTAGTTGAAACGGAGAAGATTTATGATCAGTCGCAAATCCCGACCTTGTTCTTTTCTAGTCATGATATGTCCAGACACTTTTCTAGATTTGGCGGTGAAGAGGACCGAGCCAAATTAGTCGCAGCTTTCATGCTTACAGCGAAGGGTGTTCCGTTCATTTATCAAGGTGATGAGATTGGAATGAGAGATTGGATGACGGATGATATTTCCAAAATGAAAGATGTACAAGGCATTACGCACTATCAATTGGCCTTACAAGCTGGTAAGTCGCAAGAGGAAGCATTGGTAATTGCCAACGAAAAGTCGAGGGATAAATCACGAACCCCCATGCAGTGGACTGCTGATTTGAATGTCGGTTTTTCAGAAAAGGGGCCGTGGATCACGATTCCTGAGGAAGCTTACAAAATTAATGTGGAAGACCAGCAAAACGATCCTGATTCCATGCTTGCTTTTTATAAAAAGCTGCTGTGGCTGCGAAAAAAACATTCAGCCCTCAGCAATGGCGATTATGAATTATTACGGAATGAAGATGATATGATTTCCTTCGTTAAGAAGGATTGTGTTGAAAGAATAGTAGTAGTTTTGAACTTCTCTAATCAACCAAAAACGCTTGATATAGGTTTGAAGGGCGAATTGCTGCTCTCTACTAAGCGGGAGTCGCTTGAATGTAATCAGGCTATCTCAATATTGGAGAATGAAGTTTTGATTTTAAAGGGGGATATTGAAAATGGCTGTTTTAAATAAAGGGAATGTCAAAACATGTGAACAGTTGTTGGAAGAATTTAATTCGAATTCTCAACCTGCCAATGCAGAAAGGATCGTTTTCACAGGAATTGGTGAAAAAGATGTCTATAATATTTGCGCACCGTTTGAAGACGAAGGGGAGCTTGTTATTGCAGGACGGGTAGAGTCACGTGACAGTGAGCACTCTCATGTTTATTTCTTTGTCGAGAGAAATGGAAAGTGGGTACCAAGAGAGAATGCACCTGTCCTTGAGTTACAAGATCCATTCTTTACTCGCATAGCAGGAGAGTTAATTGTAGGTGGCGTTCAAATCTTCCCACATCCAATTAATGCGGGTCAACTTGGCTGGAGAACGGTTTTTTATAAAGGACAGTCCATTGCAGGGCTGCAGGAATTTGCAAAAGGTCCGGACGGAATGAAGGACCTTCGTCTTGTGGAATTAAAGGACGGAAGTATTGGCGTATTGACAAGACCTCAAGGGGAAAAAGGCGGAAGAGGAAAGATTGGTTGGACACGAATTTCTTCATTAGCTGAATTGACTCTCGATGTGATTAACGAAGCTCCTTTGCTAGAAGACCAGTTTATTGATGAACAGTGGGGTGGAGCAAACGAACCGCACCTATTAGCAAATGGACTTGTCGGTGTCCTCGGCCATATCGCTTCCTTTGATGAAGAGGGAAATCGTCATTATTATCCAATGGTATTTGCCCTTGATCCAGAAACAGGTGATATTTCTGACATGAAGCTAATTGCTACTAGAAGCAATTTTCTTCCTGGTCCATCGAAACGACCAGACCTAGAGGATGTTGTCTTTAGTGGCGGATTAGTTCGAAGACCGGATAGAAGTGCTGATATTTATGCAGGAATTAGTGACGCAGAAGCTCAAAAAATAACGATCGTGGATCCATTTTTACAATATGAACGGTAATTTGAACTTTGAATGGAGGAGAACTGAAAATGAATATATATAGATATGAAGAGAACCCATTGGTTACCCCAATGGATGTAACACCACATCGCCCAGATTTTGAAGTAATTGGAGCATTTAATGCGGGGATTACAACATATAACGATGAAATTATTATGCTTCTTCGTGTAGCTGAGCGCCCAATTAGTGAAGATCCTAATGTTATCAAAGCACCCATTTACAATCCAGAAACCCGTGAACTAGAGATAGTAGACTTAAATCTAAGTGACAATCAGTTTGATTTTTCTGATCCACGTACGATTAAGAAGAGTGGAGATTCAAATGGTTTTGTTTATTTAACCTCCCTATCCTACTTGCGGATTGCGCGAAGCAAAGATGGTCATCACTTCACGATTGATGAAAAACCGTTCGTATATCCATCCAATGAGTTAGAGACCTTTGGGATTGAGGACCCGAGGATTACTAAAATAGATGATACTTACTATATATATTTTAGTGCTGTTTCACCGGTTGGTGTTGGCGAATCAATGGTTTCCACAAAAGACTTTGTGACAACAGAACATCACGGAATGATTTTTGCACCGGAAAATAAGGATGTATTAATTTTTCCTGAAAAAATAAATGGAAAATACTATGCGCTTCATCGTCCGGTACCTAAAAGTGTCGGAGAGCCAGAAATTTGGATTGCTGAATCCACAAACCTCTTACATTGGGGGAACCACAAGCATTTACTAGGTTTACGTGAAGGTATGTGGGACAGCGCTCGCATGGGCGGGGGAGCCGTTCCTTTTAAAACAGAGAAAGGCTGGCTCGAGCTGTACCATGGTGCGACTTCGGATCACCGCTATTGTATGGGTGCTGTGTTACTTGACTTGGAAGATCCAACAAAGGTCATTGCCCGCTCCAACCAGCCGATTATTGAACCTGAAGCAGATTATGAGGTGGAAGGATTCTTTGGAAATGTTGTCTTTTCATGTGGTGCTGTTGTTGAAGGTGATGTTGTTAAAATGTACTACGGTGTTGCTGACACATCGATGGCTTGTGCTGAATTAAGTTTAAAAGAAATTTTGGATTCATTGACTTATCTATAATAGCTAAAAAAGTGCCAAAATCGTCTATTGATTTTGGCCTTTTTAACATAACTTTGGCAGGACCTTGAGAGTTAAGGCGATTACTAAAGTGAATTATTTACTAGATTGCAAGAGGGGCAGCCATTAGCCAACTCAGCTTTAAAAGGGGAACAATTGAATGTTTCAAGTATTTAAGTCTTTTTCTACAGAATTGAAGTTTTATTTACTGATGAATGCCCTATTTTCCTTTGGGGGAGTTTTGTCAGGTGTTTTTCAAAGTGTTTTCCTATGGAAGCTGGATAAAACCTATTCCTTGCTGGCCCATTATAGTTTGTATTGGTCGATTGCACTCATCTTTTGCTTTGGAATTTGCGGGTGGCTTGCTCGGAAGACGAGCCCGATGATTACGATGCGATTAGGCTTTGTCTTTTACCTGATCACCTATTTAATTATGCTTATTTTTCATGATACATTACGTGATCATATTATGTTGTTAGGGTTTTCAAATGGATTGGCAATGAGCCTCTATTATGTGGGCATGCACTTGGCGGTATTAGATCTAACTACGAATGATAATCGTGACCAATTTTTATATGTACAAGGAATTTTATTTACCATTGGCGGTGTCATCGGCCCGGTTCTGTCAGGAAATATCATCTCACAATTCGAGGGTATGTTTGGTTATTATGTCGTTTTTATTGGGACCTGTGTATTCTTTTTTATTGCCTTTTTAACCTCATTAAAGGTAAAGGGACATGCGATTACAACCAAAAGTTATTTTTGGGAAGTCATTAAGAATCCATCGAGGGAATGGAAGAAGATGTATAAGGTAATGTTTGCTGATGGAATTGTATCGGGCGTGTACGGTACCTTCTTGATTACGATGATTACCTTCAAAGTCGCTGGCGGAGAATTGAGTTTAGGTATTTATAATACTGCAGCTGAACTTGTTGCTATTGCTACTTTCTATGTACTCGCTAGGTACTCTAATCCGAAATATCGTCTTGCCATTTATGCGATTGGCTCGATTAGTATATTTTTGAGTTCTGTTCTGTTATCAATCTTTCCTGTAATCATTTCGTTGGTTGTTTTTGGGGTAATCTCGCCTTTAGCACAGAATATGATTACGAACTCGATGAGTGCGATGATCTACCAGGCCATTGAGAAGGATCCAGAGTACAAGGAAAAGCGTTTAGATTATATCATTATCCGTGAAATTCCACTTGGAGTAGGAAGAATCATTGGTGTAGTTTTGTTTTTAGTCATGAGAAAATACCTTGATTTTGACCAGCTTTTGCCGATATCGTTTAGTCTTTTTCCAGTTGTATATGTCATCATGATTCCATCACTCTATATTATCTGGAGAAAATCAAAAAAAGTTTCTGTACTTCGTTCTAATGAATCATAAGTTTGGGAGGAATTATTTATGTTGGGTGCCATTGAAGCAGGAGGGACAAAATTCGTTTGTGCAGTCGGTAATGATACGGGGCAGATCATTGAACGAATCCAGATTCCAACGACGATCCCTGCTGAAACAATGCAGCAGGTGATTGAATTTTTTAAAAAATATTCTATAAAATCCATCGGTGTGGGTTCGTTTGGCCCGATTGATGTTATCAAGGAAAGTCCTACCTTCGGTTTCATAACCTCTACACCAAAACCAGGATGGAACCATTATCCGTTTGTGCAAGTTTTAAAAGAGGCATTTTCAGTTCCAGTTGGATTCAATACGGATGTAAATGCAGCTGCATTGGGAGAGGCAACCTTTGGTGCTGCTAAAGGATTGGACAGCTGCTTGTACATTACCATTGGTACAGGAATTGGAGCAGGGGCGATTGTCCAAGGTGAACTCCTCCAAGGACTTTCACACCCTGAAATGGGACATATTCTTGTTAGACGTCATCCGAATGACCAATACAAAGGAAAATGTCCATATCATCACGATTGCTTAGAAGGGCTTGCTGCCGGACCAGCGATTGAAGCACGTTGGGGTGTTAAGGGTGATCAGCTTGTAGACCAAGGTGAGGTTTGGGATATGGAAGGTTACTATATTGCTCAAGCTCTGATGCAATATATCTTAATTCTTTCGCCGAAAAAAATCATCCTAGGCGGTGGAGTGATGAAACAGAAACAAGTATTTACTTTTGTTAATAGGTATTTAAAGGAATTTGTTAATGGGTATGTAGCTTTGCCGGAGCTTACTAATTATATTGTCAGCCCTGGTTTAGGTGATAATGCGGGGATAACTGGCTCGCTAATGCTTGCTCATCAAGCATTGCTAGCGGAGAATGAATGATAAACGTAATTTGGGAGGAATAATCGTGCAACCATTGTTATTAAAACCAGTTTTTAAAGAGCGAATTTGGGGTGGAACAGCTTTACGTGATGAATTTGGCTATGAAATTCCAAATGATCAAACAGGAGAATGCTGGGCAATTTCTGCTCATCCAAATGGACCTTCTATTATTGAAAATGGCCCTTACGCAGGTATGGCCTTGGACGAATTATGGCGTAAGAATCCAGAGCTGTTTGGAAACCCAAAGGAAGAGGCGTTTCCACTTTTAACAAAAATCTTGGATGCGAACATGGATTTATCGGTACAGGTACATCCGGAAGATGCGTATGCGAAGGTTCATGAAAATGGCGAGCTTGGAAAAACAGAATGTTGGTATATCCTCGACTGTAAAAAGGACGCTCATATGATCTTCGGTCATAATGCAAAAACAAAAGAAGACCTAATCCAGCAAATTAGTAAAGGAAAATGGAATGAATTGCTCCGAAAAGTGAAGATTAAGCCTGGTGACTTTTTCTACGTACCAAGTGGAACAATTCACGCTTTGTGTGAAGGTACGCTTGTCTTGGAAACGCAGCAAAGCTCTGATACCACCTACCGCGTATATGATTATGACCGTCGTGATACGGAGGGAAATCTGCGCGACCTTCATTTAGAAAAGGCTATTGATGTGACAACAGTACCGCATCATGAAACGGGTTTTTCTCCGGTGGTTGAAGCGCGGGAAAATGCTACTATTACAATGTTTGCGAAATCTTCGTTTTTCTCCGTATATAAATGGGATATTAATGGGAAATCTGCATTTTCTTTTATTGATCAATATTTGCTTCTCAGTGTCATTAAGGGAGATGGGGTCCTTGTTCATGACGGAGAGCGTTATCCATTGAAAAAAGGAACCCATTTCATTATTCCAGTGGGATTAGGAGAATTTGTGGTTGACGGAAAATGTGAGTTGATTGTATCCCACACCTAATCATTAAAATTAGCTATTGAGGGTGATTTCATGAAACCGACTAAAAAGAGGAGATTACCATTGATGAGCTGTATAGGTGATTAGGGGTTTAGTGTGACAGTATCTTCTTACTATGAATTTGAAAAAGAAAGGAGTGAGATAGTATGATTATCAATGTCGATTTAGTAGCAAAACTAATAGACGAACAGTTTCCAGAATGGTCTCATTTATCTATCAAACCTGTAAAAAAAGGTGGAAATGATAATAGAACATTTCATTTAGGGGATCATTTGAGTGTCAGGTTACCTAGTGCAGCGGCTTATGCTCCACAGGTGGAAAAAGAACAAAAGTGGCTTCCCATTTTTGCTGAAAAACTTTCATTGTCAGTTTCTACTCCGATAGCAAAAGGAGATCCGAACAATGAATATCCGTGGTCCTGGTCCATCTATAAATGGCTTGAGGGAGACCCTCTATCTCATAACAATATTGATAACCTTAATCATCTAGCAAAAGACTTGGGGTCGTTTTTAAAAGAGTTACGAGCCATCGATACTAGTGGAGGTCCGTTAGCTGGTCAGCATAATTTTTATAGAGGCGGTTCATTATCTATATACAATGAAGAATCTAGAAATGCTATTGAAAACAACAGTGACACTTTTGATGGTGGTTTGCTGAGTGAAATCTGGAGCTTAGCTTTAGATTCTGAATGGAAGTCAGAGCCTGTATGGGTACACGGTGATATAGCAACAGGGAATTTGTTAGTGAAGGATGGAAAGCTCTGTGCGGTTATTGACTTTGGAATAGTAGGAGTAGGAGATCCTTCTTGTGACGCTGCAATAGCTTGGAATTTCTTTGATGATACCAGTAGAGAAGTATTTAAGAATGAATTAAAGTTTGACGAAGGAACCTGGAATAGAGCACGAGGATGGGCTCTGTGGAAGGCATTAATCACATATGACTCTTACAAAAATTTTGATAAAGTAAGAGCGGAAGAAGCATCTAATATTATTTGGACTATAATCCAAGATTACAAAAACTAATCAAACACATTGGGGACGGTTCTGATGGCTTTTTATCTTTTATATAACGATACACTGTCACACCCTGAGCTTTGTCAAAGATTCGTAAATTAATTGGTTATGCTAGGTTCTGTATTATGATGGAGTTCGCTAAATTAACCATTCACCCTAATCTAACATTAGATAATGGTGTAGGTTTCTGACACCTTTAAATTACCAAAAGTTGACGGTATTGCCTCTCCGGAGATTTGGGGTCAGACCCCACTCCCAATAGTTGTATATTAGTGTATGAAGAAAAGGGTCATACGCTTTTCTAATAGAATGTGAAGATATTATGAGAAATGGGACTAAGGGGACGGTTATTATAGCTTTTTGAATACGTTTCACACTTTTATAAAAGATTTAGTTAACCGGATTTATGCAGGTCTTATGAGGATAAGATGAATATGAAATGCCAGAAAAAAGAGATGAGGGAAAAAAGATGATTGTCATTGAAAATGATTGGTTGAAGGTTGATATTGTCAGACACGGAGCAGAAGTACGTAAAGTGACTCATAAGAAAAATGCGCTGGATTATATGTGGACAGGAGATGAGGCATATTGGGGACGAGTCTCTCCTGTCTTATTTCCGATTGTGGGACGGTTAAAGGAAGATCAATATAAACTGGATGACCAAACCTACAAGATGTCACAGCATGGCTTTCTGCGTGACGTTGAATTCGATGTGGCTGAGCAGACATCAACAACCGTTTCTTTTGTGTTTGAGTCTCTTGGACGCTTTATTCATGTATATCCTTACGAATTTAAAGCGGTGATTCGATATCGTCTCATGGAGGACTCGCTAATTGTTCAGTGGCAAATCCTGAATGAAAACAAGGAAGAGATGTATTTTTCCATTGGTGCACATCCTGCGTTTAAGGTTCCACTAGGAGAAAATGAAACCATTGAAGATTACCATTTGAACATTACACCTGCGGCAAATAAGCAAGTGATGGAATATGAGCTAAAGAATTCCCTCATTCATGAGAAAGGGACAGTAAATGACCTCTCAACGATTCAACTTACAAACTCTCTATTTGCCCATGATGCTCTAATTTACAGCAATATCGATAAAGTCACATTGGTATCTAATCAGTCGAGTCATGGTGTAGAAGTAATGTTTCAAGGTTTTCCGTTTGTTGGGATTTGGTCAAAATATATGGAAACAGATGGGACGATAGCTCCGTTTGTTTGCATTGAGCCTTGGTACGGCATTGCAGATAAATATAACACAACAGGGAACTTAAAAGAGAAGTTTGGCGTCAATAAGCTAGAAGTGGGGGAAGCGTTTCAGGCTGAATATATAATGAAGTTTCATTAAAGGGGGGCCAGGAGCTAGGGGGCCGGTTCTCGTGGCTCCTTGACGGTCTAAAGGAATCAGGAAAATACACTTGAATAATCCTCGACAAATATTTCGCTAGAAAGTAGCATAAAATTGGTTGTTCTAAAGGGTTTTAGGCTTATTTAATTAAACGTTTAGATGGTGTTTTTCATTGTAGAAGTTTGATAGGATGTGTATGTTTCTAATTTCTATTGTCATTTTTGAGGGTAAATTGAAAAAATCACCACTTTTTTTCAACAAATAACTCACTTTAAATCGGCAAAAACTCATATACCAAAAAGGTTTATCGGCTATTTAAGCAAACGTTTGATTAAATAGATTTGGAGTTAACTAATCGTTTGATTAGAAATGCATTACGTGCTGATAATGCTGCGTTTGTTCCTCCTTGGTACAAAGAAAATTGTCGAGAAGATCATATGGTGAAAAAGGAAGGGGTTTATTTCATCTCGTAATGGAATAAACCTCCTTCTATTTGAGCGTTAACTAAATATTGAACACTCTCATATGACAAATAATGGTATAATTTGGTAAGGGAGTATAGGAGATGTGATCACCGTGAAGAAAGAAATATTGCTCTTAAAAATACATAATGGACTTAAAGAAGGCAAGAACTATTGCGAAGCGATACGCGGGAATTGGGAAATTAGCGAAAAGAGATTTTAATCCATCAAATACGTCGCTGGGGTTCCTAAAAATCAATAGAATAAGAGGATAATATAAGAATTATTACCCATTTTTTTCACAAAAACTGACAATTTTCACTGTATTTCATTGAGAAAACTAGCAAATTATGTTATCTTATATAGATACATAAATATAAACTAGAGGGTGAAGAAATTGGATTTTAAATCAACTTTGAAAAAGGGGTCTGTGATTGCAGCACTTAGTTTGAGTTTAACTGCATTTGCTGCGGTTCCAGGTAATGAAGTTTTAGCAGCAGGAAATACAAACCCCCATGCACAGAAATTAGTAGATTCGTTAAAGGCATTAAATATCGCAGAGGTGGATTATTTATATGCATACTTACAATCTATTACGTTAAGTGATGCCGAGTATAAAGGGATTCTTGATAATACCCAACGTGTAAGCCAACTTTTGAAGGGTGCAGCTAATCCACAGGATCTTCCTAATGCCTCTAAAGTAGAAATTGGACGTTTATTCCTAGAAAGTGTGAAGCTAGCCCACCTTCAAGCGTCAATCGTGGACGAAAATGGGAATCCGCTTGATATCGCTACTTATAAGGTCGATGGTACGAACCTTCTTATCCAGTTAAAGGATTTAAAAGGAAATTTATTAGCAACGATAAATCCTAAGAGAGAGGATTTAAATATCGCTGCTCTTCAAGCAAAAATGAATGCATTAAAAAGTGCGGTTCAAGCTAAGAAACAATTAGACAAAGCAGGAACGTTCGTTCCAATGCCAAATGCTCCACTTCCTAACACAGACAGCAACACCGTAGATTATATGGCACTAGGCGGATTATTAATTCTATTAGGCGGAATTGCGGCTGTTCCAGCATTACGTTTGGTACGCAAATCCGAAATCGAAGCTTAAGAAATCATGGAAAAAATAAAAAAGAAAAAGCGGAAAAAGAAGTGGTATCAGAAGTGGAAATGGGTACTTCTTAGTTTTCCAATTTTACTGATTGCAGCCGGTGTTGGCATTGTAGCTTATTTTGGATGGGATTTATCAAAACAGACAGTCTTGTTAGCGCACGAAGTAGTTGATGAATACGAACCAGAATTACCTGCTCAGACATTTGACCAGCCATGGCCAAAACTGCCAGACCCAGGTTCATCCATTGGTGAATTGCAATTCACCACCATCGACTTAAATGTTCCTGTAGTACAAGGTACACATGAAAATGAGTTAAAAAAAGGCGCAGGCCATTTCGCTGGCAGCGCACTGCCTGGTCAAGGCGGCAATGTCATCTTAAGCGGACACCGGGATACGGTATTTAGAAAGCTAGAGCACCTTAAACTAGGTGACCAAGTGACTTTCAATACTCCATATGGTGATTTCGTTTACGAAGCCATTGACTTTAAAATTGTACCAGCGAACGATATGACGGTTATGGTACCAACAGAATATGAAACTCTTACCTTAACAACTTGCTACCCTTTTGATTTCATTGGCGACGCACCTGACCGTTATATCGTTTACACAAAGTTAGTATCTAGTCCAATTATTGCTAGTAATAACTAAAAGGAGCAGCCTGATTTTCATTAATCAGGCTGCTTTGTTGTATATAGCAAATAGCTTATCTTGTCATTTCATCAACAAGTAATTCATGGTGTCCATAACTATTGTTCTCATTAATCATCATAAAGCTCCTTGAACGGAAAGGGAAATCATCAGGATTAATTTCCATTACAAATACTGACTTTAAATTATCTGTTCTTTTACATTTTCCTATATTCGTGATAATGCTGCCCCCACAGTACGATTAAGCCGATTTAACAAAATGTCAGCAGACTTACCCTTTATATAATACTCAGTCGTAAATCACTCGTCTAAAATTAATAAATAAATATAACCGTTAAACTCAACGAAGTAGTACTGTTTAGGGTCAGTATGGAATCTATTAGCTGCACAATTTAATATTGGCTTCATAGTCTTTAAGAATTGGGAATATAAAAGGATTTCTAAACTAGCTGAAAATGATGAGTCAGAAGAAGGTGAGCTAAAGAAGCAATTAAATTTTTATGAAACCTGGGCTGAAAAGACCAAATTTTGTCATGAGTTCATAAGAAATCTTACACCCGTTCCTTTCCTAATTGTTGTACTGGGTATGGTACTCAAAGATAATTCAAAGAGTACAGACCCTTATGACTTACCTTTTGGAATTGAAAAATTAGAAAAATTTGCGGTTGATTTTGCTACAATATCTAACATTACTAGCTTTTATCCCATCTATTTTATTTGCGTTCATATTTTTTTAATCTTTCTAATCCTTCTCGTTATTACTTACCTAAAATATCAGTGGTTTAAAACAAGCCAACTGCATTACAAAAATTTGATCACTAAATAAGAGTAAACAAGGTTAATGGAAACATTATAGCTATGAATATTGGCGTAGCTATCATAGTGATCATTGTTTTCTCTATTCGATTATACTTCAAGCGACTAAAACGTCGAATGATGTCCGAAGCAAGAAAACAAATTATTGCTGAACAAGAAGTAGCGGCAGGAAAAAATAATGAGTAAATTTAAATGCAAAAGAAGGTTGGTGTCCATTGGATTCCAACCTTTTTTTTGAACATGTGAAATACTTCCCAAAACTACAATATTTTTCTATACTATTAGTGTAATTACAATCGTACGAAAGGGCAGCACCCGCGAAAGCGGGTTACGCAAAACTATAGGGGCTAAGGTCTTGGGACTATGCTTGCCAGTTGCCGAATATTTTACAACCTCCGTACGATTATTTGGAGGAGAAAAATGAATAGAAAAAACATGAGAAAAACGGCACCAAGAAGCAAAGATGGTTACTTAACGGCCAAAGAACGTAAAATCGTGGAATGGTACGAAAGTAAAAGAATACAAGTCAAGTTAAGGGAACTTGAACTAAATGCAGCTAAATGAGAATAATGGCTCTTTTGGAAAAGGATGTTTATGGGGATTAATCCTTTCTCTACTACCTTGGGGAATAATCATTTACCTCCTATATAAATATTTTTAAAGACACCATTAACGGTGTCTTTAAAAATGTTTATGAAGAATCCTGGAAGAGTAAACTTAATACACAACGTAGAGATACGGGCAATTTTAAATTGAAAAATTCTAACCAGGATGCTAGAGGGCTAATCACATTCTGTTAATGGTGTGACAAAGAAGGAGTGAACAACTAATTAAACGTTTGATTAGTTTTTTGTTTCTATTAGTCTACCTTTATTTTTATTATTTAAAACCAACGATAAAAAAAATAGGTCATTACACGTAGAATGGCTGGGTTTGAATTTATTTTTTCGTATTGCTATATTTCACCAAATATTACACAATTATAGGGGCAAAGGAAGATGATTAGCGGGGTTGATAAACAATGTATGTAAAAGTAGAAAACAATGAAGAAAAAGAAGAATTTATGAATCTATGGGATCAAATCGCCAATGAAAGAAAATACCAAGTAACTGGTCTTACAGAAAACTCTGAAGCTTTTATTTTAAAGGATAAGGCCGATATTAGCGTTGGAACAATCGAATTTGTACCATGCGATGTGAATCTCTCCGGAATAGATGATTTAGTTGATATATCGAATGAAAATCGTATTATCCAAAATCTAAAGAATTCTTATCAGGTCCGTAAAATGGGTGTAAAAAAGGGGGTTGCCTCTAAAGCAATTTTATTGGATCTGCTTAAACTTGCCGCCACGCACGCCAAGAAAAACCAGGTTCGCTTTTATGTTAGTTATTTAGAGCCTAGACATTACGATAAATTAACGGAGAAGTATAAATTTAGAATTGAAAAAGTTGGAGACCAAGTCATGATAGGAAAGAAAAAATTTGTCCCAGCTCTAATTGATGTTGAAGATGCGATCCAAAATACGCAAGGGTATCCTATCTATATTAAATCTATTGCGTATCTAGTGAAGGGTACTAAAAAAGTAAAAGCTTTATTTACGTAATATTTTTGCTCAAGCGTTGGTGTAGTAGTAAAAAAAGCAAAGGCTTCTCCATAATTGGTAGAAACAAACGTAGACTCTCCGCCACTACGGGGGATATCTCAGTTCCATGTGCATACAAGTAGGGGATGAACAGTTTTGATGACGGGATTCAAGTTCCACGTTTAGGTGGAAATCGCAAGAAAATACAATAGTAACAGATGAGGAAGAGTAGGAGGAAAGCAAAAGTTAGAGGGTTCAGTTTCTTTTTTGCTTCAAAAGCTCTACTAATCAAACGTTTGATTAAAAGGCGCATGAATTGTTCATGCGCCTACTTTATTGTTTTTGGTTTTGGAATTTTTATTTTAAGTCAACAAGAATAAAGGATTCGTCATCGCTCTTATGATATACATTTTTTTCATTATGTAGGCACGTTAAAATTTCTTCTTTTAGTTTACATAACGGTAATGATGCCGTTTTCCTTAATAATGGAGCTAAATAGTTTGAAGCAAGGGGATCAACACCATCTGTGTAAAGGAGCAACCTGCCTCCCTTTTTGTATGTGAAAGTATTTGTTTTAAATACAACACCCTCAAATGTCCCAAGTGGTGGGGCTGTAGAACATAATTCAAATTGTTTTCCGTCAGGGTCCTGCCATAAAGCAGGCGGATGACCAGCATTCACATAATCAATTTTCTGTTTATCCGTATCAATTAACAGATAGATACCGGTCGAATAATGCCTAGCCTCCTCATTGTTATGAAACAATTTGTGAAGGTGGCTATCGAGTTCTTTCATCACAAGATCAACAGGAAATCCTGCAGAAATCAATCTTTGAAACAGAGAATGAAGAGTCATGGTGATTAATGCTGAAGAAATACCATGGCCCATCACATCTAGCAGAATGATTCCATAGCGATATGGGTCAATTTGATAAATTCCGTAGATATCACCGGATAATTCACCAGATGCATTATAGAATACTTCCATTTGAAATTGATCATTGTTAATCGTATCGGTTAATGATGTTTCTTGAATGATTCTCGCCAGCTCTAACTCTTTTTTTGTTTCTATTTTATAGTTTTGATTTTCTTGGTTCAGTTCAAGTAGTGCTTCTTTTTGAATTTCCAGTTTTTTAAGGGTCGTCTCTAATTCCGCCACCGCTTTATGCTTTGCTTTTAACGCCACTTCGGTTTCTTTTTTTGCTAAAAGCAACTCATTTTCATACTCGTTTCTTTTATGCATAGGAATCATAATACAATCCAATACTGTTCTCTCTTTTTCCCTCTTTAGGATAGCATTGATCAGAACGGGAATCTCTTCTCCCTTAGCGTTCTCTAGTGAGATATACATTTCCTCTACCCGATGTTCAAGTTTTACTAGCGGAAAAAAATAAAACTGTAAAAACAGACGGGCAGGGACAGTGAGGATAGAATTGACATGCTGTCCTATTAATAAATCTTTGTCGTAATGAAGTATCTTGAGCAACGTTTGATTAATGGCTAAAATAGTACCATCTTCTGATAGAGTGAGAAATCCACAAGGTGCATGATTCAATTGTTCGTCCATTAAACAATAACCCCTCTACCTGCTGGGCTGCATACAAACGCTTCGTTCAGGTATTGGGTAATGAGGTAAATCGTCTCCTCGGGATGACTCATATGAGGGCAATGTCCGGTTGCATCCATTATTTTTAGCATACTAGTAGGAAGATGTTGATGCATATACTCTCCTACTGCTAATGGCGCAATAATATCATTGGAACACTGTAAAATAAGTGATGGTACTATTACTTTTTTTAAATCGCTGCGGTTATCGGCGAAAAATGCAGCCTCTGCAAATTCGCGTGCAATAATAGGGTCGGTGGAACAAAAACGTTCTTCCAGTTGACGTTTAACCTCTGGCAGCTCCGGATTATTGGTTACCGCCTGAGCAAAGACATTTGCCCACCCTATGTAATTTTTCTCCATCATATCAATCAAGCCTAAAAGCTCTTCTTTTTCAAAGCCGCCGTAATAATGCGGAGGATCATTTAGGTAGCAAGGAGAAGGGCCGATCATAACGAGACGAGAGAAGTACTCAGGACGACGCAATGATGCTAGTATTCCAATCATGCTCCCAACAGAGTGGCCCACAAATACAGTATCCTTTAAATCTAAGGCTGTACAAATATCAAGCACATCTTGTGCGAAGCCTGCAAGACTACTATATCGTTTCGAGTCATAAGCATGTATGTCTGAATGACCCAAACCTACGTAATCAAATAAAATAACTTGGTAATCCTTTTCGAAAGCTTCAGAAACTGACTTCCAAACCGTTTGGTCACAGCCAAAGCCAGGAGCAAAAATCATTGATTGTTTACCTTTGCCTTTAATCTTTACATTATTCCGAAATAGAATATCCTGGTCCATCCTGATTCTCCTTTCTATTTTTCTATATTTATATCATATCACTTACATCCAAAAAATGGGGGTTTCGCTTGTAGTACATAAGACCTCACTTTAAAAAAACGTTATATTGAACGATTGGCCTTATTCTCCTCCTCTATTTAAAACCTTACCTGTCCAGATCGATTGATAAAGTCGAAAGGTATTAATAATATAGAATCAGTTTTCCTATCGACACGTTTTTCCTAAAAAACAGGTAAAAGTTCTTTTTCTAAAAGGATGAAAGCCATTATTAATCAAACGATTGATTGAAAATAAGGTTGACGGACCATGTCGAAAGTTGGTAGGTTTGCTCTCAAATTTAGGACTCGGTGTGCAGCCAATCATAGTACATGACTTCGCCTGTTCCAAGCACATAGCGTAACGGCTGACTATCAGTTCTATTTTCTGGAAATTGATTTAGATAAAGTTCTTTTAATTTGTTTGTTAGAATGCCATAAAAGAATGCCACCGGTTTTGCTACGGTTTTAGTAGATTTAAGTTTACGGACCAGCTGTTTAAAAGAGTTAATAGCAATAGCGAGAACGTCCTCTGTATGTTGGTGACAATCAAATCGAAATGCTGCGATTTGGACCATATGCCAGTATTCTTCAATGGTTTTCGCATCAGTGAAGAAGTATTTTACGAGCTGGACAAATGTTTGAGGAACTTTATCACTAACAAACGTGTGATCGAGTTCAATCGGCGCTTCGTTACGTTTAGTATTCTTTTGATGATTAGTTTTTAAAAGATTATTAATTTCTTTAGGGAGGTTCAATTTTTCGGCTTTGGGTGGTTCACTTTGTGGGAACCGATTAAAACAATATAAGTTACTCGTCTGCGAGCCATTTTTTCGTTCAGTTTCATAGATGGTGAGGAGGCCTAAATCTTTTGCTTTGCCTAGCATTCGTTTAAATGTGGAACGAGAGATTCCGTTCCCTTGATATTCCTCATTAATCGCTTTTAGCAACGTCCCAATCTTTGCATTCGAAACCCCTGGTACTTTTACAGAAAAACGAACCAGCCGTTTCAAACCGACAAGCTCACCCTTTGAGAACTCCTGTTTCTTCACCGCCAACCACATCTCCACATGCGTATTGAACTCCTTCACACTGTCAAACTGAGAATACCGTTCAAACCCTTCAATTATGCCTGATTTCAAATTCACAAAAATGCACCAGCCTTTCTACCCTTTATATATAAATCTAGAGGGCAAAAGGACAGGGTAGTTTATGGAAAGTTGTTACAAAGTTGTGAACCTCATTTTTACTAGTTTCTATTGCAAATTTAGAAGGAATTTCTGAGTTATCCAATCCTTATACGACAATTAATTTCTTGAAAACAGGCTATAATTAGTTTGATAAGAGGGCTTTTCCACAATTTAATCAAACGGTTAATTAGTTGAATCCATGTTAATTAAACGTTTAATTTGAATGGTCTTGAATGCTGTGAAATCTGAGTTTTATCCCCAATGCTGGTAAGGAATTTGTCGAGGAGAGATTCTGGAGAAAAGTTTACATTTGGGAAAAAGATCTTTATCTGTGTAGAAAAAGCCACTAAAAAAAGCGTTTGCATAAATATTTGTTATATTGAATAATAATACATTCCGTGTTACTATAATAATAGTTTAAATTCTTCTGAGTTTAGACCTCCTATATCGGACTTAGCCTAGACCACTAAGTTCAACTTTGACCTTTGATTTTATATATCAAAGGTCTCTTTTTATATTCTTAAAATGTGGGGTCAGTCCCCGACTCAGCTATTTTCAGCCTCTAGGTGACAGAAATTTAAAAGGTATGTTTAATCTAACTCTTACTAGGGTACGAAATACTGTAATGTTTTTACATAATAAATACCTAGAGGGAGGGACGGTCATGAACGGCAAGGGGAAGAATGTGAATGAAAACAGTAAAAATGAGCAGCTTGAGCAGTTCCGGATTAATGATGAAGGCAAACAAATGACGACCAATCAGGGGTTAAAGGTTTCGGAGGATGAGTTTTCCTTAAAAGCAGGTGAACGTGGGCCGACTTTAATGGAGGATTTTCATTTTCGCGAAAAGATGACGCACTTTGATCATGAACGTATTCCAGAGCGTGTGGTGCATGCACGCGGCTACGCTGCCCATGGTGAGTTTGAAGTGTATGAGTCAATGAAAGAGTATACTAAGGCAAGATTTTTGCAGGATCCATCCGTTAAAACGCCTGTGTTTGTCCGGTTTTCTACTGTTGCAGGCTCACGAGGATCAGCTGAGACCGTTAGGGATGTCCGTGGCTTCGCGACAAAATTTTACACCGAAGAAGGAAATTATGATTTAGTTGGAAATAATATTCCGGTTTTTTTCATTCAGGATGCGATAAAATTTCCAGATTTAGTGCATGCTCTCAAACCTGAGCCTCATAATGAGATTCCACAAGCAGCAACGGCTCACGATACATTTTGGGATTTTGTAGCGAGCAATCCAGAAACTGCCCATATGATTATGTGGCATATGTCAGACCGTGCGATTCCACGAAGCTTTCGTATGATGGAGGGGTTTGGTGTTCACACCTTCCGGTTTGTTAATCATCAAGGTAAAGCACGTTTTGTAAAGTTTCATTGGAAGCCTATATTGGGCGTTCATTCATTAGTGTGGGATGAAGCGCAAAAAATCTCAGGAAAAGATCCTGATTTCCATCGCCGTGATTTATGGGAATCCATTGAAAGTGGCAATTTTCCTGAGTATGAATTAGGTGTCCAAATGATAGATGAAGAAGATGAATTTAAATTCGATTTCGATGTGCTCGATCCCACAAAATTGTGGCCAGAGGAAGAAGTACCGGTAAAAATCATTGGAAAAATGACATTGAATCGTAATGTCGATAATGTTTTTGCTGAAACGGAGCAAGTAGCATTCCACCCAGGTCATATTATACCAGGTATCGATTTCACGAATGATCCTTTGCTTCAGGGCCGCTTATTTTCCTATACAGATACACAATTAATTCGCCTTGGAGGACCAAACTTTCATGAGCTGCCGATTAATCGACCTGTTTGTCCGTTCCATAATAATCAGCGTGATGGCTTTGGACGTCAAACTATTAACAAAGGGAAAGTTAGCTATCATAAAAATTCACTAGCATCAAATACACCTATTCCCGCAAGTGAAGAAGAAGGTGGGTATGTTCATTATCAGGAAAAAATAGAAAGCAGAAAGGTACGAAGCCGCAGCGAAAGCTTTAAAGATCATTTCTCTCAAGCTAGACTGTTTTGGAACAGTATGAGTAATACTGAAAAAGCGCACATCCTTGATGCGTTCCGTTTTGAGCTTGGAAAAGTAAAGAGTAAATATGTGCAGCAGCAAGTAGTCGATATGTTTGCGAGCGTTAGTTTAGAGCTCTCAACGGCCATTGCGGATGGAATCGGTGCAACCCCGCCTCAAGGAGAAGTCTCAGAATCAGAAGTAATGAAATCATCTCCAGCACTTAGCCAGATAAATACAAAGAAACGACCTGAAACACGTAAAGTAGGTGTGATTATTAGCAACGGTTATAACGGTGCTGATGTATCGGAAGTATTGAACGCCCTAAAAGCAGAAGGCATCCAAGTTGAAATCATTAGCGATAAGCTCGGAACATGCAAAGGTTCTGTTGGGACAGAGCTCGAAGTTAACCATACTTTTTTAACGGTGGATTCCGTATTATTTGATGCCATCTATGCGGTTGGCGGAAACATTGAATGTAAGAAGTTTAACCAAAACGCAGCCTATTTTATTAACGAGGCATTCTCTCACTTCAAGCCGATTGGTGCCACACACGAAGGCATAAAATGGCTGCAAGCGGGGAATTTGATTAACAGTCCCGGCGTTGTAATTGGAGATGATATGAGAGAGTTTGCAGAGAATTTTGTGGAAGCTATTTCTGCTCACCGCCACTGGGATCGCCAAATCGTTTAAACTTAAACCAGTGAGACGAAAAATAACAAACCGCTGGGATAATACTCAGCGGTTTGTTGAATATATTTGCTTTGATAGCTATTGCAACCCATAAGGCTGCAACCCTTCCTTTTTGACCTTAATTCGCCAGACTTCATTTTTAAATGACTCTGTTACATAAAGGTATCCATTATGAAAAGTGAGATTGGTGGTAAAAGTCTCCGCATCCTTAGGCAAGCGAATGGTACCGTATTTAAATCCACTAGCATCAAGTACGACTATTTCGCCAGCCTGGAAATGGGCTACATAAAGATTTCCCTCTGTATCGACGGCCAAACCATCTGGACCGATTCCGCCTTCAAATAGACCAAAGACAAATGGTGTTTCACGCGCGTCTTTAGCCTCTTTTGAAGGCACAGAGATAATTCGATTTGTAGCGAATTCAGAGATATAAACACGTTGACCGTTTGCTGATATCGCAATTCCATTAGGATACGCAATACCTTCTTGAAAGAGTATGGGTTCTTTACTATTCGGCGGCAGGTAGAAAACACGGCCTATTGGTTTTGTTGCACTCGATCCCATTGGCTCTGTAAAGTAAAGTCCGCCAGATTGGTCAAATACGAGGTCATTTAAGCCATTTAAAGGTTTGCCATTGTAAGAATCCACAATGGTTGTACGCTCTCTCGTAACAGGGTCATAAGCGTAAAGTTTTCCCGTAACATCGGTGATAAAAAGGCGTCCATCCTTGTGAAACTTTGTCCCTACAGGGAGGTCCCCTGCATATGTTTCCACGATTGAAAGCTTATCGTTTTCGACCTTAATAATTTCACCTGTAGGCGGACTAACCATCCAAATATTCCCGCTGCGGTCGAAATTAATGCCCTCCATAAATCCACTTCCAACAGCTACCTTTTCCCACTGACTATTTGGATGGACAATTTCAGAAATAGAATGTCGTTCCTCTTTTGGCACTGGTTTTGTTACATATAACGATTTTGCTCCAACGACTGTAACAGTAATAAGGGAGAGTATGATTAATACAGTTACTGCTAATGCCCTTTTTTTCACTTTATACATTCCTCCTTTTTTAATCTATAAATTTCACACAGGGGTAAAAGCCTGTATATCGTTTTAATTTATCATAATATTTTGAAAACTATAACACATGGAAATACCTGACTTTTTAAAAAAATAAGTAGTTTTTTCTTCTATTTAGTAGATGTAAATTTTGGTATAGTAAAAGTTTTAGGATTATAGGGACGGTTCTGATGGCTTTTATTGCTGGATGTACCTGTTATGAAACCGCGAGAACCGTCCCTGCGGTATACAGGGGTAGTTGATTAATGAGCGGAAAATAGTTTATAGTTTAGTTGTTATTAATCATAATCAGGCCAATAGTTTAGTTAAAGGTGTGTAAAGAATGAATATAAAACCAGAGGATCTTCAGAAAACCAAGCGGCCATTGTTTGCGATTGTTTATGATAAATTGTATAAACTTATTATGGATGGAACGTTTCCTCCTGACAGCAGACTTCCAACAGAACCGGAATTGGCCAAGCTTTTTGGCGTCAGTCGGATGACACTGCGGCACGCATTATCACGATTGCAGGAAGATGGTTTGGTTAAGAATATCCATGGAAAAGGAAATTTTATTACAAAATTTCATCATAATAAAAACATGACTGGCTTAGAAAAACTGGGAAACCCCATATATAAATGCCTTTCAGGGAAAATTGATGATGTCGAAATGCAATTTCGAATTGAACTCATTACGGATTACGCCAAGCAGGTTCTAAAGCGGAATATGACCGCCGTTGTTGCGATTGAACGTTGGTATAAGAGAAATGATCAAGCCGTAGCCTTTGCTTTTACAGTCATGGCTATCGAAGCCGTTTCGGAATTAAATTTAGATTTACAAGATGAACAACAATTATTAGATATGATCGACAAAAAAGTATACGAGCTTGCAAATTCTGCGACCATTGAACTTAGACGTTCCGACTCCATCCCTTCACTAAAATATGAGATAGCTAACGATAAAGATTGTGATTTAATCGTTGAAAGCGTCTATATAAGTGATAAATATCCTGTTATTTATAATAAATTTTATATTCCAACAGAATCTAGCCAAATAACCATTAATGCAGCTAAATAGAGACAGTGATAGAGTTTGTAAATACGTAGCAATTTCCCACCAAAATCAGGATGGGAAATTGCTTTTTTTTGTTACAAAAAAGACATATTTTTTTTAACAAGGTAGTTGTGAACCAAATAATAGTATGCTATTCTTTTTATTGTAATTATATATACAAGTTTTTATACAACTAAACAACACTTTATATTTTTGGATGAGTTTTGTACAATGAATTGAAAGCGGAAACAAGTGGAAGTTTTTTCGCTATCCTTGGACAGACTACAAGTAAACAGGATAAAAGGAGAGAGTACAGATGAATACAAACGGACATAAAGAAACCGCGCATATTAAACCAAATGGAGTAGAGATTGCAGAAACGATCCTTTTGCCAGGGGATCCATTAAGAGCAAAATTCATTGCAGAAACCTATTTAGAGGATGCAATCCAATTCAATTCTGTCCGCAATATGTTTGGGTACACAGGAACGTATAAGGGAAGAAAAATATCCGTTATGGGTACCGGAATGGGTATGCCGAGTATGAGCCTTTATTCTTGGGAACTAATCCACGTATTTGGTGTGAAAAACTTGATTCGAATTGGTACTTGCGGTGCAATGCAGGATCATATGAACCTATATGATATTGTTTTTGCTATGGGAGCTTCAACCGATTCACGTTACGTACATCAGTACAATCTCCCTGGACAATTTTCCAATATTGCTTCCTTTGCATTATTAGAAAAAGCGAAAAAGGTAGCAGATCAAAAGGAACTCCCTGTTCATGTTGGAAATGTCCTAACAAGCGACATTTTTTATAACGCCGATGAAACAGCTGTGGAAAAGTGGCGTAAAATGGGCATTCTTTGTGCGGAAATGGAGACAGCTGGTCTTTATATGAATGCTGCCTATGCAGGGGTTAACGCGCTTACGATTTTAACGGTAAGTGATCATATGATTCGTCATGAACAAACAACGCCGGAAGAACGACAAGTTGCGTTCACCAATATGATGGAAATCGCCTTAGAACTTGCTTAAGCGCATGACAATAAGCAGTTGAGTACGACAAGAGGCAAGAATAATGCCAGAGGTATACGAACGAGATATAGACATTGATCAAAAGAGAGGGAAACGACAATGACCACCATTAGCGCAAATGCGACCATAACGGAAACTCAGGAATATAGTGTTAAGAAAGCTGTGCCTGTGATGCTTCTGTTATTTCTATTATGTTTAATCATTGATAATTCGTTTAAAATTGTTTCTATCGATATGGCAAAGGATTTTCATATTTCCGCCACAACAGTGAGCTGGCAGGCAACCTTAGCTGGGCTAGTCATTGGAATTGGAGCAGTGGTTTACGCTGCTTTGGCGGATTCCATTAGTATTCGAAAGCTTTTAACCATCGGGATTATTTTAATTTGTGTAGGCTCCGTAATGGGCTTTCTTTTTCAACATTCTTTTTTACTCGTAGTTGTTTCACGAATCATCCAAACAGCAGGTTTGGCTTCAGCTGAAACCTTATATGTGATCTTCGTTACCAAACATTTGCCTGTACATGAACAAAAGAAGTTTTTGGGGTTGAGTACAAGCAGTTTTGCTTTATCACAGGTTATCGGTGCATTAACGGGGGGCTATGTTTCTACGTATTTTCATTGGACAACTCTTTTTCTAGTTCCATTAGTCACTCTCTTTACCCTTCCGTTTATTTTGAAATACCTGCCTAAGGAAGAGACGAAAAACAGTCATGTGGATGTATTAGGATTATTCCTGGTTGCAGGTATTGCTGCTTCCCTGCTGTTGTATATTACCGATTTCAATTGGGTTTATCTTCTAGCATTTGTGGTAGCGGTTGCTTTATTTCTTGCTTATATCAGCAAGAATTCAAGAGCATTCATTGGGATAGCTTTCTTTAAAAATAAGCAGTTTATCTCATTACTCGGAGTTGCTTTCGTGATTTATTCAGTCCAATTAGCGTATATTTTCTTGTTTCCATTTTTGCTAGAAAAGCTTTATGGCCTAAAGTTGGATACGATTTCACTATTATTGATTCCAGCGTATTTATTGGCTGCGATCGTAGGAGCGCTTTCTGGAAAAATTGCAAAGGTGCTCGGAAGCAGACAATGTATCACGATCGCCATGACTGGAATGATCGGCAGTTTGTTGTTGGGCGGTTTCTTTGTAAATACCTCCGTCATTGTCTTTGTCCTATCCATGATTGTATTCTCGAGTTCTTTCGCGTTGATGTACGCACCAATGCTAGAATCATGTATTAGCACGATTGGAAAAGACAAATCGGGGACAGCCATTGGATTTTATAATTTAACACTAAATGTTGCGATGTCAATTGGAATTGCCTATACTGCCGCGATGATGGACCATTCCGCTATGCGTTCCAATATACTTGGGTATTTAAGCCAACCGGACGCTTCCATGTTTAGTAATATCCTTTTTGTTCTCGTACTTATTACCGCTATCAGCCTATTCCTGTATTGGGTATTGGTTGGGCGAAAAGTGAAAATGACTGCGCGGGACTTGTAGTAACTTTCTCCATGTAAAATATTTTTCTAAATAAGTATAATTTGAGCCTCTCTTTTGATAAAGAGAGGCTCTTTGACTGTAAAAAATCATCCTTCTAAACTTTAAATTGGAAAATTTTGTTGGTAGAATAAGATAATAAACAATAATAAAGTTAATCAATTTCTAATAGATTAGCTAGTGCTAATTAATGAAGGGATAATCCTCCCTTAGAATTTTGGCGTTAACCCAGTACAAAAAACTATGAATGGAGAATTTTATGATTTGGTTTTTACTATTTGTTTTTGTGTTTGCCCTTTTGATGGGAATTTTCCAAGTTCCAATTTGGATTATGTATGTTGTATTAATCCTTAAGGTTATTTTTGTTCTGCTACGCAACCCTCTATTATTTGGAAAAGATGCTGAAAAGATTATGGAGCATTTAAAAAAGTCAAAGGCTCCATATATGAAATTTCTATATCATTTCCTGCAAGGAGAGCTCTTAGAAGCCGAGCGTGCAGCAAGAAAAATCCGTTCCAAAAAATCAAGGCTATACTCCGAAATTATGCTGCTAATGGAGCGGAAACAATACGATAAAGCAAAAGATCTTCTTGCACAAATGGGTGGGCACAAGACAAAGTGGTACGCTTTGGCCGATATCGCCATCAACGAAGGGAATGTGGAAGCATTCAAACAAAATAAAGAGAGGATTACGGATACCTTCTTTTTACACATGCTGGAATTGGATAAAGCCGTTTATGAAGGGAAAAAGGATGAAGCGGTTAAGATGCTAGAAAACATGATTCCAATGCTTAGAGGTTATAAACTACTAACCGTCGTTCAGTATCGAAAGCAAATACTTAATGGAAGAATCTAAATTTGGGTCAGACCGCTACTTAGTTCGAAGAGGAGTAGGGATGCGTTCCGGTGGTTTATTGTACAACTAGAACCATCCCTGAGTTTATCCAGGTTTACCAGTTGAAAAACAACAAACTAGGTAATAAGAATGAAAGTATCATTATCACCACTCCAAGTATTATCACCAGGCCATTCTTTTTCCAGATCCCCAAATGTATGACAGCTAATCCTAAGAGAAAACCGATAAAAATAATTGTGCCACTTGCTCTTAAAATGATGTATCCTCCGAGTAAAGCAAACACTAAAAAACTTATGATAATCAACAATTTCATTCGCCCCTCCGGATAGGAATCATGTTCGACCTTTTTACCATATATATAATACCATTGATGAAGCTATGATAATGTCATTTTACGAAATCAAATCGAGGGAGGTTTACTATGAAGCAGCTTTATATAAAACAGAAGGTATTCAGTCTTAGTGGTAAATTTACAGTAAAAGATCAGCAGGAGAAGGATGTTTATTACGTGGAGGGCAGTTTTATGCAAATTCCCAAGACCTTCTCCATTATGAATACCACCAGAGATGAAGTTGCACGTGTTACGAAAAAGGCGTTTAATTTTTTACCGAAGTTTTTGGTTGAGGTGAATGGACGAGAGGTAGTAACGATTAAGAAGGAGTTTTCCTTCCTTAAAGCACAGTATACCATTGAGGCGGCGGGCATTGTAGTACATGGGAATTGGTGGGATATGGATTTTCAGGTAATACGGCATGGTGAAGTTGTAGGTACAGTGAGCAAGGAATGGTTCACTTGGGGAGATAGCTACAAGGTTCAAATAGTGGATGAAGAGATGGAGACCATTATGATTGCACTTGTTGTTGCAATTGATTGTGTGAAGGCTGACCAAGCGGCTGCTTCTTCTGCAGCGACAACTTAACGTCGGAGTTTAAAAAAACCTAACGGATTAGATGCATATAATGGTTACTAAGATAAAAGTGCTTTACATAACAAGAATGCACTTTTTTAGAGCAAAAGAAAAAAGCTATCAAATTCCTAAAATAAATAGGAGCGATAGCTTTTTCTTAAATTAAATGAAGGTTTTATGGCTGTTGTTGAACTGTTATTTGTTCAGGCTGTGTTGTCGCTTTAAGGCCACTTTTTGTAACGAGATCAGCCGACATGTAATACGTACCATCTGGCAGATCCGATTTAGGTGTCCATTGGGTTCGAAGTGTGTGTTCATTTTTCACTTCAAATGAATCGACTATCTTTCCATTTACATCTTTAATATTAATTGTCCAGTCTATTCTGTTTGACGCGTAACTAATAATTTGTGCTGGATTATTTTTGTTAATATTTTGAGTCGGACTTACATAGATAAAAGAAATGATCATGTCTTGATTAACATAGCTTGGATCTCCCCAAACTGCGTACGATTGATTATAGGCATAGTCTGCCGCTAAGACGACTACACTTTTTGGTTCATTATTTACAATTAAAGAGCTTTCTCCTGGAGCTATATCCTTATATTGTCCATCAACCCAAAGGACAGCTCCTAAAAAGTCACTTCCATTTTCATTATCTTTTGCCTTAAAGGAAATTTCATATTTTCCATCCTTTGGCGTTACTTGGATATCAGAAATTGTTGGAGCAGTTGAGTCGACTTTAATTGGCATTTTCACAACCTGGGGTTTTGCATTAGTGTAATCTAATGTCGTTTTAATCACATATTGATAAACTCCATCAGGTACAAACTGTCCAGACTTATCCTTCATATCCCATAAATATCCGCCAAATCGATAATCACCATATGCCATAATATTTTTTCCGAATTTCCATGGTTTACCGGTATATTCGCTAAAGTCACCTAAATTTTGAATGATATTTCCGGAGTGATCTTCGATATACATTTCGGTTTTTTGTAAATTACGTAAAGTAGTAAAAGTAGAATAGACACCATTAGTAAAGAAGTTCGGCGAGAAAGCAATATGATTAAGATTAAATCTTCCTGTAGCGGGATCATATCCCATTGGATAACGTTCTGATGTATCATCCCAAAGGGCGGTATAGCCTAAAAATGCATCTTTCTCCCATGCTGCAGGGTCAATATTTTGTGGCTCGTCCCATTTTCCATAGAAGCCCATATAAGGAATGGATAAAGGTACGGCTTTATCTTGGTCTTTTACTACTGGGACCAGGCGGACAAACCCTTCTACAAAACTATTTTTCTTTAATGAATCCGGTAAAGCTACATTAACTGTTAGCGTTTTTGTTTGACCGGGTTTAATTTTAATAGCTGCTCCTTCTGTTTGTGTTACTTTTTTATCATTCACAGTGACATTTACACCATTAATACGGTCACTTGTTAAGGTTAGATACTCCTTGGAGTCCAAAGTACCATCATTGTCTAAATCAAATTCTTTCATTTCAGTCTTATCTTTTAGCACATCAACATAAACAAGGTATTCAATATCATCTTTAATACCTTTACGAGTATCAAATGCTTCAACGTTTAATTTAAAACTTGTATTTTGACCCATTTCTTTTAGAGCAACAGCTCCTGCTTGTTCTAAAGGCGTGTTTCTACTTGTGACAATGACTGGTGTATGAATGGCATTTTGAATTTGCATTAATCCAGATCCTTGTACTCTTGGTGAATACGGTACAGCACCATTTGTTCGTGGATCCATAACAACCTTTGCTGTATTCATTAGTGCTAGTTTTGCTTTTAAAACCGTATTTTCTGAATGTGGCAATCCTTTTTCATAAAGTGCCTGCAG
Source organism: Neobacillus niacini (assembly GCF_030817595.1). Taxonomy (GTDB): domain Bacteria; phylum Bacillota; class Bacilli; order Bacillales; family Cytobacillaceae; genus Neobacillus; species Neobacillus niacini_G. The sequence goes on from NZ_JAUSZN010000001.1 coordinate 4,757,291, forward strand.
TAACAATGCTGAACCGCCTGCAACATGAGGCGTTGCCATGGATGTTCCGCTCATTACTTCATAGTCATTTCCTGGTACAGTGGAATAGATATTTCCACCGGGAGCAGAAATCTCTGGCTTAAAATCTAAAGTATGCGGGGAACCAATGGATGAAAAATCCGACATCAAGTCTTTCTTTCCATTTTCTATCCAAGTGCCGCCTGATAATTTCATCTGAACCATTTCACCACTTGTAAGTTTATTGATCAATTCTTGACCAACCGCTTTTCCGGTTGTAGCTGCTGGAATGGAATAAGGGCTTAAGCCGAGGTATGGGTAGTCTGCCATATTATCTGGTGGAATAATCATAACGGCTATAGCTTCTCCATAACGTTCCGCATCAAATTGCAAAGTTGAATAGTGGGAATATTGATCCTCTAGTTTGATCACTGCAATTTTACCTTTTACTTTTGGTTGACCATTTTGATCCAAATAATCGGCTTTTTTAAGTCCGTTACCTACATATACCAGATCATAACTTTGATCAGGTGATAAAGATTTTGATAGCTTAAAGTTATATTGCGTTTGATCTTGGTAAGGAAGCTGATAACCAATTGCATCAGCTAAAGTATTAAAATGAATTTTTGAATTTTCATAGGAAGCAACAGATACGGCATATGGACTTATCGATGGTGAACCTACTACTCCAATATCGGGATTTTCTGCATATGGATTTAAAGAAGAGAAAATTAGATTATTTTTTGTACTGTATGATGCATTACCAGCTGCTGCGACAACAAGGGTACCATTTTCTGTTGCCACACGAATAGCTTTTTGAATAGGAACATCTTCTTCACTTACAAAGCCTGAATCAACGCCTAAACTCATGTTGATAACATCTGCACCCATTGTAACAGCATGTTCGATTCCTGCGATAACATCATCCTCATAGGCTCCTCCGCCATTATCTGAAAATACCTTCTCAGCTAATAGCTGAACGCCTGGTGCAATCCCTTCTACACCACCATTTGTTTCATCTCCGCTTGCGCCAACAGTACCAGCAACGTGCGTACCATGAGAACTTCCATCTGGTCCAGGAATGACATTTGTATCGTTGTCTGCCCAATCATAACCTGTTGGTACCTTATCGGTATACCAAACTTCGTTTACTTCTGTCTCTTGAAATTTAGAATTGATGCTTGCCTGAGTCCATTTTTCTTTTTCTTTTGCTTTATCAGATAGTTTCATATCTTTGTGCGTGTAATCAATACCGGAATCAACAACTGCTACAAGTAAGCCTTCACCTTTATAACCATATTCGTTCCATACTTTTTGGGCTTGTACCAATTCCTTACTTGCTCCCATAGTTGGCTGGAATGTGTTTGCAATATGTACATTCGTAACCCCTGGAATAGACTGGATACCTTTAATATTCTGAAACTCGGTTTCTAAACTAAATCCATTAAACCCTTCAAAAAAACGATGCTTTACTCTTGTAGGAGATTTTGATTTAGATTTATTTTTCTTTGAGATTTCATCAATTACTTTGTCTTGCTTTTGCTTATATAATGTTTTTTTATTTTTTGCGTTTTTATCAATTTCTGTTGGTTGTTCAACTTCTACGATTAAACGAACACTATCATTTGGGTTATATGGTTTAGCCGAACCTTCCTTTTTAAAGTCTTTAGAATACAAATCATCTTTACTGGTTTCTTCCTTATCTTTATTAAAAAATAAAGGCCTTCCTTGTTCCGCAGTTTGACCAATCGTTTGAGATTGTGGTGTTGTGTCATTGCTTTCTGCAAAAACAGTAAATGATGATGAAAAAATTAATGAGGTTAAAGCGGCGGTGGACATTACCTTAAATACATACTTTTTACTTTTCTTCATAAGTGTACCCCTTTTTATATTATTAAATAGAAAACTTACTTGATCCTAGAATCTATAAGTTTTTTATTTTCATTACATAAATGATTGAGAGATTAGTAGTTTGAAAGTAGGATAACTGTCATTGATGTTAGTAGGTTTTAGTGCTGAAGCGAAAAATTAAATAAATAGGGAGTTAATATATGACTAATTCAAATTTTAATGCGGCTTAAAAATAATGTAAATTGGGGGAATATTGAAAGAGTCATTCATTCAAATTACTTAATTTTATTAAATAAAATGTCGTAAAAGCTAGATTAAAGTGGAACTATCAATTATCTGCTCGAAGGGTAATGACGAAAGTTTTAATTTTAGAAATAGAATGGAACAGTAAAATGGGGGAAATAGTAAAAATTCATTCCATTTTTATGACTATGTTAAACAACAATTTGTAAACTTTTTTTTAGGATGGGTATTTTATCAAATTTTAAAAATTGGGAGGGAAAGCAGTCCTAGACCTCCCATTTATATTGAAACTCTCTGAGGCCTTCAAGTTTTACTAATATTTTAATGATTGTCATAATACTCTTTGCTATCGCCTATGTTTTGCCGAAAGCACTGGCAGATTTTAATAACTAATAGGAGAGGATAAGCGATTAATGATATTTGGTGCTAAACAGATTAACAAAAAGGGGATTATGTAATTTACACATAATCCCGGTATTGTTTTATTGTTATACTATTTTTTCCTCAATTCCCCAAACCTTTCGCAGTTCGGTTGGTATGAGAAATGGAGTATATTCATAATCAGTCATAGCAAGTGATTGGCGCTTAATTAAGGCTAACCCAAGCCGGTTTACCATACTTCCAAAAAAGCCTGTATAGTCCGAATCAAGGAAAAAACCCATTAGCTCTTTGTATTTCATAAGGTTTTGCCAATTGGAGTGCGGAACTTCCATCCAGTCTGCTATGTCGTCCCCTACGGTTTCTCGAATTAGAGTAGGGATTATGTTGTCAAACATCTGACCGGGAATGAGGTGTGCATGAAAATCAAGTAGGGCACGGGTCATCTGGACCCCTTCAGGAGACGGTCCATGATGTCTTTTTTTAATCATTTTTTCCAACTGAATTGCTTCTTCCATGGTTTCTGGGATAATATCCTTCCGAACTCCCAGCATGATTCCGACGACTTTCCAAAAGTATAGGTAATCTTCCGCCTGTTTTGCTGTTACTTTCATACCTAAATGGCGAAGCCCGTCTATGATGACAATGGAAAAAGTTAATAGGGTACCTAGCAGATCCTCCTGACAGATGGGGATGCCATTTTCTTCTTCATCCCATCTGCCGGTCTTTTGAACCAAGTGCCGAATGGCTGAATGCATTAAACGGACTTTTTGAATAGCTTTGATACCTTGTCCCCCGGGTTCAAGTCCGCCTGGCGCCATGACATGAAGAACAAATTGCCCTGTTTCTGCTATCCTGCGGTATGCATCCTGACCTAAACGATAACTGAATGTAAGGACCTTTACACCTTTACGTGCTGCGTAACAATTCACAAGTGAGGATGTTGATAATAAGAAGGTGATGGCAATGCCATGTTCTCGAAATAAATCAGTTGCGTTTCTTATTCTGGCAAAGTCCACTCCGTCTGGGCAATAAGCAGTATCCTTGAGCCAAAATTCTATGGTATCTGGCAGCTCTTCCGGATACTCTTGGTCATTGTACATTAATTGCTTCAACAATTTATTTACGGAACCAACCTGACTATTCTTGAACAATTCTCCAATTATTCGGTCCGTTACTGGATCGCCTTCCATCCGTAACTTCTCCAAAAACTCGTCTGTATATAACATTTCTTTCCCCCTCTTACTATCCTTGGTAGATTAAAAGACTTGGAAACATTAAATAAATATATTCTTACTAATATGAAAACATGTTGGATGGTAATCACGTTAATGATTGTTCATAGCAGTTTTGATTGAAAGCCCTGAGGCAAAAGTAAAATTTGCCCCACTGGCTCGTTTCATTCAGATCTAAGTTGAAACAGCATCTGCAGTTATTGCTGTTTCTGGAAACCATAATTTCAAGGCTGGTAATTGCTAGACGGTGAAAGACTAAATATCGGTGCCTGTCACTCCCCGGATTTTGTCAAAAGATTGATAGGCTTTTAGAAAGCTAAATAGTGATAGAAGGGAGTTTCAGCTGAATATTGTTGGGTGGCCGGGTTGTCGATCTTCTTTTCCTTCATTGAGGGAAGGGGGGATAATACTGGAAACTTTTCTTGAAATCTTACGAGAATTTCTGAAGGGGATTGTGCGTGAAGTTAGTGCATATTTCTTTCGGAACAACGTACTAGAAAACAGGAAAACCACCCCGCGCCGTAGCAAGCAAAAGGGTGGTTCTCACAAATATTCCACATTGACAACCACCACTCTGACGGTTGGGGCTGCATCGAGAAGTGTTTGCAACAACACTTCTTTTTTATGAATTCATCTTCATCTTTATAAATGTGCAACGATTGGACAATCTTATGGATCATGGTTTGATATTGTACAACTAATCCGTCAAAGCTCTCCACTGGTAAAACCCTTCAGGGCAGCGCGCTTCCGATTTATTCCTAGGTAGCTCTACCATAATCCATTCTCGGAAAACCTTCGAATTCATGAAAATTGAATTTAACTTAGAAAAATAGATTTAAAAGGGTAAAATTTGATTCAAATTGGAACAAGTAGCCATAGATTGCGATTTGTTTTTTTATAAGTATAAGAGTTAATATAGGGGGACGGTTGTGTTGGTTGTATTAGGAAATAGAGAAGAGTGCCAACCTGCGATTAAAAGAACGGACATACAACGTTCTTCTTAAAGTGGATATTTCAGGATACGAAAAAAGGGAGGGATCCTTAGCAAACAGGGACAGGCACTGTTCGTATTCATACAGAAAGAGAATGAAGCACAAGAATCAAACAGTTCTCATGCCTCATCTCTCCAGATTAGTTTGTATTGAAAATGAAAATGTTACTTGCTTGTAGAACCGGAAGCAGAGGCCTCTATTCTATATAAGTTTCCTATTTCCAAAGATTCGCCTGCGGCGTTTTTAGACTGATCCCCAACGACTTCTACGTATACTCTGTTTTCGTAGTAGCCAGTTGTGTTGGCGATATTTAATAATTTTTGCGGCCATTCTCCTGCCCAGCGGTAGCCGTCTCTTCTTTCTTTTTCAATCTCTAAGATGTTGTGTTTAATGACACCGTCTCTTCCTGAGAAAATCGGGCGATTGGTACCAATTTCATAGAAGCGGTACCACGTATTGCTGTTTTCGTCCGGGTAGAAATATTGCCCATTTGGATCGCCTGATACATACTTCGTTCCCGCCAATTTTACCTCTTCAAACCAATTTAGAGCTCCATGAATGGCAGCCTGAACCTCAGTTGAAGGATTCGGCAGTGACATCAAATACTGGACAATCCCTACAGATTCCGAACCAGAGATTGAAGGATGTTCATACGCACGAGCCCCTTTTGGTTCGTACGTCACTGGGTCATGCTGAGCACACCATGCGGTTACTTCACCATCTACCTTAATTTGCGATTTTAACATATAATCCAGCCCACGGCCCAATGCATCATCAATCTGCTCAGAAAGTTGCTCGTCACCTATATCGGAATTAAACGGATACTTCTTTTCTTTAACCATCGTTAATACACTCATAACGCGAACCATCGCATTATCATTAAAGGTCACATAATCTGAGTAACCGCCTCTTGCCGGATAGACCTGCGGCCAGCCGCCGGCATCAACCTGCATCTCTAGTAAAAAATCAATTCCTTTTAAAACGGAATCCTTATAACGAGCATCACCTGTTTCTTTATACATCAGAGCTAAAAAGAGAATCTCGTTTGTTGTTGCATCATTATCAATCGTCCCTAGTTCACCATGATTAGTCGAATACCATTCAGATTTCGGTTCTTTCCCGTCCCATGGCCGTTTATATTTTTCCACCCAGTTTTTAAACCAGCCGCCATGATCCATCTGCCAGGTTAAGAGGGCATCCGCATGCTTAATGTCCTGCGTACGATCCCCGGTATAATAGTCGGCATTCAAATATTGAATATGAAACGGATCTTCAACTTTTGGCAGCGTAATGGATCCATCTTCTTGAAAGGCTTCCTTCGTTTTGATCACCGCTACGGTATGGTTATCCTTATTCACCTTTGTGGTAATGCTTTCCACTGTCATCAATTGTTTCAAGCCAGGATTGAGAGCTGCCCAATCGTTCGTAGCCGTTTGCAATTCAATATCACTAGCATCAAATTTTTCTAGCTTGCTACTAAAAGTAACTTCAACGGTATTTGCATTTGTTGTTTCACTTTTGATAATCTTGACGGGACCGTCTGGCACAGCATTTCCTTTTGGAACCACATTGATTGTGACAGATTCGGCTTCATTCCCTGCCTGATCAACAGCGGTAATCGTAATGTTATTTAACCCCGGCTTTAAAATGACTTTTGTACTAAACGTCAACTTTTCCGATACATTTACTTTCTCACCATTCACCATAACTGTTCCTGCTTCGTTCAGCTTCCCTGTAATCGGCAGCGGATTGTAGATTACATTGTAGTGATTCCCGTTTTTTTCTCCTTTAAGATCATCGATGGATATTACGGGTTTCTCATGATCATAAACAATTTTTAACACTGCAGGAATAGCCTGATTCCCTGCTGCATCTACAGCTTCCACTGTAATAGTGTTCAAACCATCATTCAGCACCACCGTCGTGCTGAAGCTTCCATCCTTTTGTAAGGAAATTTCCTTCCCATTGACAGACACGGCTGCTTCTTTATCCACTTGACCTGTAATGGTAAAGCTTGGTGTATTGACAATGGAATCTTGTTGATCGAGTGAAATAATCGGTGCTGACAGTGGTGATAATGGGATAATCCCGATTTTCTCAGGATCCCAGCCGTCAGATCCTTTCATCACATTTTGCACCGTGTATTGATTCACTTCCTCCGGCGTTAATTGTGTGGTCCATGGATCCCGCTTTTTCGGGTCCGCCCCTGGCCCCATGTTATTGTATTCTGAATATCTGGCTGTTTTCTCGTTTTCAACTTTCCCCCAGTTATCCCATCCGTCAGGAACAATCGATGCATCCATTTCGGTGTTAATATAGGTGACAGCTGAATAAGGACGCCAAGGTCGCCCGAGATGCACATTGGTTACGTCTTCATCTGAGGTGATTTTTGAATCTAAAAAAACATACCCATACGGTGTGACTTGATCGGTACTAGCAGCGGTTAACTTACTACCTGTACGCTTACTATGAAGGTGACAGGTATCAAACATGGCTGTGGCTCCGCCAAAAATGAAATCCACATCCCCTTCTACGTAGCAGTTTTTATAATACTGTCTTCCCGTATGGGCATATAATGTGTCCTGGTATCCTAAAAACTGCACGTTTTCAAAATAGAGACGATCTGCCCTTACATAAGCGGCAACTGCTTGACCTGTTCCTTGACCGGAGTCGTTCTGGATAGTTAAATTTTGGGCAATAAAATCATTGGCATAGATAAAGATACTTGAACTATTGGAAGTGCCTAATGGTTTGCCGTCTGGCCCAGGCGTATTTGCATTATCATTATAAACAAGTACGGTTCCTTCCTTACTTTCTCCTACAAAACTCAGATTGGTTTTGCTCTTAGGGATCGTAAGCTTTTCACGATATTCACCATTTTTTATAAAAATAACATGCCGTTTCGTACTGTTATCAGGTGCAGCATCAATGGCTTCTTGAATCGTTTTAAAGTCTCCGCCTTCTTTCGCTACAACCGTTACTTTCGCAGGCGTAACGGCGATGGGTTCGGAGCCTAAACTTTCCCCTTGCTCATTGACAGCGGAAATCACATAATCATAGGTATCACCGTTTGTAAGACCTATATCTTGATAACCGGTAGAGTGTATATTCTTAGCAATGACCTCATATTGACCACTGTTAAACTCACCGCGCTTGATGGTATAGGAATCTGCGCCAGATACAGCGGACCAGGTTAATGCAGCTCTGCCATCACCGGCAGTAGCGTTCATACCGTTTGGAATGGCTGGTACACCACTCGTCGATACAGCAGCACCGTTAATCGGTTGGGAATTTGCACTTTCGGCTGTTTCGTTCTTGGCGGATACGACATAATAGTACTTCTCGCCATCGGGAATCCCGGTATCTGTATAACTGGTTTCCGTTACACCGTTTTTGATGACCTCATAGCCGATGCCCTTTTGTTTACTGCGCAAGACTTGGTAAGACTCGGCACCATTGACGGATTCCCAATGAATGGTTACCCCGCCATTACCATGACTTGCTGAAAGGCCGGTCGGAGCTTGCAATGGCGCTACAGGCACTGCCGTTATAGCTTGTGAATCTGCGCTCTCACCGCTACTCGTTTCGGCAGATACAACATAGTAATACTTCTGACCATTCTCTAACCCTGTATCCCTGAAGTCGGTTTCTGCCATTTTTTCAGCAATGGTCTGATAAGGACCCTCCTTCGTGGTACTGCGTTTTAGATTGTAGGTTACCTGTTGGGCCGAACTCGGTTCCCAGCTTACATCAACCTGACTGTTTCTTGAAAGAGCAGTCAATCCTTTTGGTACAGAAGGCAGGTTTGAAGGATCTGGAGCAGTAGGTACTGCACTTACGACATTTGAATTCACACTCTCGCCGTTCTCCGTTACGGCAGATACGACATAATAGTAAGTCGTTCCATTGGTTAACCCTGTATCATGGAACTGGGTTCCCTCTATTTTTTCAGCAATGGTTTGAAAAGGACCTTCTTGTGTGGTACTGCGTTTCAGATTGTACGTTACGTTTGAGACAGAATCATTTCCTTCGATACCAAGAGCCCACTTGACCGATTCGTCAACCAGATTCCACCCGGCTTCGGTCATATGGTCTTCTTGACCTGCAAATAAAAACGTAGCAACCTGCCGGGCAGGAACTGGGTCACCATTTACATTTTTCGCACCTTTTTCGTAAGCAAATATCGTGGCTTTGGTAGGATCATCTGATGCAGTAGCAATGATGATGGCCTCTTGACCGGGCTTTCCGAAATTTACTTTACCAGCCTGGTTATACACCTTAACCGTGCCGCTTAATCCGGCAGAAAGGGGATGATTGCCATCCTTGATGGTAAGTGAATCCTGATTTTCATAGCTTCCAAAGGTGCCTGAAGAAGCATCACTTAAATGAATATCATCCAGTGCATACGGTTCCGCATAGACAACCGGAACGGGGGAATTCATAAACTTTTTGCCAATATAGGAGGATCCTGAGGATTCCCCGACAAATACGACATCATAGGCAAGTGCATCTTCAGTCGTTACCTCGTTATCCTTTTTAAAAGTGACCGAGTACCCAAGCGATTTCAAATGAGCCATTGTTTTTTCATCTGCCGGGATCCCTGTCCCCACAAGTAATACTCTTTTTCCTTCAACCAATGGATCCCAACTTACATCAACCTGACTGTCTTTTGATACAGCACTTACTCCAGTTGGTGCTGGAATTTCAGTTGGCTCTGCTGCTGAAACCGATGTAAGGGCAGCATTCTGTACAACTGAGAGCAATAAGATCAAACTTAGAAAAATATTGAGTAATTTATTCATTCGTTCCTCCTTGGGTGTAAACCCTTTCATTTTAAGATGAAATACTGCCTGCTCCGAAATCCTTTCCTTTGTTACCCACTTGGTAAAAACATAAACAATCCCTTCCTTTCAAAAAATGTGCCCTTGCAATTGAGAGTATAAGTAAATGAATTTTCTAAATATATAATCATTTTTACAGAGTTAAGCTAAAAGTCCTGCAGGAAGATAAAAAAGGAAAGGAATTGAGCATAACTTCGGGACATGATTATGGCTATTATCCTATCCGAATATGGAGTCAGGGGATCGGTGCCGATCGGTGCCAATCGGTGCCTGTCACCGCTTGTGGACAGATTCCACCTGAGGTGGACAGTTACCAATACACTGTCACTCCCCGAAATTATCGAAGATTGATAGGTTTTTAGATTGGTAAACAGTGATAGAATGGTGTAGTTGAATATGTTGGGGTGGTTGGTTGATGCTCTTCTTTCCGTTAAGGGAAGGAGGTAATTATCATAGAAGTTTGTCAGATTGTTTACTTTACTAGTTTCTATTGTCAGTTTTAAGGAGTATTCTAAAAAATCATCATTTTTATTCGACAAGTTCCTCTCCTGAAATCAAGTAGAAACTCATATGTCAATGGGGTTCATGCGTTATTTAATCAAGCGTTTGATTAGTAGAGTTCGAGTTAACCAATTGTTTGATTAGTATTGCATTACGTGTTGGTAATGCTGCGTCTGCTCGTTTCGGGTAGGAAGAAAATTGTCGAGATGATGGGTTAGCGTTAACGGGTTCCATACATGTATGCGCAGCAAAGGTGAACTTACGAAAACAATCAGACATAATGCATTTCCTAATAAGTTATTTTTACATTCAGAGGAATTGCCATCTTGGAATAACCTGTCGGTAATTGTATTTAGATTTTTCGGAATATGCCTATATGTAAAAAAGATCACCAAATTAAATTGTGTGATCTTTTTTACTTTATTTCGTACCTGTCAAGCTGAAAAATTGCTAGACGGTGAAAGACTAACCCGAGTAAGTGCGGTAGTCATGTAAGTGAGACTATTGAATTCCTCAAATAACATGCAAGCTGAATTTTTAAAATGTCTTCTGGGTTCGAAAAGGAAATTTGAAGCTTTTCTTCGATCCTTTTTAGCCTTTGATATAAAGTATTAACATGGATATGCAAAAGTTTGGCTGTTTGTGTTGCTTGACGATCATTTTCCATATAGGCAAGCAGGGTTTGTTCCAAATCCAAAGTACCATCTTTATCAGATGTGAGGGGATTAAAAACTTCATTAACAAACGAGTTCAGGTCATCCATGGGTTGATGAATAAAAAGATGATTAATGCCAATATCTTGATAATTTACAATACTTTTAAGCTGCCTCGAGATTAGGAAGGAAAGGGCTTTATCCGCTTCGGAGTAACTTTTTGCTATATTATCCATACTTGGATAGCAAGTACCAATCCCTATTTTTAGCGATTCTTCATGAACATTCATCCAGTTGGAATGAATAAGCTCTAGTTTCTTTTTTACATAATCCTGATCTGCATAGTGATTAAATTGGCATACCAACGTCACTTTATTTCCATAACCAAAAATGATTGAAACATAGATTCCTAAAAGTTTCTTGATTTGGGCAATTAGTTTATGCATTTGCATATTAAGAAAGTGAAAGTCAGCGTGAGGATGGATATGAATGGTGACTGCCATATAATAGGGATGATCATCCATTCTAAGCTCAATGGCCTTTTTTCGTATCAGGTTATATTCTCGGCACTGAATGAAGTCATTAAATAGATCATTTGTTTTTTGATAATAAGAATCCACTAATGTTTGTTTTCTGATAATCTCTAATGCAATCACGGAACTTGCCTGTTCCATTATCATTTTATTTAAAGGAAAAAAATCATCTTCCTCCATTTCTACTGCGATTATTCCAATCGGAACGTCAATTGCAATAATAGGGTGAATATACAAGGACTGACTATTAAGAGACTCAGTAAAAAAAGATTGAGTTTTTAATTTTGTATTTATCTCTGAAGGCAGTTCCCCTTTCCATTGGGTCGGACTGGAGTATTGTTGATGATCCGTTAAGTCTACGATCATTAATGGATGATTGATCATCTTTTTTATTTCATTAGCGATTTTTTGTAAACCTTTACTTTGAAGCGACAGTTTTATTAAGGTATTGTGAATGGTATCTCGTTGAATTAAAAGATCATTTTGTTTTTTGAGATTTTGGTAGAGTTTCGAATTTCTTAATACAATCGAGACCTGATCAGAAAAGCTTTCTAACAGTTGTTGATCATCTTTCGTTAAAAGGGGATAAGGACCATTTTGGTAGACAATCAATACACATAAAGTACGCTCCTCCACCTTTATTGGAACTGAAATAATAGATTTCAAATCGTCCAATTGGACGGAATTATACAGATGAAATAGATTATCAGATGCAATATTAGATGATTCTGAGATAATTTCCTCTATATTGGTAAGAATAAAAGATTTATTATCTTTAAATGTTTTCCCGATAATTCCTTCGCCAACTTTCATCCGCATTTTTTTGATTTCTTCATTTGGTCCGCCCGTCCAAGCTTTAGGAAATAGCACATCTAAGCTTGGTTCGTACATCCATAGAACTCCCATATCTGCTGCAGGAATAACAGATAAGGCATTTTCTAATATTTTTTTTAACAGGTTATCTAAATCTTCGAGGACGGAGATATCACGGATACTTTCCATCATTTTGTTCCTGATATATTTTTCTCGATCTAGCATTACTTGCAAGTAATATAAATCTATGATTGGTTTAAGTTCTCGCTCATTGTTTAGTACGGAGGTTTTACTGATTCTAATGACAATGGTTGTATGATTGGAATAATGGTAGTAAAGATCGTTGAAAGTTTCATCGGTACGTATATTTTCATTGAAAAATCTTTCTGGTGTGGGAGTTTCTTTGTCAAAATGATGGGATACTACAAGTGAAAAATCTAATCCCTTTATACTTTGCCACACCTGAAAATGTGAAAGGCAACTGTTATCTATTAAAAATTGTTTTAATTTCATCAATGTCTCCACTTTTACAATCCCTCCATAGGACTATGTAGAACTCCACATAATTTATGTCCTAATTATATAGGGATGAACATTGTTTGAATAGTTTTAATTTTTTATAATTAAATAGAATTCAACAAATTTAGCTAGGAGGTTTTATATGGTATCCAAATTATCGCAGAACTGGAAGTATGTCATTATCATCTTGCTATTTTTAGGGTGGTCAATTGGAAACTTTGATCGATTTTTCATGAATTATGCGATTTTAGGTATTTCAAAGGATCTCCAACTAAGTGCCTCTCAGACAGGAATTGTTTTAAGTAGCTTTTTTGCAGGCTATGCTTTAATGCAAATTCCGGGTGGGTGGCTCGCAGATCGTTTTGGTTTCCGAAAAATCATTATCATCGCTGTTTTTGCTTGGTCCGTTTTCACGATTTTGTCAGGAATGGCATGGTCCTTCATGTCCTTAATCCTCATTCGATTTCTTTTTGGGCTTGGGGAAGGAAGCTTTTTTCCATCCGCTTCAAAAGGTATTGCTAGTTGGTTTCCGCAAAATGAACGGAGCCGTGCCATGTCCTTTATGCTCACTTCCGGTACGATAATGGGAGTAATAACACCAATCATTGGTACCCAATCCATGCAAAGTGTCGGTTGGAGAATGATCTTTTATATTGCGGGTGCCATTGGAATTATATTTGTCTTGCTATACGTCTTTTTCTTAAAAGAGCGGAAAGGTTCAACTGTAGGAATTACTGAAAGCCCTTCCAAAAGAAAAGCACCTTTACGAGAGGTTTTGAAAACCCCGATTATATGGAATTTGTTCATTGCATATTTTGCAATTTATGCCGTCCAATGGGGATTAATGGCATGGATGCCAACTTATTTAGTAGAGGCAAGTAATCTTGACTTAACATCCGTTGGGTATATTTCAGCTATTCCAGCGGTTGCAGGAATTATCGCGATGCTTGGAAGTGGCTATATTTTAGATAAATTACCTGAAGGAAAAGATAAGGTAATCGCAGGGATATTTGCAGTATTAACGGCGGTTTTTCTTTATTTAATGGCTTTTGCGCCAAACATCGCTATGTTTGCTGTCTATCAAAGTGTGGTTACGGTATTCATGTCGTTTAATATTATTCTCATCATTTCGGCTCCATTAAAAATGTTATCAGAAGAGGTTGTAGGAACGGCAAATGGTTTTATTAATACAGGTGCACAATTCGCTGGTGTACTTACTCCAATGCTAATAGGATTTTTTGTCGATGCTTTTGACGGTTCTTATACAGTTGCTTTTATTATGCTGATTATGTTTGCTCTATTGTGTGCTGGATCTTTATTTTTAATAGGCTATAAGAAAGAGGTTCCTTCTTTCAATGAAAATATAAGTTAGGAGATGGAAACATGACGGTTATATCAAAGCAAATTACTAGTTTAATAGATGATAAACGCGCCTTGTATACACAGTTAAGTGATCAAATATGGGAGTTTGCTGAAACCAGATTTGAGGAATTCCGTTCAGCTGAGTTGCTTTGTGAAGCAATGGAAAAGGAAGGGTTTGAAGTAAAAAAGGGAATAGCTGGTCTTGAAACAGGCTTTATCGCCTCCTATGGATCTGGGCATCCGGTCATTGCAATTCTCGGTGAATACGATGCTTTGGCAGGACTAAGTCAACAAGCAAGCAGCAATAAGTTTGAGTCCATTGTGAAAAATGGAAATGGCCATGGCTGCGGACATAATTTGCTAGGAGTAGGTTCGTTAGCGGCAGCTATAGCGGTTAAGGATTATATGAAAGAACATAAGCTTGCTGGAACTGTACAATATTTTGGCTGTCCGGCCGAAGAAAGTGGATACGGGAAAACATTTATGGCAAGAGACGGTTTTTTCAAAGATGTGGATGCTGCCTTCTCATGGCATCCTGCCACCATGAATGCTGTTATGAACTCCACTGCTAATGCGGTTATCCATGCACACTTTAAATTTAAAGGGAGAAGTGCCCATGCAGGTGCAGCCCCACATTTAGGAAGAAGCGCTTTAGATGCGGTCGAACTGATGAACGTTGGAGTCAATTATATGAGAGAACACACGATTGATGAAGCTCGGATTCATTATGCTGTAACCAATACAGGGGGATTAGCTCCAAACGTCGTTCAGGCTGAAGCGGAAGTGACGTATTTAATCCGTGCCCCGAAACCATATCAAGTAAAAGAGCTTTATGACAGGGTAGTAGACTGTGCCCGCGGTGCGGCACTTATGACGCAAACGAAGGTAGATTACGAAATTCAAGGTTCCTGCCATAATTTAATTCCTAACCTGACCCTTGAAAAGGTAATGCACCAATATATGCAAGAAATAGGAGCTTCTCTTGCTACTGAACAGGATATAAACTATGCAAAAACCATCTATGAAACGTTGACGGACGAGGAGAAGCGTGCGGCAGCTTTACAAGTTGGGAAACAGGGAGCTTCTCAATTAGCCGAACGACCGATTGCCGACTTTATCGTCCCATTTTCTGAAAAAGAATCATTTATGGGAGGTTCTACGGATGTTGCCGATGTTAGCTGGAATGTACCCACAGCACAATGTGTTACTTCCACTTGGGCGTTTGGAACACCGTTTCATACTTGGCAGGCTGTGGCACAAGGTAAAGAAAGTTATGCCCATGATGCCATGCTATTAGCTGGAAAGGCAATGGCATGTACTGCTATCTCGGTTCTTGAAAACCCAGAATTACTTGAAAAGGCGAAGAAGGAATTAGTAGAAAGGCTTGACGGTGAAACCTATGAGTCGCTAATCCCGAAGGAGCTTACACCTCCGAAAAATAAACAAAAGGTGTATCAAACAATATAAAATTCATGAAACAAAGGGGACGGTTCTTATGGCTTTTAGGCATAAGGACCGTTTTCTTTAAAGGGAGTGAGCATATGTCTTTTACGAGTTTAAGAGAATTAATGGAACTTGCTGAAAACGAGAGAACAACCATTGCGGATATAATGATCACTACAGAGGTACAACTGAAAGGTGATCCTAGAGAAACGATACTCGAAAAAATGGCTGAGCAATTTGCCGTGATGGAGGAGGCTGTCCGTAAAGGAACGATGAGTCCCGTTATGTCCCGGACCGGTTTGACAGGAGGGGACGGGCACCGCCTTCACCAATATGCCGAAAATGGGAATTCGTTTGTCAACCCTGCAACATTAAATACTGCAGCGAATGCGCTCGCGGTTTCAGAGGTAAATGCGGCGATGGGGCGCATTGTGGCAACACCTACAGCAGGCTCAGCAGGAATCTTGCCGGCTGTACTGGTTCATGCTCTTGACAGCGGAAAATTTACCCGTAAGCAAATTGTCCAGTCCATGTTTACTGCCTCCGCGCTTGGCTTAGTTATTGCAAATAAAGCGTCAATCTCAGGGGCTGCCGGCGGGTGCCAGGCCGAAGTCGGATCTGCCACAGCCATGGCAGCAGGCACCCTTGTGGAGCTGGCCGGCGGTACACCGACGCAGGTTGGAAATGCTGTTGGAATCGCCTTGAAAAATTCTCTAGGGCTGGTTTGTGACCCAGTGGCCGGCCTGGTGGAAATCCCGTGTATCATTCGCAACGGTTTACATGCGATTACCGCACAAGCCGCGGCAGATATGGCGTTAGCAGGTGTAGTCAGCACCATCCCTCCGGATGAGGTAGTCCATGTGATGCATGAGGTAGGACAGCAAATGCCGGAATCGTTGAGAGAAACGGGGATAGGTGGTCTTGCCGGAACTCCAACAGGAAAGAAATTAAAAGAAAAGATTTTCAGCGAAAAAGCTAGTGGCTGTGGTCCGGCAAAATACCAAAGTGCCTATGAAATTATCGGCCCTGTAATGGTTGGCCCTTCAAGTTCGCATACGGCCGGGGCTGTTCGAATTGCGAATATCGCCTACCAGCTGTTGAACGAAAAACCATTATATGCAAGGTTCTCATTAATGGGCTCCTTCGCTGAAACCTATCAAGGACACGGAACAGACTTAGCGCTGTTGGCAGGTGTTATGGGATTATCGACTCTAGATGATGGCATTCCAAATGCAAAGGGAATTGCCGAAGAACAGGGCTTACAATATGAATTTACGAAAAGGGTGCTTGGAAGTTATCACCCTAACACCGTTCTTATAGAATTATCAGGGGCTTCACGTACTGTAAAGGTGTTGGCCAGTTCTTTGGGCGGCGGCAAGGTGGAGGTTCAGGAAATGGATGATTATCCGTTAAAATTTTCCGGCGAACGGCCGACACTTGTGATCCGTCATACCGACCGAAAAGGGGTTATCTCAGAGTTATCGGGGATTCTGTATGAAAAAGGGTTTAACATTGCTCGCATGGCTAATGAGCGTTCAAAAATTAATGGTCCTGCGATAACGGTTTGCGAAATTGACAATAAAATCGAAGAAACGGTCTTAGCTTTATTAAAAAAAGAGATCCCAATGATTGACGAAATTGTCTTGGTTCAAACTATGTAGTTGTCTAGTAAGTGCTTTAACCTCCTAAAAACCGTTCTCGTGTTTTTTTGCAAAGTAAGAACACATTCTTCGACAGGTTTCTTCTAATGAAAAGGATAGAATCGCTTTTACAACAGGGTTATCAGTACTTTTAATCAAATGATTGATTAGTTAAGAAAAGTGTTAATCAATCGTTTGATTAAATACGCTGTATTTACTGTTATTTAGGGCTTTCATCGATTTCAAATGTAAAAAATTAGTTGTGATTTGGGTTATTTGATGATATTGATGAAATAATGGGAAATTATCATTACTGGAAACTACAAAATAAATCTTGTCATTTTCTAAAAGCAAAAGCGCAAGGGGGTGTCCAGAAGGTTGGTGAAAACCAACTGAATGGAGCCCTTTTTTTGCGCTTTTCAATATTAATACAAGAAAATAAGATTGAAATAATATACATAATTTAGCTGAATAGTCTGAATATTAAACGAACAGGACTGTTTTTTATATGTTAGTAATTAATTGGTGTTGATAAGATGAAGGTTGGTAGCGGTTTCAGTGTGAGTTACATACTTTTTGAAATTTGGTCCTGAAGCCGAGGCCAGAATGAAGCCTTCGGGCAAAAAAATGGGAGGGAAGGAATGAGTAAGGAAACTTCAAACAAAAAAATAGGGGGTATTGAATGAATGAGAAGAAAAGCTAGTCAAGCCTTTTCAGTGTTGTTGGCAATTTTTGTCCTATGCTATTCCGTTTTACCGGTTTTGGGCTATGGGGTTATCCCTGTTAAAGCTGAACAACAAGTTTGGAAGTTTGATTTTGGTACAACAACAAGCCCGGTTGCAGAAGGATATACACGTGTTTCTGAATCTACGATTTATTCAGCAGAAAGTGGATTCGGCCTAAATAAGAAAATCGCTTCGCGTGATCGATCCTTTGCAGACCCTCTTTTAAGGGATTTCGTTCTTGATACAAGCAGTGCAAAAAATTATACGTTCAGAGTAAATCTTCCAAATGGCACCTATCAGGTGAAAGTGGGCGCAGGGGATACCATTGCCTCAAATAAAACGTCTGTAAGTGTTGAATCGATTGATTTAGGTACAACCAATACAGGAAGCGGCGAATTTGAGGAGTTAACAGGTACAGTCAAGGTTATTGACGGAAAAATGCTTTTTACCATTAACGGAAATGATACACGAATCAATGTGATTGAGATTACGTTACTTGAACAATCTGGTGAAGATATTAAAATCAAGGAAATTGCCGTTAATGGAGCAGGAGGGGCAAATGAAGTTTTAGCCGGTGATCAGTTGCAAATGCAAGCTGCTATTACACCAGAGAATGCCTCCTATCCATCATTAATTTGGGAGGTCACAGAACTTGATGGGTCACAAACACAACTAGCCTCTATTGACAGTGCTGGATTATTAACAACACAGTTACCGGGCAAGGTGAAGGTGATTGCCCATTCCACAGATGGATCAGAAGTCAAAGGGGAAGCCATCATTGCTATTCATCCATCGAATAAACCGAAATTAAAATTTGATTTTGGTACTACTTCAAGTGCTCTAGAAAATGGTTATGCTAGAGTATCAGAATCCACACACTATTCTCCAGAATTAGGATACGGGCTTGATCAAACAGTCGTATCTCGTGATCGAAGTTTTTCAGATTCTTTATTAAGAGACTTTGTTTTATTACAAGGCAGTGACGATTATACGTTCGAAGTTGATCTTCCGAACGGGACTTACCAGGTGAAAATTACTGCGGGGGACGCGATTGCCTCGAACGAAACAGCCATTACGGTAGAGGATACTGACCTCGGAACCATGACAAGCAGTAGTGGGAAATTTGGTGAGTTGACTGGAACAGTAGAAGTAACGAACAGAAAGATGATTTTTAATGTGGGCGGGAAGGATAGACGATTAAACGGTATAGATATTACACCTATTATATTAAAGGATGAAATCGTGAAAGCGACCGAAGTTTTTGTTAGCGGCATCAATGGAACAGATATCGTTAACGAAGGTGAAAAACTTCAAATGGCCGCAAACGTGATTCCAGCTTTTGCAGAAGACCGTTCCGTCACTTGGAGTGTTTCCGATTTGAACGGTAATCCAACAGACATCGCGGAGATTAGTCCGAATGGATTACTGTCGGCAAAGAGTTGGGGGCAAGTGAAGGTAGTCGCGACGACAAATGATGGAACAAATCTATCGGGAGAGAAAACTATCTCCATCCATACAAATCGTCAGATTGATGCGCCTGAAGACTTAAAGATGGAGAAAAGAGTAATTTTTCCAAAAAGTTCAGTAGCATTGAGCTGGAACAAGGTTGAGGAAGCGATTGGCTATCAAGTGTACAGAAAAATCGCTGATGGAGAAAATGACTATGAAAAAATAGGAGAATCTTCTTCAACACAGTTTACCGATGATACAGCTCTGCCTGGAATTACCTATTCCTACGCTGTAACGGCCCTCATTGAAGGAATCGGAAATGTTGAATCAAAATTAAGTACCGCCGTCATTGTGAAAATGTTTGATGAAGATGTTGCGGTGCCAAATGCACCAAAGGGCCTTACCTATGTAGGGGCCACAAGAAATACCATCGAATTAGCATGGGATCAAACAGCTGATACAAATATCTATTATATCTACCGCTCTGACAAAAGGGACAGTACGTTTGATCAGGTTGGTGTTTCGGAAAGTGCTAGTTTTGTTGATCATTCAGTTTTGACAGATGTACCTTATTATTATCGAGTGAAAGCTGTCAATTCCGGAGGATTATCAGAGTTTTCCTCTGTATTAGAGGTTCCGACTGCTACTTATTATTACCGGCAAATGGAACGTTTAAATAGAGGTCTAATGGCCGTTAAGGCTGAAAATGGTATCTACGTCGGATGGAGATTGCTAGGTACAGATCCGAAGGACATTTCTTTTAATCTATACCGTGACGGGAAAAAGATTACGAAAGAACCGATTACAAATAGCACGAATTACCTTGATCCGGATGGAACACTTACATCACAGTACGAAATCACAGTTGTAGAAATTGGTAAAGAACTTGCTGGCTCAGAGAGTACAAATGTAAAGAGCAGCAGCTATTTTGATGTTCCACTTAAAAAACCTGAGAACGGCGTCACACCAAAAGGGGATCGGTACTCCTATAATGCCAACGACGCCAGTGTTGCCGATTTAGATGGTGATGGGGAGTATGAATTGATTTTGAAATGGGATCCTGAAAATTCAAAAGACAATTCGAGAACGGGTTATACCGGTAATGTTTATATTGATGCTTACAAAATGGATGGAACGCTATTATGGAGAATTGACCTTGGGAAGAACATTCGTGCTGGAGCACACTATACTCAATTCATGGCGTATGATTTAGATGGTGATGGGAAAGCAGAAGTTGCGATGCGAACCTCGGATGGTTCGATTGATGGGGCCGGTAAGGTTATTGGCGATCCTAATGCTGACCATCGGGATACGGCCGGCCGTATTTATAGAGGGCCGGAATTCCTTACTATCTTTGATGGACAGTCAGGTAAGGAACTGGTTACAACGGAATATGATCCCAAAAGGGGAAGTTCTTCCGAATGGGGAGATGGTACCGGTAATCGCTCGGAAAGATTCCTGGCTGGGGTTGCCTATCTGGATGGAGAACATCCAAGTCTTATTATGGCGCGCGGCTATTATGCTAAATCGGCCATCGTTGCTTATAACTGGAGAGATGGCGAGTTAACGAAGCTTTGGAAATTTGATACGAGTGTTTCAGGAAATGGCAGCTATGCTGGGCAAGGAAATCATAATCTCAGTGTCGCTGATGTTGATGGAGACGGAAAAGATGAAATTGTGTATGGAGCGATGACTCTTGATCATGATGGAACCCCGCTTTACAACTCAGGATTTGGCCACGGCGATGCGATGCACCTTGGAGATTTGGACCCACAAAGACCTGGACTTGAAGTATTTAGTGTATTTGAAAAGGGATCCTCACCATACGGCTTAGCGATGCGAGATGCGGCTACTGGAGAAGTCATTTGGGGACATAAAACGGGAAGAGATACTGGAAGAGGTTTATCAGCTAATATCGATCCAAGATATCCAGGTGAGCAAGCATGGGCAATTGGCGGCGAATGGAATGATACAACGGGGTATTTATATTCCGCAAATGGCGAATTGATTTCTAACAATATACCATCGGCCAACTTTGCCATCTGGTGGGACGGAGATCTTCTTCGTGAGCTGTTAGACCACAACTTTGACGGAACGAATGGGGTTGGAACGATTAGTAAGTGGGATTATGAAAATGAAAAGCTTATTAATCTTTTGACTGCAGAAGGGACCTTCTCCAATAATGGCACCAAAGGGAATCCTGTCATGCAGGCAGATCTTTTCGGTGATTGGAGAGAAGAAGCCATCTGGCGCTTGGAAGATAGCAGTGTCATACGTATTTACACCACTACAGATGTGACCGAGCACCGGATCCACACACTCATGCATGACCCAGTATACAGGTTAGGAGTTGCCTGGCAGAATGTAGGGTATAATCAACCACCGCACACTAGTTTTTATCTAGGACATGGGATGGAAGAGCCTCCTGCACCAAAAATCTTGGCAGGATCACGCTTGGTGGATACAGGAACCATCCATGTTCTTGCACATCAAGAAGGGAAAAAAGCTGTGGTGAATATAACTGAAGAAGAAATGCAGTTGGCAGGAGAAACCATGAAGGCAAACAATATTATTGTTAGAGTAAACGGAGGTACGGATTTAACGAAATTCGACGTTAACATTCCTTCACAAAGCATAAAAGCTGCTAAAGGAAAATCAGTGAAGAAGCTGACATTTACCACAAATCTAGGTTCTGTAACGTTATCTGTTAATGAACTAAGTAAACAAATCAGCACCGATTCAGAAAAACTATTGCTTTCCATTTCAACATTATCTGGAGATTTATTGAATGAAGAACAGAAAGCTCTGGTAGGAAATCAATCTGTTTACGACTTCAGCCTATACCTGGACGGAAAACAACTAACCGATTTTACAGAAAGCAACGGTAATGAAATAGAAGTAGAAGTCCCATACACCTTAAAAGCGGGAGAAAATAAAGGCAAACTAACAATCTATTATCTATCCGATCGTGGAGACTTAGTAAACATCGAAAATGCTAGATACAATGAACAAAAGGGGATGGCTGTTTTTAAATTGAAACAATTTTGATATCAATGGGGACGGTTCTCTCGGCTTTTTTTATCACTAACGACTCTCTTGTATTAGATAAAAAAATTTTTACAAAAAAGAGCTAGTCAATTCTAGATAGTGTGTCGATAATAATAATATAGCTTGCTACTCCTAAGCAAGTTGCTAGTAATATTTCACTAGGGCTGTCTATTTACAGGCAGCTCTTTTTCGTTATAACTATACTTTTATTAAAATAGGCAATTGTTTGGAATACCTTGGAAAATGGCAGCTAAAAAAATAATCCAACCAAGTTTATTAAAGTTTGATGTAGGAAATCTTCCTAAGTAAACAACAATAACACAAGGATAAATCAAAAAAGCTATGGCGATAGCTACAACTGTATGGGTAGGAAGTATAAAGTGGTCAATCCAAACAGGATGAAATTCCCACATTCTATTATTGTAAAGTAAGGAAGCATAAAGCAGTTAACACTTGACATTTTTGTTTTTATTTATTTCAACGCTAGTGAAAGAAAATTAATAAGAAGAAGAATATCCTAAATGTAAGTTGAGTAGAAAGATAATCTATTGTAATATTATTTAGTAAAAAGGATAAGGGGTTGACTTAATGAGTTTGGAAGTGAAAGAAAATTATATTCTAGTAACAGGATTTGCGCAACTGCCAAAGGGAACACCAGTTTATGAAGTGCAAAAAACAATAGGGTGTATCTTAATGGTAGATACGGAAACAGATATTATTATGGAAGCAACATTTACCTTTTTACAGGATTTAACCAATAACTTTCTCGGGGGTATATTAAGAGGAAAGTCTTTAAAAGAAACAGAAGAAATTATAAAAGATTTAGAAAATAGATTTATAGCTCCACCTCAAAAAGCTGTCATTCAAGGGTTGATTTCAGCAAAAAAAAATTATTATGAAAATAAAAAATAAATTTTAATGAAAACCCTTGCAATTAGCAGAAAATTTGTAATAGAATAACGTTAACAACATAAAACTAGTGTTTAACTGGATTATTTACTGAGCAAGGACTAGGGCCGAACCTCAAAGAGTGGATAAAGAGCCAGTAGCTTTAAGAAAAATTTCTGACTGAGGAGTAAATCCATGTCGAAATTTTTTCTATCGCTGCTGGTTTTTTTGTTGGAAAAATTTAGTTAAATGGAGGTTTTATTAATGGAATTCGGTTTATTTACTGTATTTGACAATTATAAGAATCAAAAGGAATCATTTGAACGGACACCAGAACAATTTTTACATGAAGTACTGGATCAAACGGTGGCAGGGGATGAGTTAGGATATAATGCTGCATGGTTTGCAGAGCATCATTTTAGTGAGTATGGAATTATGACTACACCTCAAACATTTTTGGCTGTTGCTGCTGAACGTACAAAGAATATTCGGCTTGGGACGGCGATTGTAACACTGCCATTTAAGAATCCGATTCAAGTTGCGGAGGATTACGCATTGCTTGATGTTCTTAGTAACGGCCGTTTAAATCTGGGGTTAGGTAGCGGCTATCTTCCACATGAATTTGCAGGTTTTAATGTTGAAGGGAAAGATAAAGCTTTAAGATTCAATGATTCTCTTGCTGTTATTGAAAAAGCATGGAAAGGTGAGACGTTCTCACATGAAGGGGACTATTATCAATTCAAGGATATTAAACTTGAAGTTACTCCGAAACAAACGGAAATGCCAATTTGGATTGGGACATTAAGTCATAACGGCGCTGGTTTTGTTGGTAAAATGGGCTACAACATTAGTGGTGTGCCATATGTAGCTTGTAATTCCTTACCTGAATTAAAAGAGATCATTACAAACTATAAGGAAAATTACCGAAAAGCTGGTCATGATGAAAAGAAAATTAACATCCCACTTGCCCTTCATACTTATGTGGCCGAAACAACAGAGGAAGCAATCGCGACAGCTAAGCCACATCTAGACTTGTATCTAGATACACGTATGTATGGAAAGAGTGCAAAATACGAGGATTTAAGAGATCGAGAACAAGTACTAATCGGTTCTCCTCAAGATGTAATTGAAATGTTGAAAAAATATCAAGATGCCGGTTGCGATCACGTTATGATGCTTATGAATTATGGTGGAATGCCTCATGAGAAGGTATTAAAATCTATGGAATTAATCGCAAAAGAAGTGATGCCCGCATTTAAAGAAAATGCTATAGAGAAAAAAGAATTTGCTACTGCCATCAAAGGGTAAAATCATTCAGCAAGGGGGGAAGCAAGATGAAGCTTCTCGGTATTTCAGGAACGATTGTCGGAGCAAAAACCTCTATATTAGTACAAACGATCTTGGATGAAGTGAAAAGAGCCCATCCAGAAATCGAAGTAGAAATGCTTGATTTAAGGAATTATGATTTGCAATTTTGTGATGGAAGAAATCAAGAGGACTATAATGGGGATACAAGAGAAGTAATCCGTAAAGTAACCGATGCAGACTTTTATTTATTCGGTTCTCCTGTTTTCAACTGTTCCATCCCTGCACCATTAAAGAATCTTATCGATTTAATTCCTCCTGAAGTTTTTCGTAATAAGGTAATGGGATTTGCGGCTAATGGTGGAACCTATCAGCATTATTTAATGATTGAAAATCAATTAAAACCGATCATGTCTTATTTCCGTGCTTATTTAGCTCCAAGTTTTGTATATGTAAATGCAGCACACTTTAATAAGCGAAATGAAATTGATGATGCGGAAATTAAAGAGAGAATACAAAATCTAGCAGGTGAACTCGTTCATATGCAGCAGAGTTTAGGGAAAGTATTGGTTAGATAATAAAAATTAATCCGCTCTCATTCATTCATTCATTCATACTAGTGAGGGCGGACAATCTTATAAGTTGTTTTTTATAGTAAGGAAGTGAGAAAAGTGAAAAACCGTTCAAGTCTTAAAGCCTTTTTAAGTGATCTAGTTGACTACGCAGGTCTTTTTCCACCTGCTAATTTATCAATAAACGTGGCAATCAAAAATTATTCGCATTATGTTAACAGCGATGATTCATGGATGCTAGGTCCTTTTATTCATCCTGTTACAAATTTAAACGAATTGGTGAAATTTAGACAACTTTTTACTGATAAAAGTCCGCTTCTCCTCTCAGTTGTTGGTAGAAAAAGTGAGTCTAAAAAAGAGTGTATTCTTCAACTGAAAGAAGATATAGAGCAAATTAGGCATTATAATGAAACATTTTCTAATTGGTCAAAGATAGATACCTATGAACTTCCATTACCACCAGTTATGACGACACAAGACTTGTTAAATGAATTGTTCGATGTAACAGAATCAATAGGACTAAAAGTGTTCTGTGAAGTTAATTTGCTCAGCCAAACGAACTGGGAAGATTATTTACTAAAGTCATTGGATGCCATTGCTAAATTTAATTTAGAACATACAAATCAGTTAGGAGTTAAGCTCCGAACCGGTGGGATTAAGGCAGAAATGATTCCAAGTATTGATAGGGTAGCTTTTGCTATTTCTGCATGTCGTGACCGACATTTACCGATAAAGTTTACAGCTGGTTTGCATCACCCAGTTCGTATGTTTAGAAATGAAGTAGAGGCAAAGATGCATGGGTTTCTAAACGTTTTTTTAGCTGGCATGCTAGCTTATCATCACAACTTAGATAAAGCTAAGGTTAAAGAAATTCTAACTGAAGAAGATCCGAATCAATTTAAAATTGAAGATGAGTATCTCGCTTGGAAGCAGTATAGTATTTCATCGGAAGAAATCGTAATTCTCCGAAAATATTTGTGTTCATTTGGAAGTTGCAGCTTTGATGAACCTAAAAATGAATTATTAGAATTAAGTAGACAGGAGGTCATAAAATGAAATCTTTTATTCATGTGAGTGAAGAATCCCATTTCCCTATACAAAATCTCCCATATGGCGTTTTTAGCACCAGCAATCAGCCAAAGCCAAGAGTCGGGGTTGCGATTGGAAACTATGTATTAGATTTATCCATATTGGAAGATAAGGGTTACTTCAAAGAAATAATCCAAGTTAATAAAAAAATATTTAACCAGCCATCACTTAATCCATTTATGGAACTAGGAAAGGAAGTTTGGACGAAAGTCCGTAAGAAACTTCAACTTTTGTTATCTGAGGATGAGTCTAAGCTTAGAGATAATGATGAATTACGAAGTGAAGCGCTCATTCTTAGAAAAGACGTAACCATGCATTTACCTATTAAAATAGGGGACTATACAGATTTTTATGCTTCGAAGGAACATGCGACAAATGTTGGAATTATGTTCAGAGGCAAAGAAAATGCTTTAATGCCAAACTGGACTCATTTACCGGTAGGGTATCACGGGAGAGCAAGCTCTGTTGTATTAAGTGGAACAAATATCCGCCGCCCTCTAGGTCAGATAAAACTACCTGATCAATCTCCGATTTTTGAACCATGTAGACAACTAGACTTCGAGTTGGAAATGGGTTGTGTGATCGGCGGCGGAAATCAACTTGGTGAACCAATTTCTGTTGAAGAGGCAGAAAACCATGTTTTTGGAATGGTTTTGGTGAACGATTGGAGTGCTCGTGATATTCAGGCATGGGAGTATCAACCATTAGGACCGTTTTTAGCTAAAAACTTTTCCACTTCCATATCGCCATGGGTGGTCCCATTAGAAGCATTAGAACCTTTCCGTGTAGCTGGTCCTGTTCAAGAACCTAAACCTTTGGAATATCTAGACCAAACAAAACAGGGATCTTTTAATATTGAACTTGAAGTCTATTTGAAATCGGAAAAAATGAAAGCACCGACTCAAATTTGTTCTAGTAATTATCGTTATTTATATTGGAGTATTGCACAACAAATTGCACACCATACGGTTGGAGGTTGTAATTTAAATCCGGGCGATTTGCTTGGATCCGGTACCATAAGCGGTCCTGAAAAAGAATCTCGTGGTAGTTTATTAGAGTTAACCTGGAGAGGTCAGGAACCACTTCAACTAGAGGATGGCGAAGAAAGAAAATGGTTAGAAGATGGGGATGAATTAACGATGACCGGTTTTTGCCAAGGAGACGGTTACCGGGTCGGTTTTGGGGAAGTTGTTGGTCTTATTCAGCCAGCGCTTAATAAGGAACAGGTAATAAATAAGAAAGAAACGGCATTAAATAACTGATTCTTGTAAAAAGGGAGGATTACCTTTTATGGTTTGGTATCAACAACTGGGAAAAATCCCTCCAAAGAGACACACGGTGTTTCGAAAGGAGGATGATTCATTATTTAGAGAACAGGTTATGGGGACGAAGGGGTTTTCAGGTATCCAATCCATTTTGTATCACCATAATCCGCCAACTAGTTTTTTTAAATCTGCCATATTTAGAGAGAGTAACCCATCATACGAAGAACAGAGCGCACTTCGCCCGCGTCATTTCTATACCGATAATGTGAATAAAGAACCAAGTGATGCTGTTATGGGCAGAGAGTATGTGCTTGGAAATGAAGACTTAGTTATCGGGGTAGTAAATCCTACTAAGAAAATGGATTACTTTTATCGTAATGGAGAAGGGGATGAACTTCTTTTCATTCATCATGGTACGGGGAAAATTGAATCCACTTTTGGAACGATTTATTATGAACCGGGTGATTATATTGTGATTCCAATCGGGACGATATACCGGGTTGAGCCAAATCCGGGAGAATCAAAGTTCCTAGTTGTTGAAACTACTAGCTGGATTACGACACCTAAACGATATCGTAATGAATTTGGTCAACTTCTGGAGCACAGTCCTTTTTGCGAGAGGGATATAAAGGGACCAGAGGAATTAGTTACCTATGCAGAAGAAGGAGAGTTCGAAGTCCGTATAAAAAAGGGGGATCATATTCATTCTCACTATTTTAAACATCATCCACTTGATGTTATAGGTTGGGATGGCTATTTGTATCCTTGGAAATTTAATATAGGAGATTTTGAGCCAATAACTGGGCGTATACATCAACCGCCGCCCGTTCATCAAACATTTGAAGGGCATAATTTTGTTATTTGTTCATTTGTTCCAAGACTTTATGATTATCATCCGAATGCGATTCCTGCCCCTTACTATCATAGTAATGTGGATAGTGATGAAGTCTTGTATTATGTCGAAGGCAATTTTATGAGCCGAAAAGGGGTCAAACAAGAGTCGATTACATTACATCCTGGGGGAATTCCACATGGACCGCACCCAGGGAAAGTGGAAGATAGTATCGGCAAAAAAGAAACATTAGAATTAGCGGTGATGATTGATACATTCCGTCCTTTAAAAGTGATTAAAAAAGCGCTGGAATTAGAAGATGAAAATTATCAATACAGTTGGGTTGAGAAAAAATAACATTCTCTGTTTCTAAAAAATTTATTTGTAATTGCTTATTCCTGTAAGGGTTATGGATTACAGTCGGAGCTGTTAGTAGGAACCCCATCTACTAAAAAGAGGGTCCTTCAAACAAAATTTGAAGGAGAACTTAATAGAGATTGACCCATTATTAAATTTTATGAGCCTGATTTAAGGAGTGAAATGGAATGAGTCAAGTAGTTAAAGTAATACCTCAAAATACAAATGTTGAACTCTCAAAAGCTGGGGTTCCTCGTTCTTTAATGTATTTTGTTTTAAGTATTTGTTTTTTCTGTATATTAGCAGATGGATACGACTTGGGGATTTATGGAGCGGTTCTTCCTAGTTTACTAGATTATCAGCCATGGGGATTAACTGCAGCACAAGCTGGTGCAATAGGCAGCTATGCCTTATTTGGAATGCTATTCGGTGCGGTTTCGATTGGTGCTATTACTGACTTTTTTGGAAGAAAGTGGACATTAATCATTTGTGTAACTGTATTCTCACTAACTATGATTGCTTGTGCAGTAGCTACTTCACCAGAAATGTTCGGTCTATTTCGTTTTATTGGGGGAATCGGCTTAGGTGGAGTTATCCCAACGGCTTCTGCCCTTGCCATCGAGTATTCACCTACTAACCGCCGGTCTTTAAACTATGCACTAATGTTTTCAGGTTACTCGTTTGGAACGGTTTTGGGTGCTATATTGGCTATTTTTCTTTTAGAATCATTTGGTTGGAGATTAATGTTTTGGATTGGTGCTTTACCTTTATTATTAATCCCTATTATGATCAAGCTTTTACCAGAATCTGTTGATTTTCTTCTATCCCGAAATCGGGATAAAGAAGCTGAAGTTATTTGTAAACGTTATCAAATGGATATTTCATTTTTCCGAGAACAAAAAAAGAAATCCGAACAAACCGCGGGGAAAGACAAGAAATCGATCAAAGGGTTATTTACAAAAGAATATTTTAGAGCAACACTATTTATTTGGTTAACATATGTAATGGGTTTCTATTTAGTATATGGCTTAAATACATGGTTACCACAAATAATGAGAGAATCAGGATATTCACTCAACTCTAGTTTATCATTTTTACTTGTCATGAATCTGACAGCGGGTATTGGTGCAATGTTAGCTAGTTTTATTGCGGACCGCTTTGGGTCAAAAAGAGTCATTGGTGTGTCCTATTTCCTTGCTGCTATAGCCGCATTTTTTCTAACGCTAGGTGCACCTCCAATTGCAGTTACTTATTTATTGGTTGGAATTGCAGGTTTTGGTGCTGTAGGCAGTACACAAATTTTAAATGCCTTTGTTACAAAGTATTATCCTGCCCAATCAAGAGCAACTGCCTTAGGATTTGGGCTTGGAATCGGTAGAATTGGAGCTATTTCAGGACCTATTCTTGTGGGCTTCTTGCTAAGTTTAAATGTTGATTTACTTTGGAGCTTCTATACATTTGTAATTGCTGGGATCATTGCTACAATCGGGATTATTTTAGTTCCTAATAAAAAAGATGAAATTGTATAAATAACTAGATGGCTTGTATCCTTTCTGAAACTGGGAATGGTACAAGCCATTTTAACAGGACATTGTGTCCAATGATAAGTTCTATAAGAAAACCAGGAGGAGCTGGTTAGTTTGCAAACTTTTTTTATCAATCATTTTTCGGAATGTAGGACAACGGACATAAAGCCTTGTGTTATGGCTCTAGGTTTTTTTGACGGAATTCACTTAGGACATAGGAAATTGATTGAGAATGTAAAGCGGATATCGCAACAAAGTGGGTTGCAATCAGCGGTTCTAACGTTTTTTCCTCATCCAAAAGAAGTCTTAAATCAGGTTAAGTTTAACTATTTAATATCCATTGAGAGAAAAATAGAGATTTTAGAAAAGATCGGTGTAGATCAATTGTATGTTGTACGATTTGATAAGATATTTGCAAGTATGGATCCAGAGGAATTTGTTGATAAATATCTTATTCCTCTAGAAGCTAAGCAAATTGTGGCAGGGTTTGACTTTACCTATGGCAGTAAAGGGAAAGGGAATATTCATACTCTTGAAGCACATGGAAAAGGGGCATTCCGTGTGTCAATGGTGCCAAAGGTAGAACAATTCGGTGAGAAAGTTAGTTCGACTTTGATAAGAAATTTGCTAAGAACTGGGCAAGTGAAACAAATTGTAAATTATCTAGGAGACTATTATCAGTCGAAAGGAAAAGTTACAGGGATTTATACACAAGGGGACTTTACTATTGCAGAATTTAAAGTTGCTCCTTACAATATAATGCCTAATAATGGAGGCTATGAAGTAGTTGTTTCTTTTGATGACCGGACATTTCATAGTAATTGTCATGTTTATGAGGAAAGAGATGGAAAAACATTTGCAGAAATTGAGATTCCTCAGCCAATAAGGATAGTTGAGTATAGCGAAGTGATTATAAAGTGGATAAATAAAAGGTCTTCTAAAACAGTGAAAATATTGGAAAGTTCAGCTATAATAAAACCCAGGGTTTTTCCTAACAAGTTCGGAATCATGGGGACGGTTCTAGTGGCTTTTTTTACCAGACCCGTTATGAAACCATGTGAACCTTCCCTGTGCTGGGAGTTCGAAAATCATTGAGTTTGAAAAGAGATGATAAGAAAATGGGGGTGATTGGTAAATAGACAGGGTAGCCATTTGCAGCTAGTTAGATACGTTATAATTGATGAAGCTTTGAATTAATCTTTAAAGTTAAATGAACGGTGTGCCTGGCACCATCCAGAGAAATTCCAATGAGTCTAAAAATCGACAAGACTTTTATCAGAGACTGGTAAAAGTTCTTTTTACATAAGGGCTTAGGTGCTTTTAATCAAACGTTTAGTTGGTATTTTTAGTAGTAAAATTTTTCCAATTGCGTATTTTACTAGTTTCTATTGTCAGTTCAAAGGAGCAATCAACAAAATCACTCCTTTTTTCGACATTTTCCTCTCCTTAAAACAAGCAAAAACGCATATAACAAAGGGTTTATTCGCTAGTTAATCAAGCGTTTGATTAGTATGAGTTGGATTTAATTAATCGATTGATTAGAATTACATTACGTCCTATTAATGCAGCATTTGCTCCTCCTTGTGAGAAAGAAAATTGTCAAAAAATGATATAATAATAAAGGTACATTTAGTCTAGTGAAT
Organism: Neobacillus niacini; assembly: GCF_030817595.1. Taxonomy (GTDB): domain Bacteria; phylum Bacillota; class Bacilli; order Bacillales; family Cytobacillaceae; genus Neobacillus; species Neobacillus niacini_G. The sequence continues at coordinate 4,788,991 of NZ_JAUSZN010000001.1, forward strand.
AGAAACAAAGGGATGGGTAACTCGTACCTTCGTGTAGGCTTTGGGCATGAGGTTAATAGCCAGTTAAAAATATGCAAAGAATAGTAAATAAAATCTTAAGGTACATAAATAGGCAGGGACTATAGATGAAAGAACATACGCAAGCCAATCGAAATGGGCTTACTCCTGAATACATGGAAACGATTCATAAGCTAAGGGAAAGTTTACTCTATGGGATTCAACTTGGTGACAAAGAGTTGGTAACACAATTTGAAAAAGACCTATATAAGGAATTGGAAGAGAACCAATTAAACATTCTTAACCGAGTTCCAAATAATAAAGTTCGATCCTATAAAAATATTCTATTGTCCCACAATACCCTATATAGCTATGCTGCTGAAAAGGGAGGGTTAAGTGCATGGCAAACCCACTTTATATCAGAAAAATATGCGATCATGATTGAGCATGCCGAAACGATTCCTGAACTAGATACGATTCATTCCAATATGATAACAGAGTATACCGACCCTTCCATTCGAAAATCTAAGAACAACAAGCAAACCATTGTGGAAAAGGCCGAAGATTATATTGAAATGAATTTTTCAGAGGACATCTCAATGGAGGAAATGGCAGGGAAATTACATGTTCATCCCTCGCATTTGATGCGTGTGTTTAAGAAAGAAAAAGGAATTACCATTAGCCATTATCGAAATCTGAGAAGAATAAAAGAAGCAAAAGAACTAATTCTTTTCTCTAATCTTTCCATGACTGAAATTGCCATTATGGTTGGGTTTAGCAACTCTCAGTACTTTTCCAAATTTTTTAAAGATGTTGAAGGGCTCACGCCCGTAGAGTATAAAAAGAAGAAATTATCGAATCGAAGTATGAATCATTTTGACGGTGCATGAGAAATCATGCACTTCTTTTTTTATAAAATGTGCAATTATACTATAAAAACATGCAATTGTAGTGCAAAAGTGATTTCACTATTCGATGTATACTAGTAATCAAGTACTAGCTGAAGCGCTTACAGAGAGAAACTGAATTTTCACTAATATGTAATCGGTTAAAAAGGGGAGAGTCAATGATGAAAAAGTTTGGAGTAAAAGACCAAGTTGGGTATATGCTGGGAGATGTTGGTGGAAGTTTCGTTAACTTGTATATTGGGTCTTTCTTTATTGTCTTTTGTACGTATGTATTAGGTGTAAGCCCTTACTTTATGGGGACAATGTTTTTAGTCGGAAAGATATTCGATGCCATTGTCACTGGAATTATGGGAACCATTACGGACCGTTACAGAGTAGGAAAAAGTGGAAATAAGTTCTTGCCTTGGATCAGCTTTTCTAAATGGTTACTAGCTGCAGCATGTTTACTCGCTTTTGCTGATATTTCAAGTTGGGGATCTACCGCGACTCATATTTGGGTAGTCGCTGCTTATTTGTTCTTCTGTGTTGCGTATACGGCTGATGCCATTCCATATGGTTCATTAGCATCGGTTATCACCAATGATCCTGTTGAACGTACAAAATTATCTCGTGCCCGTTCAATCGGCGGTATGATTGTTGGCGTTGGATTCTTATCGTTTGTTCCTATGTTCATCTATGATAAAGCTGGGAATGTGGTTCCTGAAGCATTCTTCTATATTGCTATTGTCTTTAGTATTTTATCATTATTATCCTATACAGGGCTTGTAAAATTAACAACTGAACGTATCCGTGACGAAAAGCCTGCTGGTACTAAGCCGGATTACGATTTCAAGGATGCATTTAAAGAGGCATTTTCCAACAGACCATTAATCGGTATGATGGTTGCAACGCTAGGTTCTACCTTAATTATTTCAGGTGTTACTACTTTAGCTGCTTATGTATTTGCAGAGTATTACAACATGCCTAGTGCCTTTGCAATCAACTCTTTCATTAGCATGGGAATTATCCTTGTGTTATTCGTTGTTATTCCAAAACTCGTAGCAAAATTCAATAAACGAAACTTAATTCTTGCTACATCCGCATTCAGTTTAGTTGCTTCCGCATTAATGACTCTAGTTACTTTTGAAAATGTATATGTATTTGCGGCATTATACAATTTCGCAACAATTGGTTCATCCGTGTTTGTTATCCTTGTCTGGGCGTTAGTTACAGACTGTATCGATTATACAGAGTACAAAACAGGAAAGAAAATTGAAGGAACGCTTTACTCCCTCTATTCTTTCGCACGTAAAGTAGGTATGGGATTAGGAGCAGCGGTTGGAAGTTACTCTTTAGGCTGGGTTGGCTTTGTATCTGGTGCAAAAACACAACCACAAGAAGTGGCCGAAGGAATCTTAAAAATGTACACAGGTATGCCAGTTGTCGCTTTTATTCTCATTCTTATCGGTGTTGGCTTAATCTTTAACTTAAATTCAAAGAGCACAAATGAAATGTATGCTGTATTAAAAGAAAGAAGAGCTTCGTAATTATAAAGAGATTCCATGATAGGAGAGATATACTTTGCGAAATAGATTCCTTTCAAAACTCACAAATGGGGAAGTCGAAGAGTATTTAAAAGGTAATGATATAATTTATGTTCCAGTTGGGGTAACCGAAACGCATGGAGCTTTGCCACTAGATTCTGAAACAGTTTTAGCCGAAGCGATTGCTTTAAAAATGGCTGAAGCATCAGATGGGCTTGTATTGCACAATTTACCTTATTTCTTTCCAGGCGGAACGATTGTTGGTCGGGGAACAATACAAATGAGCGTAAGGGACGGAATGGCTTATTTAGATAAGATAGCCAAGTCCTTACTAAATCAAGGCTTTAGACGCCAAATTTATATCACTAGTCATGGTCCAGCTCATATGACCGTAAGTGGTATGGTTCGTGATTTCTTTGATGAAACAAAGGTGCCGATCTTGTATATGGATGTTATAAAAGCAGGTGAAGCAGCCCATTTCAATTTGATGGAGTCATTCCATGATATGTCCATTGGTGCTTATAAAATTTTAGGCAGATTAGAGGATGTTCCATTGAATATTCCAGAATCTCATTCTGTTACCTATGATGTTGGGCATATGTTAGCAGGGATGGGGAAGAATCCTGGTAATTTATTAGGGAAATATGCATACCAATCTGGTGCGGTGGGTTCTTACTTTGATGCACCATCTGATCATATGGCTACACCACTTTTGAAAACAGCTGAAGAAAGAGAAGTTTTTGCTGATAGGGGTGTTCAAGCGATTGATGAACTTGTAAAGGCATTAGATATGCCTGCGATCGTTGAAACACTTCGTCAAGTGGATGTTTATACGAAGGATATTATTCTCCCAAAATACGGGGCACATTTTCCAGGTGGGAAGGCGTAAAAATATGTCGTGCGAACCTTATGGATTCGCACGGCTTGTTTTGTTTATAATTCAGATTTTTCGACGCATAAGGCAAAATAGAAATATAAGAACAGGTTAAGCACTCGTCTGATAAATAGACGGAAGAATTCCGCCTAATTAGAAAATAGCATGGAAACTAGCATAAATAAACGGAGAGATTCCGCCTAATGATTCGCAAAACGGGAAAATGGGGGGAGTTTGCTTTGCATAAGCGGAAAAACTCCGCCTATATACCCCGAAATGAGTGCCATTCTGCAATTAACCGGAAATTCTCCGCCTATTTTTTTCGAAGGTTGATAACCCTAGCGGTAACTTACATACTAGTATTATAGGTAATTGAGGTTAATAGCCAAAGACCTCTCCTTGAGGTTGGGAGGGTAGAAATTATATTATTGTCGAAATATAAAGAAACCAAATTGACAAATATTAGAATTCTATTAAACTAAAAATAGTTGTATCCATTCTTTTTATTGCTACGCCACCCACACTAAACCTCTTTTTTCACTCAAATTGCATGAATCATCTCCATTATTTTATCTATTCAAACGTCGAAAAGATTCATGGTAACTCAAGAGAAGTAAACCTTTTATATGTGGTGCGGTTATTTTTACACCGACTCAATTGAATGAGCACAAGGAAGAGAAGAGTAAAGAGCTCTGTAAAAGACAAGAGCCAAATTAGATAGGAGTAGGATGCTATGGGATTTGAAGAAGAATACCAGGCCTTTATGAATGGTCACTTGGAAGCAAGAACCGGTGAACGGCTGCGGCGCTTACAAGAAGGTCACAACCAGGCTGAAATGTTGTTTTTGAAGCAAGTGTGGTGGCCCTCATTTTCCCACTTTCGCTATCTTCATCCAGAGTATGAAGTCGATGATTTCAAAGATGGTAAAAAGTATTTGGATTTTGCTTATATTCGTCCCGCCATCCGGATTTGTCTTGAGGTCGACGGGTATGGCCCTCATCTAAAGAACATAAGCAGATGGCAATTTGCAGACAACCTGGAACGTCAAAACCAGTTGGTGATTGACGGATGGACCGTAATCCGTTTTTCTTATGATCAAGTTAGTGAGAAGCCTCGTCGTTGCCAACAGATTGTTCAGCAAGTGATTGGCCGATGGCTAGGTGATGAATTGGACCAGACCACCTCTTTGTCTTTTCTTGAAAAGGAAGTGCTTCGTCTAGCGATTCGAAAAGGAGAAGCCATATCCCCTATAGAAGTCGAAACGTATTTGAAGTTAACTGACAAAACCGTAAAAAAAGTACTCTCTCAACTAGTCGATAAGAAGATGCTGATTCCTGCATCTGGGAACATGAGGGTCCGCACTTATCGGTTGGGGGATCAGGTTAAGCACCCGATCTGAAAAATAGACGGAAGAATTCCGCCTAATTAAAAAATAGCATGGAAACTAGGCTAAATAGACGGAGAGATTCCGCCTAATGACTCTTAAAACGGGTAAATGGGGGGAGTTTGCTTTGCATAAGCGGAAAAACTCCGCCTATATACCCCGAAATGAGTGCCATTCGGCAATTAACCGGAAATTCTCCGCTTATTTTTTTCGCTGGTTACTCAAGCTTAGAAACCGTGCCGCATCAAAATGAGTTTGCTAAATCAAAGCTAGCTAGTAGGCAAAAAAACTCTAACTTCGGTCCCCTTATTTACTTCACTAGTAATCTTTATCGTACCATTATGTTTTTCAATGATACGATTTGAAGTTAACAATCCCAGCCCTGTCCCCTTTTCCTTAGTTGAGAAGAATGGCTCACCTATCTTCTTTAATCGTTCTTCCTCAATACCACATCCATTGTCAATAAAGGTAATTTCTACTCCACTTTCTGGGACATTCCTCAAATATATAAAAATATCCCCATTACTTCCAATGGCTTCAATCGCATTTTGAAATATATTAATCAACACTTGCTTTATTTCGTTGGGGTTACACATGATTTGGTAAGACTGATCTAGTTCTGAATGAATCATAATATTTCTCAGGTTAGTTTGACTTTCAAAAAGAGTAATTACATTACTAACAAGATGATCCATACGCTGAAGAGATTTTGGTGAGTTTTGGTTTGGTTTCGCTAATGATAAGTATTCGGAAACAATAGACTCAATTCTCACTATTTCACTTAACATAATTTGTAAATAATCGGGATTGAATTCACGTACTTGCTTAGCTAACTGGATAAACCCTTTTATTGAAGTTAGCGGGTTACGGATTTCATATGCAACACCAGCAGCAAGTTCGCCTACCACAGCAAGTTTTTCTGATCTTAAAACGAGGTCATATGCCTTCTTTTGTTCTGTAATATTACGGCCTATCACCAATAAATTTTTCCTACTGCCGTCTGCAAAAAAAGTAGGAACCTTTATAATATCGAATGTAGCAGAGAATTGATTTTCTATAGCAAGATCCAATTCGAATCTAAACGGTATACCCTTCTCCCAAGAAATTTCATCGTTTGAAAAGCAATTTTGAAAGTTTCTAAACCATTCATTTTCGGAAAAAAGTTCTTCCAGATGTTTGTTCCTATAATCAATATCCTTCAGTTTAAATAAATCTTTAGCATACTGATTCATTTCAATAAATCTTCCTGTGCTATCCTGAATATAAATTAAATCGGGCATTGAATTGATTAGAGCTAAAATTTGTTGTTCATTGTCCTTTCTTACTTCTTCCTTTTTCGCATTATCATCTCTTTCTACTGCTCTGCTATAGCGAATCTGCAGGAAAGCGACTAGAAAGGTAACAGAAAGTGTAAATAGGAAGTAAGAAAAGTCACCTTCGCGATAAGTATAATTAAGACGTTCTTCGTATTTATAAAAATGGGCACCTATAAAAATACTCAGTATACTCATTAAAAGTACTGGGCGGTAATCATGATATAAAGATAAAATAAAAATCACTAAAAAATGAGGTAGAAATTAGCTATTACAGGCTCATTATCTATAAGTACAAAGGTAACAAATGACATTCCCAGTACACATAAATACATGGTTTGCTTAATAAAAATTTTCTTGTAAACGAAAATTGATATTGTTCCACATACTAATAGCCCACTACCAAAAAGGATAGCGATAAAAATAGGATCTTTATCTTTTAAAATTTGGACTAGCATACATAGGATAAAACAGCCCCATAAAATACTGATTAACAAAACATTTTTATTGTGTAATTTTTGAATGTTCACTTTTTGTTTCTCCTCTAAGAAATGAATGGCTGCTTTTTAATTAACATGATATTATGGCTCCCATAATTTTACGATGAAAAATTATATTAATATTATCATAGTCGGGCTGCCTTTTATTTACCAAACCTCAAAAAAGTAAAAAATGGTGATTAATTTTATTGGAAATTTAATAAGTATTGCGCTCAAAAAAGGCACAACTAGCGGATAGTAGCTAGTTGTGCCTTTTTCCGTTTAATGTGATCCAGCGCAAGAAGCCCAGCGACTAGTTGTTTAGACCAAGAGAACCGTCCCCATGGAAACATGGAAAGGTTCACGATTTCTTCACATTATACCTAGTTTTTTTGCAAAGAAAGCGTTATAATTAAATTATGAAACATAGTTCCACAATACGGAACGAATTAACAGCTACATAAAAGGAGATGTACACTTTGGATATCAGGTATTCGACACACCCAGATCATGCCAAAACATTTACGACGGAAGACATTCGGAAACATTATTTAATAGAAGAGTTATTTGTACCAGGAGAAACTAAACTCGTTTATTCGATGGAAGAACGTGCAATTATTGGAGGTGTCACTCCGATTGAAGAAAGTATTTCTTTAAAGGGTAATGATCAGATGAAAGCTGAATATTTCCTAGAGCGAAGAGAAGTTGGGATTTTCAATGTTGGCGGTACTGGAAGTATCACGGTTGATGGTGAAACGTACGCGATGGAAAATAAAGATTGCTTGTATATCGGTTTAGGTAAAAAAGAGTTGCTTTTCACAAGTGAATCAGCAGAAAGCCCTGCAAAATTTTACTTGTACTCTGCTCCAGCTCACAAAGAATATCCGACCCAACACGTGGCATTTAAAGATATTGAAGGTGATCGATTAGGCGCATTAGAAACAGCAAATGATCGTGTAATTCGCAGAATGATTCACAAAGAAGGCATTCAGAGCTGTCAGGTTGTTATGGGGATGACTCAATTAAGTACGGGAAGTGTGTGGAACTCAATGCCAACACATACACATGACCGTAGAAGTGAAGTTTACCTTTACATTGACTTAGCTGAAAATGCAAGAATGTTCCATATGATGGGCGAGCCAACACAAACGCGTCATATTGTCATGAAAAATGAAGAAGCGGTGATTTCTCCTCCATGGTCCATTCATTGTGGAGCTGCTACTAGTAATTATACGTTTATCTGGGCAATGGCAGGCGATAATAAAACCTACAACGACATGGATCAAGTAACAATGGACGAATTGAGATAATTTGTATTAACCAGACTACTAAAATAGAAAAATAGAGGTGCTAGATAATGAGTTTACGACATTTTTCATTAGACTTTTTTAATTTAACAGGTAAGGTTGCAATCGTGACAGGAGGAAATACTGGTCTTGGCCAAGGGTATGCTGTTGCATTAGCGAAAGCAGGTGCCGATCTATTTGTTGTCTCTTACGACACGAACTGGGATGAAACAAGAGAGCTGATCGAAGAAACAGGAAGAAAAGTATATTTCCATCAAGCCGATTTAACAGCTAGAGAAACTTTACAGCAAGTTGTTGATACTTGCCTAAGTGAATATGGAAGAATTGATGTTCTTGTAAATAACGCTGGGACCATCAGACGTAATCCGTTACTTGAATACAAAGAAGAAGATTGGGATGCTGTTATGGAAATTAACCTGAACTCTGTCTATCTTTTAAGCCAAGCGGTTGCTAAAGTAATGGTCGAGCAAAGAAGCGGAAAAATCATTAATATTTGTTCCATGCTTTCATTCCAAGGTGGTAAATTTGTTCCGCCGTACACAGCAAGTAAACATGCCGTTGCGGGTATTACCAAGTCGTTTGCAAATGAGTTAGCACAATACAATGTTCAAATCAATGCGATTGCACCAGGCTATGTGGCAACAGCGAATACAGCTCCAATTCGCGCAGATGAAGAGCGTAGTGCAGATATTCTTTCTCGTATTCCAGCTGGCCGTTGGGCTACTCCGGCAGACTACATGGGAGTCGTTGTATTCCTAGCTAGTCAAGCATCTGACTATATGAACGGACATGTTCTTGCAGTTGACGGCGGTTGGTTAGTCCGCTAACACAGGGTGCAGACATCGGAAGGGCTGATAACGTTGCTAAAAGGTAAATTAAATGATTTAGTAGAAAGCCAGATTCTCTCTGAAAAAATACAATCTACTTTACTTCTATTAAAAGAACATGACTTTTCAGCCTATCCTGCTGGACGTCATGAAATGGTTGAGGATTTGTTCTTCTTTTTGAACGAATATGAAACGAAAGAAGCAGAAGCTTGCTTTTGGGAAGCTCACCAAGTTTATCTAGACTTTCATTACATTCTAGAAGGTAATGAGAACATAGCAGTCGATCATATCGAACGTCAGCAGGTAAAAGAAGACTACAATGAAGAGAAGGATGCCACCTTTTTTGAAGGGGATGTCCATTCGATTATTACAATGAATCCGGGAGACGTTATGATCTGTCTCCCAGAGGATTCTCATATGGCGGGAATTATCGCTGGCGAGAAACAAAGGGTAAGAAAAGTAGTTCTTAAAGTGAAATTGTAAGCGACAACATACAGAATAATAGATAAAATGAAAACGGTTTTAAGCAAAACATTGTTGTATTCCAGTAAATTAAATATCCTTATGTAGACTTGAGAGGTAGGTATTCAACATGAATATTCTAAAGACAATTAAAAAAATCCCAGGTGGATTAATGTTAGTCCCATTAATTTTAGGAGCACTTGTCCATACGTTTACTCCTGGAGCAGGAGAGTATTTTGGAGGATTTACGAATGGATTGATATCAGGTACGGTTCCAATTTTAGCAGTTTGGTTCTTCTGTATGGGTGCAAGTATCAATATTAAAGCATCAGGTAAGGTTTTACTTAAATCAGGAACACTTGTCGTGACAAAGATAGCGGTTGCATGGATCGTTGCTGTTATTGTCATGCAATTCCTGCCAGTTGATGGAATACAAACAGGTATATTTGCTGGGTTCTCAGTTCTAGCGCTAGTAGCTGCAATGGATATGACAAATGGTGGTCTTTATGCTTCTATTATGCAACAATATGGTTCAAAAGAAGATGCAGGTGCATTCGTATTAATGTCGCTTGAATCAGGTCCGTTAGTAACGATGTTGATTTTAGGTAGTACAGGTGTAGCAGTTTTTGAACCACAAGCATTCGTTGGTGCAGTATTACCGTTCCTAATTGGTTTCACTCTTGGTAACCTTGATAAAGATTTACGTGAATTCTTCAGCAGAGCAACTGAAACAATGATTCCATTCTTTGGTTTTGCTTTAGGTAACACAATTGACTTAGCGGTAATTGGAAAAACTGGCCTAAGTGGTATTTTACTAGGCGTTCTCGTCATCATCATTACAGGTGTTCCATTGATGCTAGCTGATAAATTTATCGGAAAAGGTAATGGTACAGCAGGACTTGCTGCTTCTAGTACAGCCGGGGCTGCGGTAGCCAACCCAATGCTTATTGCCGAAATGAAACCGGAATTTCTAACTGCAGCACAATCAGCTACTGCGATGGTGGCAACAGCAGTCATCGTTACTTCGATAGTAGTACCGATATTGACAGCCTATTATTCTAAATATATGAAACAGAAAAATGGTGAGTTAGGTACAAAGGGGAAAAAGCTTACGGCTTAACAAACTAGGGGAGACATATCTATGTCTCTCTTTAAATTCAGGGAGGAAATCACATGAGTCGAATTATTACTGTAGGGGAACCGATGGCACTTTTTGTTGCAGAGCAAGAGGGTCCATTGGAAAATGTTAATCGTTTTGATCGTTATGTTGCAGGTGCTGAGGTCAACTTCTCTATCGGGATGTCTCGTTTAGGACATCAGGTTACGTATATTACCAAATTGGGAAGCGATCCATTCGGGAGAAACATCGAAAAGTTTCTTCAAAGCAACGAAATTGATACTAGTTATGTAACCTATGATCCTAGTTATTTAACGGGAATGCAGTGGAAACAAAAGGTGTCAAGCGGTGACCCGGAAGTGTTCTCCGCGCGCAAGAATTCTGCGGCGTCACATATGGACCTTGACACCATCAAAAACCTAAACTGGGATGGCTTCGACCATATTCATTTAACAGGTATCCCACCAGCATTGTCCTCTGGGTGTCGGGAGATGGTCTATGAATTGATGAAAGAGGCACGCACAAGAGGTGTGCAAATTTCGTATGATCCTAACCTGCGTCCAGGTCTCTGGTCTGATAAACAAGAAATGGCCCGAGTTATTAATGACCTAGCTTGTCATGCCGACATTGTTCTTCCTGGTATTGAAGAAGGGAAGCTGTTAACAGGTAGCGAAGATGTTCATGAGATTGCGGCTCACTATCATGCTGCAGGAGTAAAAACCGTTGTCATCAAGCTTGGGGCAAAAGGTGCTTTTACCAGCTCTGAAGGAGAACAATTTTATACGGAGGGTTTCCCTGTAGAGAAGGTAGTCGACACAGTAGGAGCAGGTGATGGCTTCGCGGTTGGTGTGGTCAGCGCTATACTGGAAGGTCTACCTATCCAGGAGGCTGTTAAACGTGGTGCCGCAATTGGGGCTCTTGCTGTTATGTCACCTGGAGATAATGACGGATTACCTGATCGAGAGAGTTTAGAAGGTTATATGAAAGGCTCAAAAGTAGAGCTTTAGTTTTCGATTGCAAAAGTAGAGGAAACCATTTTTATGTTTCCTTTGCTTTTGCTTTTAGTGTTCAATCATAAAAAAAGGTATTCTCGAAGGAATGAGAATACCACTTATCATTAAGAACCAGAGTATCCTAGGTTCCTTGAGATTGCTAGACTATACTGTTTCATTTTTTCAATTAAGGTATGGTTGATCAATTCCATTGTCACACGATTACTTGGGCCTGAAATACTAAAGCTTGCAATGATTTTTCCTTTATGATCATAGATTGGTGCAGCAATACACCTTAAAACCTCTTCATTTTCGGAATTATCTAATGCATAACCTTGTTGCTTAACCAGTTCAATTTCTTTTAAAAAGGCTTCTTTTGAGGTGATCGTGTACGGGGTCTTTGGAATAAACTCCGTTTTTGAAATCACTTGATCAACATGCTCTGGAGTAGCGCCTGAAAGTAATACTTTTCCAACACCTGTACAATACATGGGAGCTCTGCTTCCAATGCGGGAATACATTCGGATGGTCTGATTGCTTTCAATTTTATCAATATAAATCACTTCTCCGTGATCTTCTATGCATAAGTGAACGGTTTCGTTGACTTCTTGTGATAGTTTCTCGAGATAAGGTTTTGCTATCGTCACAATACTTGAGTTATTTAATAGATTCCTTGAAAGAAAGAGGACCTGTAATCCGAGTTTATATTTGTCTGTTTCTTCATCTTTTACAACATAATTCATACTTACTAACGTAGCTAACAGACGATGAATTGTACTTTTTGTTAGACCAACCTGCTCTGTCAGACGTGCAATTTGAATGCCATCTGGGTACTCAGAAAGCTTGTTTAATATGGTTAGGGCACGTTCAATTGATTGGACATTAGACATGACAATCTACCTCTTTTATTGGGGATAATTAAATGATATTCTTTTACTATGTTCTTTATTATGGAACATCATTCTACTATATGATACGTTAATTATAGGCTATTTGTAAAATTGATAATTTATTAATGTAAATTTTTTGAGGAAAAGAAGGGGTGGACATGATGAAAAAATTAACGAATTTATCGAAACTGACAGAATGTGGAGTTGTCGCTGTTGTAAGGGCAGATTCAAAAGAAGAGGCTGTTAAGATTTCTGAAGCCTGTGTAGAAGGCGGTATTAAAGGAATTGAGGTTACCTTTACTGTGCAGGGAGCCGATGAAGTTATTAAAGAATTAGCTTCCTTTTATAAGGATAATAGTGATGTTGTGATTGGGGCAGGAACAGTTCTTGATGCTACAACCGCGAGAATTGCGATTCTAGCAGGGGCGGAATTCGTTGTTAGTCCTGCATTTGATGCTGAAACAGCAAAGCTATGTAACCTCTATCAAGTGCCTTATATGCCAGGCTGCATGACCCTCACTGAGATTAAACGTGCACTAGAAGCTGGAGTGGATATCGTTAAATTGTTCCCTGGAAATGCATTTGGTCCTGATTTCGTAAAGGCCGTCAAAGCACCACTTCCACAAGTAAACATCATGCCAACTGGCGGAGTAGATTTAAATAACGTAGAACAATGGATCAAAAACGGATGCGTCGCCGTAGGAGTAGGCGGCAACCTAATAGCACCAGCCAAAACAGGAGAATACAACAAAATTACCGAATATGCAAAGCAGTATATTGCTAAGGTGCAGGCTGCTAGAGAGGCTTAAAGAAAAATGGGGACGGTTCTCGTAGTCCACTTTTGGTGGTCAACGGGGACGTTCTCGTGGATTAAATTTAGGAGTATGTAACGAGGAGGAACTAATATGATGCCAACGAGTTTAAAAGACACTGTTACCTTACATAATGGAGTGAAAATGCCATGGATGGGATTAGGCGTTTTTAAAGTAACCGACGGGGAAGAGGTTATCGAGTCTGTAAAAGCTGCAATAAGGAATGGATACATTAGTATCGACACCGCCTCTTTTTATAAGAATGAAGAAGGTGTTGGACAAGCCATTAAAGAATCTGGTGTTCCCCGTGAAGAATTGTTTATTACTACAAAGGTTTGGAATGCCGATCAAGGTTATGAATCAACCTTACAAGCCTTCGAAACAAGTCTCGATAAACTTGGGCTTGATTACTTGGATCTTTATTTAATTCACTGGCCTGGTAAAGATAAATACAAAGAAACATGGAAAGCTTTCGAAGAGCTGTATAAACAAGGGCGTGTGCGTGCCATTGGTGTCTGCAATTTCCAAGTTCACCATTTAGAGGATTTAATCGCTTCTGCTGAAATTAAACCAATGGTCAACCAGGTAGAGTTCCATCCACATTTAACTCAAAAAGAGCTTCTATCCTATTGTAAAGCCGAAGGGATTCAACTTGAAGCATGGTCGCCATTGAAACAAGGTCAGCTTCTAAATCATCCTGTTCTTGAAGATATCGCTCAAAAGTACAATAAATCCGTCGCACAAGTTATCTTGCGCTGGGATCTTCAACATGGTGTTGTTACGATTCCAAAGTCTGTTAAAGAACAACGAATTATTGATAACGCAAATGTCTTTGATTTTGAATTATCCGCAGAAGATATGGAAAAAATTGATGGGCTAAATGAAGACAGTCGTGCTGGATCACATCCGGATACAATGAGCGTTGGCTTTTAATGAAAAGAAGCACGGGGACCGTTGTAGCGGTTCTCGTGCTTCTTTTTTTATGTACTAGAATTGATTGGCCATGGGGGAAACAATAGGGACGGTTCTGTCGGTATTTTTCCCAGATTTACCTGTAGTGTTACCGTGAGAGCCGTCCCTGTTGTCTTATTGATTCAGAATAAACTGTTCCAAAGCATAGGAGACCCCATTTTCAGAATTGGAAAGTGTTACTGCTTTGCAAAGTTGTTTCACTGCTGGGTCTGCATTCCCCATGGCGATTGAGAGTCCAGCTACTTTGAGCATAGGGATGTCATTGAAGCTGTCTCCCATTGCCACGGTATCATCCATAGAAATACGATAATAGTCTGCGACCATTTTTAGGGCATTTCCTTTATTTCCATCCTGATCCATCACTTCGATGTTCATTGGACCTGAAGAAGTGGCGGCAGCTCCGGAAATATTGCTAAGGTACGTAGTTAGCTCTGACTTTTTCTGTTGATTTAAAGTAAGGATAAAGAATTTTTGAACTTTCATGTCTTCTCGGCCGAACAATTCATGATAATCTCGAAAATACTTAATTAGGTCAGACTGCTGTGGTTGTTCGGTAATCCTTTTAAAGAGTTCATCTGAGAGGCCATCGACTTTTATGGTATCCCCTTGGAGGTCAGTGTTCACGCGCTCCGACCAGTCTTCAGGTACAAAGATTCCCTGATTGGTATAGATACGATAAGGAGCTCTCACGTCATCTAATTTTTTTGCGATTTGCATGATATTATCCCGACTCATAGAAACGCTACCTAATAATTTTCCTTCAGCTTGAACAACCGTTCCGTTGCTTCCTGCCAAGGGGCAAGAGAGCTGATATTTTTTAAGGATTTCTTGAATATCTTCAGGGGCACGTCCAGAGCATATCATCACAATATGTCCCTGGCTTTGTGCCGTTCGTATAGCCTGCACATTTTCCTCAGTAATGTATGTATGTTCGGACAGTAGGGTACCGTCCAAATCAATCGCAATTAGTTTCATATCTGTCACTCCTCATTGAAAAGTCCTTCATGACCACTACTTGGAATGGTCTTGATTCACTATGTAACGTACCCGAGATATACAGTAGCATATTGTTTTTTGTGGTTCTCGGTAAAGAAGTAATGCTTGACCACTTAAAAGCAGTCAAGCATTACTATAGCATATAATCGACTTGTTTATTTGTTTTGATGAACGAATATGATTGCAGTTGGATAACATCTATTGGTTGAAAGTCTTAAATAGTTGCTTCATTAATTTAGCTGATTTTCTTTAAAGCACTTACATTTTGTGATTCGCTAGTTCCTGTTTTTTTTACAAGAATATACGTAATGGCGAACGAAGTACCGATTGCAATGGCAATTCCAATTAATGCATATGGGAAGTATGGTCCAACATAAGCGACTAAACTCACAATACTTGAAAGGATATAACCATAAATTCTAACTCCCATTGTAGCAAAGAATGTGGAAGCTACTGCACTACCAATTGTACATGCGATAAACGCTTTCTTATTTTTAATTAGTACACCGAATAAAGCTGGTTCTGTAATCCCTAGAAGAGCAGAAACACTTGCTGAAAGAGCAATCGTTTTTTCTGTTTTGCTCTTCGCTTTGAAAAACATCGCAAAGGTTGCACCTGCAATGGCCATGTTTGTCATAAACATCATAGGCATTAGCATATCAAAGCCTTTATCGGCGAAGTTTTGAAGCGCAATTGGAGTGATCGCGTGGTGCACACCGAATACAATTTCAATTGGTCTTGTTGCACCCATCACAACTCCCGCTAAGATAGGAGAAATATTAAACAATCCTTCAACCATAGCCGCGATTCCTTTTCCTACATAACTTCCTAGTGGTCCAGAAACGATTAACGCAAAAGGAATAGCAATAAATAAAGTTAATGTAGGGGTAAATACAGTTCTCAACACGTTAGGCATATATTTATCTACCCATTTGTGAATATAGCTTAATGCCCAAACAGACAAAATGACAGGAATAACATTACCGGCATAATTTATGACTGGTACCGGTAAACCAAGAAAATGAAATTGACTAATTTCGCCCAATTTTGCCGCATCATTTAAGGTTGGATACATAAAGCCGGCTGCAATCGCAATGGCAAGATATTGATTGGTTTTAAAAATTTTCCCTGCGGAAGCCGCTAGGAAGAATGGTAAGAAATAAAAGACGCTGCTTGCTACCAAGTCTAAGATTTTTACGGTTTCAGTGTCCGCTGATAATACCTTTAATGCAATCAGACCAGCGATAAGCCCTTTAAGCATCCCGGCACCAGCGATTGCAGGAACGATTGGTCCGAATGTACCTGACACAACATCAAATAATCGTCCGAAGAAACCTTTTTTCTTATCACTTTCTTGCTCGTTTTCTTGCTCTCCGTCGATCCCTAGTTCATCGGTTAAAACGGTATAATACTTTTGTACATTTGTACCAACGATGATTTGATATTGATCGCTTTGAAGTTGCTCTCCGATAACTCCCTGCAATTGTTTCACTTTATCGTGTTCTATTAATGATTGATCATATAAATCAAAACGCAGCCTGGTCATACAATGCCAAGCTTTTTTAATGTTGTCTCTACCACCGACATAATCGATGATTTTTAGTACCGTATCTTTTTCTTTCACGTTCATTCATCCCCTTATATGCATTATTTATAAACTTTCCTAAATAATCGATACTAAATTGCAATTCGAATTGACACGCCAATAATAGCATAATAAAAAACACTTTGAAAACGGTTTAAAAAAACCAAAAAAATAAGAAAAACCTTGTCATATCAAGGTTTCACCGCTATGCTTTTTAAAAATTGGTACGGAAAATTGCTTGAATATAACGACTTGCCATACCAAATTGACGCTGGTGTTTTTACTGTGTTTTAATTTAGATAATAAATTGCTTCGATTTGACATAGTGCAATTTACAAAGAGAGGAAGAATCACAGTTGGAACCGACAATTATAACAGATATAAAATCATTTGTGACTAATCCGCATAGACATAATCTTATTGTAGTTAAAATAGAAACGAATAAAGGTATTTATGGATATGGTTGTGCAACTTTCCAGCAACGTCCTTTAGCTGTACAAACCATTATAGATGAATATTTAAAACCGCTATTACTTAATCGTGACGCGAACAATATTGAAGACTTATGGCAAGTCATGATGGTTAATTCTTATTGGAGAAATGGCCCGGTGTTGAATAACGCTATCGCTGGTGTGGATATGGCTTTATGGGATATTAAAGCCAAATTAGCAGATATGCCTCTTTATCAATTATTTGGAGGAAAGTCCAAAAACGCAATCGCAGCTTATACGCATGCCGATGGATTAACACTCGAAGAACTTTTTGCTAATGTGGATAAGTTGATCAAGAGGGGATTCCGCCATATTCGATGTCAATTAGGTTTGTATGGCGGCAAAAATCACAATATGCACTTAACAAAAGGTTTAAGTGAGGGAGAATACTTCGACCAAGACATCTATATGAGAGATGTCGTGGCGATGTTTAAGGCATTACGTGAAAGATACGGTTATGAAATTCATTTTCTTCATGATGTTCATGAAAGACTGTTTCCTAACCAAGCACTTCAATTGGCCAAAGATCTTGAACCCTATAAGCTTTTCTTTTTAGAAGATATTTTACCTCCTGATCAGAATGAGTGGTTATCTCAATTACGAGCACAATGTACGACACCTATCGCGACAGGGGAATTATTTAATAATCCAACTGAGTGGAGAAATCTGATTGTCAATCGTCAAATCGATTTCATTCGTTGCCATGTTTCACAAATCGGAGGAATTACACCTGCACTAAAACTTGCTGCACTTTGTGAGAATTTTGGTGTTCGTATTGCTTGGCATGGTCCATCTGATATGACTCCAATAGGGGTCGCTGTCAATACGCACTTAAATATTCATCTTCATAATGCAGCCATTCAAGAGATTCAAGAACCAGATGAAAATACGAAGAAAATGTTCCCTAACTCTGTTGAGGTAGTGGATGGATATATTTATCCTATAGAAAGAGCGGGTATCGGAGTGGATTTTAATGAAGACATGGCCAAAGAATATCCGGTTATTTATCGTAAACATGAATGGACCCAATCACGTATTCCAAATGGCACTATCCACACACCCTAAGATATAGATTTTATCAAATACCTCTAGAGCATATACGCTTTAGGGGTATTTTAATTGTAATGTGATAAAATAAATTAATTCTTTTATTTGAGGTAATTATTATGAACAAACGTGATTTCATTGCTGATGATATCCTAAGCAAGATTTATCAAAATAAATACAAAACTGGTGAAAAAATGCCTACAGAAAGGGATCTAGCTACACAATACGAGGTATCGCGTTATACCATTCGAGAGGCATTAAAAAAACTTGTTAATATTGGATGTATCAAAATTGTTCAAGGATCAGGAATTTTCGTAAATGAAACAAGATATAAAAGTCCATTAATTTATAATTCATTAACCGAAAATAAATTCAAAGATATTCAATCTGAAATTATCTATTTAAAAAAGATTGTACCCGATAAAAACTTAGAAAAGATTTTTGATATAAACGGACATCACGCAAAATTATGGGAATATAAACGAGTTCGGATTGTTAACTACCACAAAATGCAAATTGAAACCACAAGATTACCTTATTCTTATTTTCCGGATCTAAATGAAGAAGAAATAAAAAAATCTGTGCATGATTATGTGCAGCAATGTGATTATCAAATCTCTCACTTCATCACAACCTATACTCCTGTAAATGTTACGAAAGAGGATGCGGCACTTCTTAACTGTAAAAAAGGGGTGGCTGCAATGAAAATAATAAATAGAGGAATTCTTCAAAACGGTAGAGTGTTCGAATATAGCGAAATGATCAATTTGGATTATTCGGTTTCTTACTTTACACCTTTTAACCCTTATAGTCATAAATATAGAAAAAAATAAAAAACCGATGCCTGTAATCGACAAAATTTTTTCAAGAAAACAGGTAAAGGTTCTTATTTATGAGGTATTAAGGCGTTTTTAATCAAACGTTTGATTAGTAGAATTCGAGTTAATTAATCGTTTGATTAGAATTACATTACGTGCTTGATAATACTGCGTTTGCTTATCTTTTGCAGGAAGAAAATTGTTGAGAAGACGATGTAGTGAAAACAGTCATTTTATATAAAGGAAGGGGTATCTTGCACCATGGTGTAAGATACCCCTTCTTTAAGAAAGATGTTTTCCTATCCAATATAAAAAATGATTCACCGTATACAAAAAGATGGCTGAAATCCTCCATATTTCCTTTTGTTTACTTTAGTATTCTCCTTTAATAACAAAAAACGAGCCCCGAATGGTTCCAGCTAGTTTAGACTTCTGCCTGGCAAACTTAAACTTCCCTTCTAACTCCTTTGGTACTTCCATCCCCTCAGAAAGCTTAAAACCAACGGCCCGTTTCGGCTTAGGGCCATCAAGTGTATACAGGACGTTGACTGCAAGACCATCTTCATAAAAAACGAAAGCCCAATTGATATTTTCCACTTGAAAACGCGACGTTTCTAAAGGTTTAGCCGCAAACTCAATATCACGTTCTTTTTTCAAAATTTGGTTCACATAATCAAGGGTCTCCTGGCTTTCGCTAGCTGGTACAACCGTAAATTTATGCTTATATTTGTTCATAAAGTAACGAGCTTCATTCGCGCGTAAACCAGCAAGTGCATCTGCTACAGGTGAAGACTCTAAACCAACCGTCGAAACATTTTTAAAATCAACGATATAGGACATTTTCAACTCTCCTTATATCTTACTATTTCCTAACAACCGGAATCCACATTTCACCAAAAACTAAGCCATTTCGCTGCCCCATCTCAACCGATGCATTTGGCCCGCCAACATAGGCGACATCCTTTACTTCTGGCAGGACTTGACCGAAGGCAATGCCAGTTAGCATATTACTTAACTCTTCAGAACTTCCCGCTTCCCCTTTTACAACGATGTATTCACCTTTAGGAAATTGGATCATTCTTGTTGCTTCTGGTAGTGATTTCTCTGTCATGACGCCAGCATAATGCATCATCTTGTTATTCACCGCTTCGTTCACGACAAAAATGTAGTCATTAGTGGCTACAGCTTTTAAAGTGTCAAGCGTTCCATCTTGTTTGACGGCATGCCAAAAGTCTGACTTTTCCTTCATAATGCCAGCATAATCTGTGTAATCACTTTTAAGCTCGGTTCCAAAACCTAAAACGGTAAAGCTATCTTTTTCTTCTAAAGTATAATTTGTCATATTCAAAACCTTCCTTTTTTTAATTTTAATCAAATGATTTGTCTTTTCACTCGATGAGTTTATAATAGCCTTTAATCGTATCAAAAAGTGATACTGTTTAGGAGGTGCGTAGCTGAATGAAAAAAGTTGAACGGATCAATACCATCATGCGGTATATCAACAACCGCTCCCACTTTACCATTTCTGAAATCATGCAAGAATTTAATATCTCTCGTTCGACCGCTATTAGAGATATCAGAGAAATTGAAGCCATGGGGATGCCGCTTGTTGCCGAAGTTGGAAGGGATGGGGGCTATTTTGTCATGCACAACTCTGTCCTGCCCGATGTCCGCTTTACTGATAATGAGGTCAAAGCTCTTTTTATTGCCTTTATGGCCACAAGAAACCAGCAACTTCCCTATTTAAAAAGTCGTCAATCTTTAGCTGAAAAATTACTAGGCCTCATCTCAGAAAACCAGCAAGATGACCTTGTTCTATTAAATCAAATATTGCTATTTGAAGGGACCAACCCGAAAAATCCTGACCTGCTTGATCTGTCAGACCTCCCTCACCCGATGTTAGAAAAACTCATCCAAATCCTTCTTTTAGATCGATATTTATTGATTACCATAAAAGAAGAGAAAGTCATAAAGTCTTATCCCATGTATCTCTTGAACCTTTATCGTGAAAAAAGCCTGTGGCTTATTGAAGGTTTTGACTTAAAGGAAGAAAAGAAGCAGATTTTTAATGTCGACAATCTCACCAATGTTGAGCCCTACCCAACGAAAAAAAGATTAAGTAAGAAAAAGATAGTAGAAAAACTAAGTAAGCAGGAAGAAGTGATTAATCTTGTTCTTGAACTAGGACCAAAAGCGATTGCTCAGTTTAAAAAATACCATCCTTTAAAAGTATCACTTTCCTATACGAATCCTTATCAAGCCACAGCTATTCTAAAAACATTCATCAACGTTACTAATCCCGAAGAATTGTCCGAAATGACAAGTTGGCTGCTTTTCTTAGGTGAGGATATCAAGGTCAGGGAAGTGCCGGGAGAAGTCTTAGAAGGTTTACAAGAGAGATTATGTTTATTTTGCTCATAAGCGGTGCTAATTAAACCTTATTTAGATACAGTATGTTGACCTTATCATTATATTTTAGACGTATATGTTATGGTAAAATATACCTGAGATGAGATATGGGAGGTTCTATATGGATTTTATTGAATATCTTCAGATCAGACATGAACGATATACCGACGAAAGACCGATAAATGAAAAGTCGGCTGGACAATACTATAACAGATTAGTAAATTTACAGAAGAAGATTTATAACGGGGAAAAAGTAATAGATGAACAAATGTTTAAAAGGATATAAGACCATTATAAAGACACGACGAATCATTATCCTAGGACGATCAACTAGTATATTGAATATTTAAATTACCTAGAACAAGTTATATCGAAGAAGGACTGATAATAGAGATGGATAAACGAGATCTTGTTCAATATTTTGTTGTAAATCAAGACTTAAAAATGTCGACAGGTAAAACAGCTGCACAAGTGGCTCATGCTGCAACTCTAAGTACGATTAACCTGATGTCTTCGCAATCCCCTTTTCATGAAAAGCATGATGATTTCGTAGAATGGGTACAGAGTGGAATGAAGAAAATTATATTAAAGGGTAAACAAACCGAGCTTGAAAAGTTAGAAAAAAGAAAATTTTTCAGTATTCGTGATAGTGGCTTAACCGAGGTTAAATCGGGTTCTTTAACTGTTATTGCACTTCCACCGATGGTAAAGTCAGAAGCGAAGGAAATCATCGGGCACTTAACTCTACTTAAAAACTAGAACATTGGGGACGGTTCTTGCGGTATTTTTCTTATATTTCCAATGAACCATGAGAACCGTTCCTGTGGTATATGTGTGAGATTATTACAAAAGGGGTTTGTATGAAGGAGATTACGAATAGTTTTAATAAAAAAATATATTATATTGTGGCGTGGACTGTAATCGCTATTATGATTTCTGGTTTGTTGATTGATAACCCGCGTTTTGGTGAATTTGGGGTTGTTTACATATCCCACAGTATTCTGGTGTGTATTCTGTCTGTTTGTTTACTGCTTTATCCTAAGAATGGTACGGCCATTCTAAGATTGACTATCATAAGCGTTGCATCCGTTTACTTTTATATACTTTTCCTTTTTTACCCAGAAACGTCTTCTACCTTTGTTTTTCTATGTTTTATTCCAGCACTTTCTATATTATATTTTGATTCAAAGCTATTTTATTTTTCCTTGTTATTAAACTTTATATCAATAATGATTATATATGGATATATCCTGTTGGTTGATGGACTGCAATATCCCTTTATTGAAGAGGATCCAATTGGAAATTTCTTTAACTTTGTTGCGAGTCAGATTATTGTCTATTTTATTTTTTATCTAACGAATGGAAGAATTAAAAAACAGCAATTATATTATGAACAAATTCAGCATTCTGAGCGTTTGAAGACAACCGGTCAGCTTGCAGCTGCTGTTGCACATGAAATTAGAAATCCATTGACTGTTGTGAAAGGGTTTTTGCAACTATTTGAGAAAGATTCTTCCTATAGCATTGACCGGAAAGAGCAGTTTACTTTGATGATTGATGAGTTAAATACGGCTGAACAAGTTATTTCACAATTTTTATCGGTTGCTAAACCAGATAAAGAGAATGTAACTGAAAATGTTAATGTAAAAGTCGTTGTCCAGAGTGTAACGGAGTTACTCCATTCCTATGGACTTTTACATGATAATCGGATTGAACTAAAAGTAACGGAAGATTGTACCATCTCAGCTAACACCATTGAATTTAAACAATTACTCATAAATATTATTAAAAACGCAATCGAGGCTTCCAATATTGGTGATCAAGTTCTTGTGACAGCTGGAAGGGAAAAAGACTTCGTTGTCATTCAAGTAATTGATCATGGACAAGGAATGTCAGAAGTGCAAGTTGCATCTTTAGGTACTCCTTTTTATTCATTAAAAAGTAAAGGAACTGGGTTAGGGATGATGATTTGCTTTAACATTGTGGAAAAATTTAATGGCACGATTAACTTTCAATCCTCAATCGGTCATGGAACTGCAGTCACGATACGTTTTCCCACTTCCAAACCTTCCTAGTAATCTTTGTTACTAGTTATCACAGGAGAATCCCAGGTCGTAGAAAAGGAAAATCGCGGCATGGTTTAAACCATAAGTGATTTTGCTTTTTTTTATATAAAATAGGATATTTCGACGAATTATTTCCCTGAAAATGATGAATGTTGGAGTATCCTGTAGTGAGAACAATTGAATTCACTTATAATATAATAGGAAATGAGTACCAAGTGATCATATACTCTTGATACAGTTTAGTGATTTACAAGATAAGCACCAAATATAGAGGATAAACAAAGACAAGCCAGTGATTGTTTCTATCACTGGCTTATCTTTGTTGCATGATAATAAAATAGCCTATGACCCTGGAAAGAGGTACAAAAACCAACATATTTATAAAAAAAATCGAATGCAATAGTGGAGCATTTGGATAAGGAGCAACATTATGGTAAAAACGGAACCTTCAACCGTTTGACCCAGTATCGCTATTGGATGAGTCTTCAGAAGCGAATTTTTGTAATGATGTATATATGAGCATCAGACAGAATATAACCATAATCATTAAACGAACGGAATCGACAAAATTCATCCTATTGTTTATTCAGAAATCATCTTTTAGTACCGAGCTTTATCGTCATTTTAATCAAACGATTGATTAAAAATGTTGTTTTTCCTATTATGATGGGTTTTCTAGAGGAGATAGAGAAAAAAATTTGTAGTTATTTGAATGTTCTGCTATCCAATTATGCTCCATAAAACGTATCTTTAGTATAATGGGTATAATCACAAACCAAATGGAGGAATGTATATGTTGGGTGCAATTGAAGCAGGTGGCACGAAGTTTGTTTGTGCTGTCGGGGATGATACAGGGAAGATCATTGAACGTATCCAGATACCAACCACAATCCCTGCTGAAACAATCGTTGAGGTTACTGAATTTTTTAAACAATATCCTATTAGGGGAATTGGAGTAGGATCTTTCGGACCGATTGATGTTAATAGAGATAGTCCTACATATGGAAATATAACCTCTACGCCTAAGCCTGGCTGGAGAAATTATCCTTTCGTACAATCCTTAGAAGATACCTTTGGTGTACCTATCGGATTCAATACAGATGTTAATGCAGCAGCGTTAGGGGAGGCGACTTATGGAGCAGCCAAAGGGCTGGATAGCTGCCTCTATATAACAGTCGGGACTGGAATAGGAGCAGGAGCAATGGTACATGGTAAACTTCTTCAAGGGTGGTCGCATCCTGAAATGGGGCATATCCTTGTCAGAAGGCACCCAGATGATACCTATCACGGGAAGTGCTCTTATCATCATGATTGCTTAGAGGGACTTGCAGCGGGTCCCGCCATAGAAGAACGCTGGGGAGAAAAAGGTGTAAACCTTGTAGGAAGGCCAGAAGTCTGGGAAATGGAAGGCTACTATCTTGCTCAGGCTTTGATGCAATATGTGCTGATCCTTTCTCCAAAGAAAATCATTCTCGGCGGTGGAGTCATGCATCAAGAGCAGGTTTTACCATCCATCTATAAACATTTGAAAGAATTCTTAAACGATTACGTCACCTTACCTGAAATGTCTGAATACATTGTTCGCCCAGGACTAGGGGACAATGCCGGAATCATAGGAGCCTTACTACTAGCCCAACAAGCGATAGAAGAGAGATAAAATGAAAAGCGTAAGGAACCTGTTGAAAACAGCCCTTTACACCTTTATTTGGCGAAAATTTATGAAAACAAATGAAAATCGGTACCAATCACCGCATTATGGTAGTATATAAATATCATTTTCTGGGAGGTAATCTTATTGCAGCCTTTATTTTTGAAGCCAGTTTTTAAAGAGAGAATTTGGGGCGGTACAGCCTTACATACAGCTTTTGGGTATGAGATTCCAAATGAAAATACAGGAGAGTGCTGGGCGATTTCTGCTCATCCACATGGACCATCAATTATTGAAAATGGTCCCTATGCAGGAATGGGATTGGATGAGTTATGGAGGGAACACCCAGAACTGTTCGGAAATCCCAAAGAAGAGGTTTTTCCGCTGTTAACCAAGATATTAGATGCAAATATGGATCTGTCTGTCCAGGTACACCCAGAAGATAACTATGCAAAGATTCATGAAAATGGCGAGTTAGGGAAAACGGAATGCTGGTATATTCTTGATTGTAAAGAAGATGCTGATATGATCTTTGGTCATAATGCACAGTCAAAAGAAGAGTTAATAGAACAGATTAACGAGGGTAAGTGGAATGATCTGCTCCGTCGGGTAAAGATTAAACCAGGAGATTTTTTCTATGTACCAAGTGGGACGATCCATGCCTTATGTGAAGGGACACTCGTGCTAGAAACGCAGCAAAGTTCTGATACGACGTATAGAGTATATGATTATGACCGTCGGGATGCAAATGGAAACTTGCGTGAACTTCACTTGGAAAAGGCAATTGATGTGACCACTGTTCCGCATAAGGATACGGGTGTTACTCCAAGTGTAGAGCAGAAAGAAAATGTTAGGATTACAACCTTCGTAGAATCAGAGTTTTTCTCTGTTTACAAATGGGATATTAACGGTAAGTCTACTTTCTCCTATGATCATCAGTATGTATTGATGAGCGTGATTAATGGAGAAGGAAGCCTTGTTCATAATGGGGAACGTTACACCCTAAACAAAGGAATACATCTCATTATTCCTGTTGGTTTAGGAGAATTCATGATTGAAGGAGATTGCGAATTCATTGTCTCCCATAAGTAAAAGAAAAAGCGTAAATGGACTTTTATGAAGGTCCTTTACGTTTTTTTTTATTTCAATTTTCTTAATAAAAAGATTGCAAGGGAGGATTAGAACAAATTGTGGAGTTATTTATCCTTAAGGAAATGCCTGTGTCAGCGGTATTGATTAAGGAAAATAGGTGTTCCGCACTTTAATAGGGACATAGAAAAATTCAGAAAATTGTAATTGTGTATGCGTTTTCACTCCCGTATCATAAAGACATAGAAAAGAGGTGATAAGTTGAATGGCATATGAGTTAAATGAACGCCAACATAAGATTCTTAAAATATTGAAAGATAGAAGTGATTATGTCACGGCTAACGATTTGTCTACTCAATTGTCTGTTTCGACGAAAACGATTTATCGGGATATACAAAGAATATCAGACCATCCTATGAAGCACTATTCCCTCACCAAGAAAGAAAACCTCGGATACTTACTTACACCAAATGACGACGTTGAGAAAGACGAGCAGGATATTTTCAACAGTTCTAAAGAACGGCGGATCAATTTATTACTGTATCTTCTTTCGATTGCACCTATGAAAACTTCCATCCAGAAGTTATCAGAAAGATATTTTGTAAGCCAAAGTTCTATCATTAATGATTTCAAATTTATTGAGGAAAATATTAGACCTTATAACCTTCAATTATTAAAGGGGAACGACGGGACTTTTATTGACGGACATCAGCTTTCAATCAACCGATTAATGTCCGTTATGATACAAAGTTTTTTGAAACAATCAGGCGATCCGTTTAGCCAATATCACATCCCAACATTTATCGAAGAGGTAAGAAATCAGTACATTAGGCTGTGTGAAATCAAAAAGTTTCTTCATGAAATTCAGGAGGAACAAGAAATCCTTTTAGATCAGCCATTCTATTTAACTTTATTTTGCAACCTTCTATGCATTATTGAGAAACATATTAATTATTCACAAAACCTCTATAGGGAAGCATCATTTGAAGCTTTAGATAAACAATCGAAAGCCTATCATATTACGGTTGAATTGGTCAGGAAAGTGGAGTTATTTTATTCTTTTAAAATGGAAGAGTTTGAGGTCCATAAGCTGTACTATATTTTGAAAGCGTATAAACTGACTTCTAGGTTTCTGCTGAATCAAGATACAGAACAGATCATGAACGAGAAGGTGAAGTTACTTTCCAAACAGCTAGTGATAAAGATATCTGAAAGAATAGGCCATAACCTGGAAGATGAGGAATTATTAAAGGATCAGTTAACCTGTCATCTTCACAGCATGGTGTACCGCTTGAACCACGATATTTATATTGTGAATCCTATTTTAGAGTCTATAAAAACAAATTTTCGTGATGCTTTCCAAATGGTCAAACAATGTATCAACCAGGTAAATAAAAACGGAAAATTTGTAAAAAATTTATCAGATGAAGAAATTGGATATGTCACGTTATACTTTCAAATTTCAATTGAAGACCGGCTATCAAAAAGGATTCCTATTTTAATAGAATGTACGAGTGGAATAGGAACTTCTCATTTGTTGAGTGAAAAGATAAAGAAAACATTTCCAAACATTGAAATCAAAAGGATTGTTGCCCAGCACCGACTCCAAAAAAGCGATTATGAAGATGTGGAACTGGTGATTTCAACGGTGAAAACCCATAGCATCATCGATAAGCCTACTATTTTGGTTAGCCCGATTTTAAACGATAAAGATAAGATGAAAATTGATCAGTTTATTGGTCATTTCTATAAGAAACAAAAGGCAGAAGTTATTTGAAAGGGGATTTGAGATTGGAAACGAAGTTGGAGGAATTGGATCTTACTAAGGTCATCACAGAGGATTTAATAGATTTACACCTAAAGGCAACGACGAAAATGGAAGTCATCGAGGAATTAACACATTTACTGTATCTAAATCAGTGTATTGATAGTGAAGAAGGTTTCATTAAGGATGTGCTATATCGTGAGCAAGAAGGGGTGACAGGGCTTGAAAAGGGAATAGCCATTCCGCATGGAAAATCAGAAAGCGTTATTAAAACCACTTTGGCTATCGGCAGAACGAAACAGCCGGTGGAGTGGGAGTCGATGGATGACAATCCAATCAATATTATTCTCTTATTTGCAGTGAAAACATCTGATGCCACTACGGTCCATATTAAATTATTACAAAAAGTGGCCACTTTATTAGCCGATGATGAAGTTCTTCAGAGCCTTCAAATAGTAGAAACAAAGCAAGAGGTCATTAATCTATTGTCCAAAAATAATCTGTAGGGGGAAATCGTAATGAATATTGTAGGAATTTCAGCTTGTACATCAGGTATTGCCCATACGTATATTGCAAAGGAGAAATTAATCAGGACTGGTCAAGAGCTAGGCCATAACGTCCGGATTGAAACGCAAGGAACCATTGGAATCGAGAATGAACTAACCAAGCAAGAAATTGAGGCTGCTGATTTAGTTATTATCGCTGCCGATATTAAGGTAAGCGGAAAGGAGCGTTTTAAAGGAAAAAGAATTGTTGAAATCCCGACACACATTGCGATTAAAGCACCAAAGCAATTATATAAAAAAATTGAAATGGAATTAAGCGCTAACAAATAATAAGGAGGAGCTCATATGCTGAAGAAGCTGCAAATTAAAAAGCATGCATTAACTGCCATTTCTTATATGTTACCTCTCGTTGTTGCATCAGGGCTATTGATTGCCATTGGAAATCTAACAGGCGGTACGGTGATTGAAAATTATAAAGAAAGCTTCTCTATTCCGTCCGCGCTCGTTTCCCTGGGTGTTCTAGGAATGGGATTATTGGCGCCGGTCATTTCTTCAGCAATCGCCTACTCCATTGCCGATCGTCCAGGTATTGCGCCAGGTCTATTAATGGGTTTGATTGCTAACGCGATCGGTGCAGGGTTTTTAGGTGGAATGCTAGGCGGTTTTATCGTCGGATTTTTCGTTCTTTTCCTTAAAAATCATCTAAAGGTGCCAAAGTGGGCAGAAGGTTTAATGCCTATGATGATCATTCCGTTAATTTCTAGTGTGGTGATAGGGTTGTTAATGTTTTTCGTCCTAGGTGTTCCGATTGTATGGGCAACGGATGGATTAACCTCTTTCTTAACAAACATGCAAGGATCGATGAAATTCGTCTTTGGTGCCATCTTAGGTGGAATGGCAGCTTTTGATTTCGGCGGACCTGTTAACAAAGTAGCTTCCTTATTTGCAGATGGCCTATTACTGGAAGGAATTTATGAACCTGAAGCCGTTAAAATCCTAGCTTCCATGGTTCCTCCGTTTGGAGTCACCATCTCATGGATTTTGGCGAAAGCCCTTCGGAAGAAGCGCTATACGAAAAAAGAAGAAGATAATATTAAAATTGCCTTTCCAATGGGTGTCTGCATGATTACAGAAGGTGTTATCCCAATCGCAGCGGTTGATTTACTTCGTGTCGTAACCTCTTGTACATTAGGAGCTGCTGTCGGCGGAGGCTTATCGATGATGTGGAATGTAGGTTCACCGGTTCCATCAGGCGGAATGTTTATCGTCCCTGCAATGACCCATCCATTGTTATTCACTTTAGCTTTATTTATTGGATCTACTGTTACAGGAGTCATGCTATTTTTATGGAAAAAAGAGCCGGTTGAAAATCAAGATTTTTCAATGGATGAGGAAGAAGATGAAATGGACTTATCTGGTATCAAGATTTCATAATCAAATGGTTTGTGGAGGGGTGGCAACATGTACGTTTCGATGAAAGGGATACTGGGACGAGCCAATGAAGGAAAATATGCGGTTATGGCCTTTAACTGTTTTAACCTTGAGACAGCTAAGGCAGTCATTCAAGGGGCACAAGAGTTGCGGGCACCCGTTATTATCAGCTTGCTGCAAGATCATTTAAAGGATCACTTAGGCAGCCATTTATTAACCAAGCCAATTATTCGGATGGCCAATGAAGCAAGTGTGGAAGTGGCGATTAATCTTGACCATGGGCAGGATATTGGTTTTGTTACAAGGTGCTTACAAGATGGTTTCTTGAGTGTCATGATGGATGCATCTGCATACCCATTTGATCAAAATATTAAAATTACGCGCAATATGGTTGAGTTTGCTCAAACCTACAACGCAAGTGTTGAGGCAGAGGTGGGGAACATTGGATCAGCTGGTGATATCATGACGGGCGATAGTATGCATACTGACCCTGAACTTGCGATTGAATTTGTTAAAAAAACAGGTGTAGATGCTTTAGCAATTTCATACGGTTCTAGTCATGGGAATTATCCAGAAGGGTTTGTTCCTAAATTTCACTTTGATATAGTGGAAAAAATTAAAAAGGAAACCAATATTCCGCTCGTGCTGCATGGAGGATCCGGCTGCGGTGAGGAGAATATTAGAACGTCTATTGAATTAGGGATTAATAAAATTAATGTCGGTTCTGATTTTATGAAAGCGCAAGTTGATCAAATTAGATATGAGGTAGAGAGAGATCCCGCCATTAATCTCTATGATTTAATCCACAGTACCATTGATGCTGGTAAAGAAGCTGTTAAGTATTATATTAATCTTGCAGAATCCACTGGTAAATCTTTATAAAAAAACAAGGAAAGAAGTGTTGATTATGTTAGTAACGATGAAACAATTATTGGAAGTAGCCAAGGAAAACCAATTTGCCGTTGGAGCATTTAACGTAGCGGATAGTTCATTTTTAAGAGCCGTTGTGGAAGAGGCAGAGAATGCTGAGTCACCTGCAATCATTGCGATCCATCCATCGGAATTGGAGTTTTTGACGGATGAATTTTTCTCTTATGTGAAGCACCGTGTATATGAAAGTCCTGTACCATTTGTTATTCATCTCGACCATGGTGGTTCGATTGAAGAGATCTTAAGAGCAATTCGATGTGGTTTTACCTCTGTTATGATTGACGGTTCGCTGCTTCCATATGAAGAAAATGTGGCATTAACGAAGCAAGCCGTTGAAATTGCTCATGCAGTAGGTGTATCGATTGAAGGAGAATTAGGGACTATTGGAAGTACAGGAAATTCAGTGGAAGGTGGAGTAACCAAGGTTACCTACACAAACCCTGCCCAAGCAAAGGATTTTGTTGAAAGAACAGGCGTTGATACATTAGCGGTTGCGATTGGTACAGCTCATGGGATTTATCCAAAGCATATCCAGCCAGAATTACAAATGGATATTTTAGAAGAAATTAATCAGCTCGTAAGTATCCCATTGGTGCTTCATGGAGGTTCTTCAAACCCGGATAGTGAAGTGGCACAGTCTGTGAAACTAGGAGTAAGTAAAATTAATATATCTAGTGATATGAAACATGCTTACTTTAAGAAAGCTCGTGAAATACTGAGCACAACTGAATATTGGGATCCAAATGTGATCTATCCAGAATGTATTTTGGAAGCAAGGAAAGTAATTAACCAAAAAATGCACCTCTTTAATTCAGTAGGAAAAGCAAAACTATATGAAAAAGCTTCACGTAAACAGGAAGAGACAGTTCCAGTTGGCGGCATTTACTAATAGGTTTGAGTACCATTAGTTAACTCAAAAAGAATCCACATGGTTTACTAGTGGACTCTTTTTGATTCTCCACTGCAGAGATTGAGATAGCAGATTATTAAATAAGAAGGGAATGGGATGATATGAGATTACAAGGAAAGAAAATTATTAGCCTGGTGCATCATGAGTTTGAAGACTTGGAACTTTGGTATCCGATTTATAGACTTCGGGAAGAGGGAGCACTCGTCCATCTTGCTGGAGAAGAGGCAGGAAAAGAATATATTGGGAAGTACGGAGTTCCTGCCCAATCGGATTACGCGTATGGCGATGTTAAGGCTGATCATTATGATGCAATATTAGTGCCAGGTGGATGGGCTCCAGATAAAATCCGTCGTTTTCCAGAAGTACTTTCCTTAATACAGGAAATGAGTGCAAATGAAAAGGTAATTGGCCAAATTTGTCATGCTGGCTGGGTGCTCATTTCAGCAAAGATTCTAAATAGAAAAAGGGTAACAAGTACACCTGGGATACGGGATGATATGGAAAATGCAGGAGCAATTTGGTATGACGAGCCTGTCGTCACAGATGGTCACCTCGTATCAAGCCGCCGTCCGCCTGATCTCCCTGATTATTTGAGGGAATTTATCCATGTTTTAGAACAAAAGTAAATGAGTAATTAAAAGAGATATTAGAACGCCAATCTGGAAATAGCATATTTGTCGAATTGATAGAAATCCAAAAGTAGAGGTTTTTCTACTATTAACGAAAATATTAAATGCAAATATGGATCTGTCTGTCCAAGTACATCCAGAGGATACTTATGCAAAGATCCATGAAAAAAAGCGAGTTAGTGAAAACGGAATGTTGGTATATTCTTGATTATAAAGAGGATGCCGAAACGGTGTTACTCCTAACATTAAGTAAAATAAAAAGCGTAAATGGACTTTTATGAAGGTCCTTTACGCCTTTTTACTTCTGTGATTTATAAGGCTTTCAACCTTACCTAAGCAAGGCTGACATCCTTTCTTCTAATGGTATAAACTTTACCGGCAACTGTACCAAATGAAATTCTTCCATTATCCATTGTTATAATCGGAATATTTTTCCCATCTTCTGTTACTTCTACTGATTGGTCTATAAGCAATTGACACCATCCACCTAAATGGGAATGAATTTCTACAGCATCAACTTTATTATTTTCCCATTTAAGATCAATTTCGAATCCTCCTCGGACCCGTAATCCCTTTACATATCCACTTGACCAGCCGGAAGGAAGTGCAGGAATCAATTGAATTTCCTCAGTATGTGACTGAACAAGCATTTCCGCTAACCCCGCGGTGAATCCAAAGTTTCCATCAATTTGGAAAGGAGGATGCGCATCAAAAAGATTTGCATAGACCCCTCCCTTACGAGAGACCGTATTATCTTCTGTCACTAGCTGCAGGAGATTGGAAATTAATTTATTTGCCCTGTCACCATCTTTAAATCTGGCCCACAAACAAATTTTCCAGGCCAGACTCCATCCAGTTCCTCCATCGTCCCTAAGGTCCAGCGATCTTCTGGCAGCTTGAAACCATTCATTTGTTTCCGAATCGGTAAGCTGTCGTCCAGGATAAACTCCAAAGAGATGCGATACATGCCGATGATATGGATCTTCATCCTCCCAGTCCTTAAACCATTCTTGAAGACGCCCATCAGAGCCGATTTGCATCGGGAATAGTTTTTTACGTGCTGCACTTAATTCTTTTCGAAATTCTTCATCCATCTTTAATACTTCAGTGGCCTCTATACAGTTGGTGAACAAATCCCAAATCAAAGACATGTCCATTGTTGAGGCCATGCTGACCGCGGCTAACTTTCCCTCTGGTGTAACAAATTTATGTTCCGGCGATGTCGAGGGAGCTGTAACTAAATTCCCGTTCCCATCATCAATTAACCAATCCAGACAGAAAAGTGCTGCTTCTTTCATAATGGGATAGGCTTTTTCCCGAAGATAAGCCTCATTTTTCCCGAAGTTAAAATGCTCCCACAAATGCTGGGATAACCAGGCGCCTCCTAAGGGCCAAAAAGCCCAAACGGGATCACCATGACCGTAATCGCCCACTGGTGCGGATTGACGCCATACGTCTGCATTATGATGCGCGGTCCAGCCCCGACAGCCATAATTGACGAAAGCCGTTTCCTTCCCGTTTTGCGCCAATTCTTCAATATAGTCTAAAAGTGGTTGATGGCATTCTGACAGGTTACAGGTTTCTACTGGCCAATAATTCATTTCAGCATTTATATTTAATGTGAAGTTACTGCTCCAAGGCGGGCGAATCTCTTGATTCCAGATTCCCTGAAGATTAGCAGGCTGTGATCCCGGCCTTGAACTAGCAATCATTAAATACCGGCCGTATTGAAAAAGCAATTCCACTAGCTTAGGGTCATTTGCGCCATAGTTTAATATCCATTGGTCCGTCGGAATGCCTACAGGGGCCATCCTTTGTCCTAAGTTAAGTTCTACTCTGTCAAATAATGCTTTATAGTCCTCCATATGGGTATCTCGTAATTCTTCAAAAGATTTTATCATGGCTGCCTCTAAAAAATCTTTTGCAACGATAGAAGGATTTTTCCCCTCTCTAGCTGGAGATTTATCAAAGCCATTGAAGCTGGTTGCAGCACTAAAGTAAAGTGTCACAGTGGTAGCAGCATTTACGTGTAAGCCACTCTGATCAACCGTAACGGTACCATCTTCTGTTTTTACACCTAAACGCCCTTCAAATTGCATGGCGTCCGTTGTCTCGGGATCCCCATATCGTACAGGTTGGTCAGTATGATAATAATTAGGATCCACATGTTCCGGGCAGGTGCCTCTAAGAATAAATTGATCTTGTTCAGAAGTAGTCTGAAACCTTAATGAGCTGCCTAAACTTGCTGTAAAATGTAAGCACTCCGGTTTGCTAGATTGAAGACGGATTACAATTATTTGGTCTGGATAAGATGCGAACATTTCACGAGTATATGTAACATCATCCATCACATATTCAACATGGCTCGTCCCTGTTTTTAAATCAAGATTTCGCTCATAGGATTGAACACTTCCACCATGTTGAAAATGAATGTACAGATCCCCGAGCGGCAAATACGATTGAGTGTACGGCCCGAGCATTTTCTTGCTTAAAAGATCAGCCTCTTCATACTTCCCATCGAATATCAGCTGACGTACCTTTGGCAACTGTTCATTTGCTAGCGGATTATTGAAATCCTTTGGTGCTCCTGACCATAAGGTATCCTCATTTAATTGCAAGTGTTCTTCTTCGATTCCTCCAAAAATCATCGCACCCAGACGTCCATTACCGATTGGAAGTGCTTCATTCCACGAATTCGCCGGCTGTATGTATCGTAACTTCATCATTGATTCTCTCCCTACTTTGGTGGTTTCCAATTCCATTCTTCCTCTTTAGAAAAATCCCCATCTATTAACTTACTATCATTATCTATTCAGTGTGAACAGTTCTAATTCCTCCCATGCTATTTCATGTTTTTAGCTTACTTGGAAGTGATCATCTCTGAAGTGTGTACTGCAAAAAAATACCTCTCATGCAAATAAATGAGAAATCCCCCAAAAAACCAATAATGAAAGCGCTTGAAAAAATGTCCTGTTGCTGAAAGGATGAACCAACACTATAGTTTACTCAAGGAATAAAAGAGAAGGTTATAAATGTTGCAGGTAGTAAAAGTAGGTATCATTGGAACGGGGTTTTCCGCCGCCACATTGAAGCATTGGTAAATAGAAAGGAGAGGGGAAATGAGTTTAGAGGCAGTAAGTATTCGCTTGGGAATGGCAGCGGTATTAGGGATTATTATGGGGCTGGAAAGAGAGTTAAAGCAAAAGCCATTAGGGTTAAAAACCTGCGTGGTGATTTCTGTGATCAGTTGTTTGATTACCATTGTTTCAATTGAGTCTGCAGAAATGTATAGCAAAATGAATTCAAACATCCGAACAGACCCGATGAGGTTAGCTGCCCAAGTGATCAGTGGGATTGGTTTCCTGGGTGCCGGGGTTATTTTAAGACGAAGAAATAATGAAATTTCCGGTTTAACGACGGCGGCCATTATATGGGGAGCTTCAGGTTGTGGCATTGCGGTTGGTGCAGGATTTTATTATGAGGCTTTCATCAGTATAGGAATTATCTTGTTCTCACTGGAGATATTGCCGGTTATTGTCCATTTGTTCATGCCTACGACGAAATCTTCTAAAGAATTAAAAGTGAAATTCCTGATCTTTAACCAGGTAGATATTTCAAGAATCATTGAAAAAATGAAAATCCAAAACTATAAAGTCAACGATGTGTATATTAAAGATTTGCAGGAAGGCCAGTATGAAATGGAATTGGTGTTGAAGGTTCCAAAGGAGAAAAATGCCTCTGAAATTTTTACGAGTATTAGAGAAATAAGGGACATCAATGTTCTGGAGGTTGGAAGCAATTAAAAAAACGCCAGTGCAAGAATGTACCACTCATACAAAATAGTGCCTATTTTCCTGTAAAATCAACGTTTATAAGCAAACAAAGAACGCTGGGTTTTACTCTTACAAAAAATGAATATTGTTGCAGATATGTAAGCGTTTTATATTTTGAGTAATCCAGAAAGAATTTTTAAAAATTTCATTGGGGGGTGAAAATTATATGCAGATGGGCGGATTTATGGGAGGCCTTTTTCGATTTAGTGAGTGGGCAATGAAATTGGCCTATCTCAATATACTTTGGATCTTGTTTAGTATATTAGGATTCGGTGTATTTGGGGTCATGCCTGCTACCGTTGCCACCTTTACGATTGCACGAAAGTGGCTGAAGCTGGAAGAAGAAATACCGATAGGAAAAACTTTTTTTTCCACTTATAAAAAAGAATTTGTCAAATCAAATGTAATCGGATTCATTCTAGCCATTATCGGAATGATTCTATATGTAAATTATCAGTATTTACATGTGATTGAAAATCCTATCATCTATATCGTGTTTGTTTCCCTTAACTTAATGATGAGCTTTTTCTGTGGGATTCTTTGTCTCTACATTGTACCCGTTTACGTTCATTTTGATTTGAAGCTGTCTCAGTATTTTAAATACGCTCTGATGATTGGCATCATGAATATTCATTTAACAATCATCATGGTTGTCTCTATTTATTTACTCTATTTATTCTTGATCTTCATCCCGGGCCTTATCCCAGTATTTGTTGTAAGTATGCTAGCATTGGTGATCATGGGTATCTCTTATTATGCTTTTTTACTCCTTGAAAAAAAATCAAGCGGTTTGATTCCCCTTGTAATCAAGGGCTTACGGCAGCTTGCAGCAGGTTTGGTTGGAATAGCGAAAGACAAAAATGTAAACCCTTCCAGTACTAGAGGAAGTTTAATAGAGAGAGGAGAAAGAGGATGAGTCAAGTCATAACAAAGGGCGTCCTGCAAACTGAAACGGTGGCAACAGAACCTATTGTCGCCACCAAGAAGCCATTGGCTGTCCGGATTTGGAAGGAAAGATGGTTATATCTGTTCATGCTTCCAGGATTGCTTTATTTCATCATTTACAAGTATGTACCGATGTGGGGAATGTTGATGGCGTTTAAAAACTATCAACCCCATCTAGGGTTATGGGCAAGCGAATGGGTTGGGTTCAGACATTTTCAGCGCTTCTTTACCGAACCTGAATTTGGGATGTTATTGAAAAACACGGTAATTATCGCGGTTCTGGACCTTCTGATTTTCTTTCCCGTCACGATCATTTTGGCGCTTATGCTGAATGAGATTCGAAAATCTGTTTATAAAAGAACGATTCAAACCTTTGTATATGTACCACACTTCTTATCGTGGGTTGTGGTTGTCGGGATCTTCTATATTATTTTTGGGACAGAAGGAGGAATCATCAATGCCATCCTTGAAAAATTAGGAATCGGAACGATTGACTTTTTAACCGATCCGGAATGGTTTAGGCCGATGATTGTCTTGCAAATGGTCTGGAAGGATGCTGGATGGGGAACGGTTATTTTCCTAGCGGCACTAGCCGGCGTTGATTCTAATTTATACGAAGCGGCAAGTATGGATGGTGCCTCTCGGTGGAGACAGCTATGGCATGTTACCCTGCCATCCATCCGCAGCGTGATTGTGATTTTGTTAATCCTGCGTCTTGGTAATTTCCTAGATTTAGGTTTTGAACAAATCTTCCTTATGGTCAATGCACTGAATCGTGAAGTCGGTGAGGTATTTGATACTTACGTTTACCGAGTTGGGATGCAGCAGGGACAATTTAGTTACAGTGCAGCAGTAGGGTTGTTTAAGTCAGCTGTCGCTTTCGTCCTTGTATTAGGGGCAAACTGGCTGGCGAAAAAATTTGGAGAAGAGGGGGTCTATTAGAGATGATAGAATCAAGAAGTTTGGGCAGTAAGATTTTCGATATCTTTAATCATACGTTTCTCTTACTTGTAGGTTTAGTCTCGCTTTTGCCCTTTGTTTATATTGTCGTTACATCTTTTAGTGCCACATCGGATCTAATTCCTAAAAGCTTTACGACCGAAGCGTATCAATATATTTTTTCAGCGGATACATTCACGAAAAGTTTACTCGTTTCTATATTTGTAACCTTAGTAGGTACATTTGTCCAATTAGCTCTATCCTGTTTGATGGCGTATTCTTTGTCACATACCCAGCTGCCAGGACGCAGTTTCTTCTTAATGATGGTTTTAATTACGATGTTGTTTAGCGGAGGGATGATCCCGACCTACTTCGTCGTCCAGCAGACAGGTTTGCTTAATTCCTTATGGGCGTTAATTATTCCAAATGCCATTAGTGCTTTTTATCTGATTATCTTAAAGAACTTCTTCCAGAGCATTCCGAATGAACTGAAGGAGTCGGCAAAAATTGATGGGGCGCATGAACTGACGGTACTCTTCCGTATTGTCCTTCCGTTATCACTGCCAGCACTTGCTGCGTTTGGCTTGTTTTACGCAGTCGGGATTTGGAATCAATATTTCAATGCAATTCTCTACATCTCTGACCCTGCATTATATCCCGTTCAGGTTATTTTACGGCAGCTGATTATTTTGAGTTCGGGGGCCATTGGAGACTCTACTTCGATTGAAACTATTCCTTATCACGGACAAGCGATACAGATGGCGGTAATCGTCGTTGCGACACTTCCGATTATCATCCTGTATCCATTTTTACAAAAGCATTTTGCCAAAGGTGTGCTGCTAGGTTCGGTAAAAGGGTGAGTTCATTCCCTCACCATTTAAATAAAAATCCATTCGAAAAAGGGGAATCATTATGAGTATGTTGAAGGGGTTAAAGAAGAAAAAAAGATTGGGTTTATTAAGTAGTGCAATATTAGGATTAACACTTTTTACAGCAGGGTGCTCAGGAGATGAAGCAAGTAGTACGAAGAGCAAAGAAGGCAAATCAGACAATGGTCCGTTTGAGCTATCATTAATGTTTAACTTTGATGGCGTTGAATTCCCAAAAGAAGGTAACGAAGTCGAGAAAATTATTGAAGAAATGACGAACACAAACTTAAAGGTTAATCCGTTACCAGGTACTGCTTTTGAAGAAAGACTTCCAGTTATGGTTGCTTCGGGTGAGTTTCCTGATGCGGTTCCGATTCCAAGGAGACATCAGCAATATCCATATGTGTTAAATGCAGTACAAGGCGGGGTTTTCTGGGAGATTGGACCTTATTTAGATCAGTTCCCAAACCTTTCAAAAATTAATAAACAAATCTATGAAAATATAAAATATGATGGAAAAACATATGGTGTGCCAAGGGTTCGTCCAATGGCGCGCAGGGTTTTTATCTATCGACAAGACTGGCTGCAGAATCTTGGCATGGAAGAGCCAAAGACCATCGAAGAGTTCCACAAAATGTTACGTGCCTTCACGTTCGATGATCCTGACAAAAATGGCAAGGACGATACTTACGGGATTGTCATGAACCAAGGTCAGCCATTTACGTACTATGCACCATTCTTTGGCGCCCCTAATAAGTGGGAAGTAACGAAAGACGGCAAATTTATTCGAGATGTTACCACGGATGAATTTTTCGAGTCAATTAAATTCCAAAAAAAGCTCTATGATGAAGGTCTTATGAATAAAGATTTTACGGTTATCGACCGTCCAGAATGGACCGCTGCAGTTGAAACGGGTAAAGCCGGAGTCATGATAGATACCTCCAACTCTACTCAAAATATAGAGTTAGGTGCCCAGAAATCCAATCCGAATGCAAAGTTCAGCATGTTCAGCATTCTTGAGAACGGGAAAGGAAAACGAATTTTTGCGGAAGGCGGACATAACGGGTTCTTCCTCTTCCCTAAAGCAAGCCTCGAAACAGAGGAAGAGTTGAAAAAGGCCCTTGGATTCTTCGATAAACTTGCAAGTGAAGAAGGTTCCAATCTACTAGCGTGGGGTATTGAAGGTGTCCATTATAATGTGGTCGACGGAAAAGCGGAAAAAATTCCAGATACGAACATGGATGATGTAGGTGCTTATGGTGCTCCGTTAGCCACTCTTCCTCCACTTGACAATGCGATCGAAGGCACGTTGACACCATTGGCTGAACTTGAATTGGAGTTAACAAAGGAAAACGAGAAGTATATGGTTTCAGATCCAACACTGTCCATTGTTTCGGATACGTATTTAGAAATGGGTGAGCAGCTAGAGGTGATTCTCGATGATGCACACGTAAAGTTCATCATGGGTGAAATTGATGAAAAAGGCTGGAAAGCGGCAGTAGAAGAATGGAAGAGTCGCGGCGGCGATAAAATTGCAAAGGAATATGAAGAAGCTTA
Source organism: Neobacillus niacini (assembly GCF_030817595.1). GTDB lineage: Bacteria > Bacillota > Bacilli > Bacillales > Cytobacillaceae > Neobacillus > Neobacillus niacini_G. Next base: position 4,829,311 of record NZ_JAUSZN010000001.1, read on the forward strand.
CAAAAAGGCCAAAGCGAAAAAGTAATCCAGTATATCAGATCCTGAGAGTTTCTTAGGATCTGATCATGTTTAGGAGGAGATAGAATGGTAGAAAAGTTGAAGGTTGGAATCATTGGGACTGGCGGTATTGCCATGGGAGCGCACATACCAGCTTACTTGAAGTGCTCTGATACTGTTGAAATTGTGGCCGTTTGTGATGTTAATCTTGCGCAGGCCAAAAAATGTGCAGATCAGTTTTCGATACCATATGCTTTTGAAAGCTATGAAAACATGTTCGATGAAGTGGAATTGGATGCGGTAAGTATTTGTACTCCCAATAAATTTCATTGTGACGCAACGTTAAAAGCGTTGGAGGCTGGGTGCCATGTCCTGTGCGAGAAGCCTCCAGCGATGAGTTATGAAGAGGCGTTAAGGATGGCTGTTGCTGCACAGAGAGCAGGAAAGATTCTTACGTTTGGATTCCACTATCGTTATACACCAGAAGTGGAGGCGCTAAAACGATTTGTCGATGCCAACGAACTGGGTGATATTTATACCGTTAAAGTGACGGCGATGCGAAGACGCGGAATTCCAGGCTGGGGGGTATTTACCAATAAGGAGCTCCAAGGCGGCGGTCCACTCATTGATATTGGTGTGCATATGTTAGACACGGCCCTTTATTTAATGGGTTATCCTGAAGGGGAAACCGTTTTAGCCAGCACCTATCAGAAACTGGGCAACAAGCCTGGCGTGGGGTTGAACGGTCCTTGGGATTGGGAGAATTTCTCCATCGAAGACCTGGCAGTTGGAATGATCAAATTCAAGAATGGGGCATCGCTTCTGTTGGAAACAGCCTTTGCAGCCAATATTGAAGAAGATGATGTCATGCAGGTGACGTTATTGGGCGATCAAGGTGGCGCGAAGGTATTTCCACTGAAAATTTATCAAGAAAAGCATGATACATTAGTGGACTTGACCCCTGTTTATTTACAGGGGAAAAAGCCGCGGGATAAGGAAATAGAGGCCTTTGTTAATGGCTGCCTTGGCGGAGTTCATCCAAGCAGCAATCCTGAACAAGGGGCCATTTTACAGCAACTTGTACAGGCGATTTATCAATCTGCGGGAGAAAACAAAGCGATTACGTTGAGTGGGGTGGAAGTATAATGAACGTTGCGATGTTGAGTCGATGGCATGTCCATGCGAATGATTACGCCCGTGAGGCCATGGCAAACCCTGATATTGAGATTAAATTGGTTTGGGATGAAGAGCCTGAAAGAGGCAGACAATGGGCAAGCGAATTAGGGGTTCCTTTTGAGGGGAATTTGGATGCTGTGCTTTCCAATCCTGATATTGAGGGTGTCATTATTGATACACCGACTTATATGCACAAACAAGTAATGCTTGAAGCAGCTAAACATAAGAAGCATATTTTTAGTGAAAAGGTATTGACGTTTACCATCAAAGAGTGCGAAGAAATCTTTTCAGCTGTAGACGAAAACGAAGTACATTTGATGTTATCGTTAAAGCGACTGAGTGATGATTATTACTTGTATGCCCAGAAGGCTGTGAAGGAAGGTTTACTTGGAAGGCTAAACCTGGTCCGCTGCCGCCTCGCTCATACGATGGGGCTGCCGCTCGAGGGGAAACCATATGGCAAACTTCCGCCCTACTTTTTTGACCCTGAATTATGCGGCGGCGGAGCGTTGATGGATTTGGGTGCACATCCCATTTATTTAACTAACCGTTTTGCTGGTGAACCGAAAGGCGTGTATGCAAGGTTACAGGCAACGCTAGGGCATAGAGTGGATGATAATTCTGCTGTTTTAGTCGATTATTCATCTGGCGTTTTGGGCATTATCGAAGCAGGTTTTAGTTCTAATGACTCCTTTAGACTGGAACTGCACGGGACTGATGGGCAAATCATCATTGAAAAAGGTGGTCTGAAAATCAAGAGCATTCATGTACAGGATGGTCAATGGACCACTCCGGCAGAACTGCCAGCGAAATTGCCTAGTGCCATGGAGCAGTGGGTGAAGCAAATCAAAGATGGAACAGAGCCGGCCATTACGCGGGAAGATATGTGGCGATTGACACAAATCAACGAAGCGGCACTCGTATCACATCGAGAGGGCAGAAGAGTTGAACTAGCGGATTATGGAGGTGCTGTTTGATGGAAAAAAAGGAATTAATCATCTTCTTGGATTGTGGAGATACGATTATCGATGAAGGAACAGAAATCAGGGATCAACATGATGTAGTGGTGAAAGCAGATGTGATTCCGGGGGCTGATACGATGGTGAAAACCCTATTTGAAAAAGGTTATCGACTCGTATTAGTCGCAGATGGGCTAGCACAATCTTTTAAAAATATGTTAACCGACCATGGTTTATATGATTACTTTGAGGCGATGATTTACTCCGAAAATATCAAGGAATTAAAACCAAGTCCCCGGATGTTTAAAGCGGCGATTGGCGCGATTGATCTCTCGGAAAAAGACTTTGACCGGGTGGTTATGGTTGGAAATAATCTAAGAAGAGATATCAAAGGAGCAAACTTACTGGGGATTAAGAATGTGTTTATGGATTGGGCGCCAAGATATACGAAGACGCCTGCAGATGAAAAGGAACAGCCTACGTATACCATCCATGAACCCATGGAGTTAATAGAGTTGGCGGAAAAGCTTAATGAGGAATTATCTTTGAGAAAATCTACGATTTAGTAGGATAGTAGCGAACCCATATCACCATGAGAGTGATATGGGTTTTTTGGGGCTGTTATGCTGATGAGAAGTCTGACTACCTAAAAATCTGATGATTTTTTTTGATTACTCCCTTATAATACATAATAAATTAAATTTGCTAACTTTTCAGAATTAAAGTCAAGCTAAGGGGGGAAATAGTTGCTGAGGTTTTTGATGAAATCTAGGAAAAGTCTGGGGTTTGGCTGGGGGAGTCGTTATTTTCGTAAGAATTTTATTCTCATCTTACTTATTACGTTTACACCAGGACTTATCTCAGGGGTTGGGATCTATCTATTTGGTGCCGGGAAAGTTGAAAACGAACTAACCAACTTACATGAAAATCAAATTGAGGAAAGGGCCAAGAATATAAATGACCAATTAGATGTTCTTGAAATGTCCATCGCTCAGTGGGCATTTGCCCCGCATTTTCGCAAAACGTTAAATAAAGTCGACTTTGTCAGGGAGTTTACCACAACACGTGAGATCAAAAAGTTTCTTGGCGTCCTACAAGGCAGTCAACCACTGATCGATCAGGTTGAACTGTTCGTTGATCAAGAAACGCCCATCTTATTCCAGCCTAATTATACGACCGTGAAAGATGATTCAGTAAAGAATTTTTATCGAGACATCTTAGCAAAAACCAACAGTATTAATTGGGTGGAACAGGGACCTTCCGATAAAAAGGGACATTCCTCGATGATGTTGACTCACAACCTTGGATTCCGAACGAATTCAGCTTATGGGACCCTTATTGTGACATTAGACCAAGCAAAGCTTACCGAAATCGTGAACACGTTAAATCCTTATCCAGAAGGTGCAGCATTTTTACTTAATCAAAACAACGAAATTTTAGTGGAGGAAAATCATACCAACTCGCTCTCAATTGTAAGCGTTTTAAAAAGAGAGTTGGACAAGCGGGAGAAAAGGAATGAAACGTTTACCTTTGAGTATGAGGGGGAGAGGTATTCTGTCTCCTATGGTACCCAGAAACGGATTAACTCTGAATGGACCTATGTTTCAGCGGCACCGATGTCATTTATTACAGCACCGATTATCTTTATTTCAAAGTTAATTATCGCTATTAGCGCGACTGGCCTTTTCATTGCGTTCATTATGGCTTGGTTTGCCTCGAAAAGAATCTATCGTCCGGTAGCCCAACTGCTTCATTTAATTGATAAAGAGGATGAAGTACTGGAGTGGAGAAGGCAAAAGGGAAAAGATGAATTTTCAATAATTGAACAACAAATACAGGCTCTTGCAAAAGATAGCAGGATATTGCAGGAACAATTATCGGCACAGATTCCCCAATTGCTTAAACGGTTTTTAAGCCAATTAATTCAGGGATATTTATTCAACCATTCGGAGAATCAGTTGAGGGGAAGTCTCCAAAACTACGGGTGGAATGTAGATGGTCACTTCTTTATGATGATGGATGTTCGAGTAACTGGGAATGTTGAACTAGATGAGAGCAGCCAGCATAATGATGAGAGATTAATTGCCATGGCGGTTACAAATGTGTTGGAAGAGGCTGCGGGCGAAAGGTTTGCGCAATACAACTTAATGGACTTCCATGATCTTTCTGTTGGGATGTTAATCGCTTACCCAAGTCATGAAGATGTTCGGCAGGATGTATTTGAGTTTATCGATCAAATTACGGAAATGATTAATACTACCTTCAATAAGCAGGTAACGGTTACGATTAGTAAGCCGACCGACAGTATCAAGCAGATTCCCCACATTTTTGAAGAAGTGAAGCAGGGTGCCGGCTATCGTACTTACAAAAGTCATAATCAAGTCATTGATTTGGCAGCGTTAAAGAAAGAGGATGCCGTTCATCAAATTTTTTATCCCTTTGATATTGAAAAGGAAATTATTCAGGCTATTCGAATGGGTCAATTAGAGGAAGCAGAGAGATTGCTCTTTGAGTTTTTACATAAATTATCCGAAAAGGGCATTAATGAAATCAACATCCAACCAGGGATTGTGCTCCTGTTTTCTAGCATTCAACATGAAATTATTCACTCAGGCATCCACCCTTATGAACTATTCAAAGGTAGAAATATGTTTGAAGAATTGTCGCAAATTCAAGAGCCAAAAATGATTGTACGTTGGTTTAAAACCAAAATCATTGTTCCATTTATTGAAATGTTAGAAGAACGAAGTGATTCAGAGCTTAAACAAATCGTAGATCAGGTGATTAAAGATATTCATATGAACTATATGAAGGACTTATCATTAGAGAGCTATGCCGACCAAGTAGGAACAAACCCATACACCTTTAGTAGATACTTTAAAAAGGCCATCGGCACCAACTTTATTGACTACATCACCCAACTAAGAATCGACAAAGCCAAAGATTTACTCTTAAACACAGACATGAAAATAAACGACATCTCAGAAAGCGTTGGCTATCGCCCAGGCTACTTTAATCGCATTTTCAAAAAACAAGTAGGCATCCCGCCGAGCCAATACCGAAAATCCCGAGCCGCTTTGTAACTTTACGACGATAAGTGGTGGCAGGCACCAAAGTTTGTGTTTTTTTAGAAATAATTTTCTGAAAAGGAAATTGTTGTTCTAGATAGGAAATTTAATAGAGATTGTTATGTTAGTAAACTTAAAAAAATTAATAATAGAGAATTATAAGAAAACTGTTGAAATTTGCAAAAACATAAAATATAATTTGATTTAAGGAAAGCGCTTTCCCTCAGAAGTAAAATAGAATAGGTTTCGACCTATTATTTTTTTACATTTAGGTAAAGCGCTTACCCTACATAATAACCTAACAACCTAAGGGGGAAAGTCTTGTGAAGAAGTTTAAGATCGGTTTGCTATTATTATTGTCTCTTATGCTAGTAGTTGTTACTGCTTGTGGAAAGTCAGAAGAAACAGCTAAGAATGGGAGCAAAAAAGACGTGAAGCTTCAGTTCTTTGTATCTGGTGATAATGTTGAAGGTGGAGCCTTAGCAACAATGGCTAAAAAGTATACAGAAGAAACTGGCGTTGAAATTGAAGTAGTAGACGTACCATATAGCGATATGGCTACAAGAATCACAAATATGGTTCAAGCTGGTAACCCTCCTGCATTAGCACGTACATCTGGATTTAACCCAATTTGGAAAGATAGTTTAGGAGATTTAGGTTCTACTTTAAAAGATAAAGGTGTTCGTGAAGATCTTGCTATCAAGGATGAAGATGGAAAGGTAAAGGCTATCCCGATTGACTTGACAGCTGTTGGGTTATTTATCAATAAAGATTTATTCGATAAGGCTGGCGTGAAGTACCCTCAAACGGAAGATGATATTTGGACTTGGGATGAATTTGTAGCAGCATTGGAAACCGTTCTTGATAAAACGGATGCAAAATATGGTTTGGTTATGGACCAATCGGATCACCGCTTATCAACGATGTTATATCAATTTGGAAGTAAAGGATTCTACGAAGAAAACGGGAAGTATACAACAAATCCTGAAACGAAAAAGGCTCTTGAATACTTCTTTAAGTTAAATGACAACAAAATTATGCCAAAAGCTGTATGGTCAGCTGGTGAAGATCCATCTTCCATGTTCAAGAGCGGACAAGTAGCAGCTTACTATTCTGGTGTATGGCAAATTAAAGATTTCGAAAAGAACATCAAAAACTTTGAATGGGCATCTGTTTATATGCCATATGAAAAGGTACGTGCAACGAACCTGGGTGGTAACTATATTGTTAAGTTCGATGGTTCTGGAGTAGAAGAAGAAGCACAGAAGTTTATTGACTGGTTATATACAAAAGAAAACTATCAAGAGGCTGCAAGCTTAGGCGGATACCTACCTGTCGTTGACGGCGCAGAGGTAGATTATGGTGTAGGTGAAGCTGGCACAAAGGCATACGAAATTTACCAAAATGAAATGGCGTCTTCTGACCCTATCGCAGCTAAGTTAAAGGCAGAACGTGATGTATTACAATTAACCTCAGAAAAAACACCTGGCAGCGCAATTAAAGATAATATCGTTAAAGCGTTAAATGGTGAACAATCCATTGACGACGCCATTAAGAATTCAGCTGCAGCATTAACAGAAGCTTACTCAAAGTAATGAATAAATTTATAGGGGATATTTAAAGAAATGGCTGTGTTAAAGGAGACTGTTGATTTTAGAACCCTGTTGATTGGAGCGGAAGGCGCTCGACTCCTGCGGGATGAACGAGCTGAGTGAGACCCCACAGGTCGGAACGACCGAGGAGGCTCACGGGCGAGCCCGCGGAAAGCGTAGCGCCTGTAGCGCAAATCAACAGCCAAATTTACACAGCCAAAAAAATATTCTCTATTTCTTAAAAGAGAGGTAATGAAAATGTATCGCTATACATATAAAATTCAACCAAACCAGCCGGTTAACCGATGGATTCATACCGATTTGAACATTGATCCGTTTCAATCGGAAAAGACTACTTTTGAACATCCGGTCAATATCACAGAAGAATATGTGCAAATTGTTTATCCTGGGCGCCAGCAATTCCTAGACAAACGATTAAAAGAGGATATTCAACTAACAGATTCAGACTTTACTAATATCTATTTCCCCTTTGAGAACACTCGGTTCGAGTTCTCATCATTTATTCCAACACCACATTTACTAAGTGTCTACGCTAAAACATACCTTGTAAGCGAGCAAGATCAGACCATCCCATTTACACTTAGCACGTGCGGCAGTGTAGAAATCTGGGTAAATAATCAGAAGCAATTAAGTTGGACCCCATATACAAGAAATCAAGTTTCTTACAAACAAATCGAATTAACACTCCAAGAAGGAAGCAATGAAATCATCCTTTATATGGATGACTTGGCAGAACGAGATGTCAATTATTTCATGGAACTCAAGTACACGGGACAAACGGAATTAGAAGGCTATATTCCAGTGAATGTGTCACCGGAAAAAATTAAGAAGGCAGAAGCGCTTTTAACTTCGCTTTATTTTTCAAAAGATCTTTATCATTCTGGTAACCTTGAAATCTATCTCGACAGAGACCATATAGATGATACCAAGCAACTATTTATGAATGTGAATCGCAACAAGTTGTTAAATCCTGTCTTAGTCAAACAGTCAGAGGATGGAACAGAATCGAAATATGATTATGTGATTACGATTGACCCGAATGCCCATCTTCAGTCATTGATGCCGGTCGACACACTGCCTACGAATGGATTAACCTATTTTGATATCGGCGTCGTGGTCGATCAAGAAGTGGAGGTCAGCCGCAGGATGGTCGCTTCCATTCTAGCTAAAGATTATTCTGCTAGGGCTTTCTCGGATGAATTATCCGAACGGAAAAAACAAGCATTAGCGTTTTTCACGGAAAGCAAGACGCTTGACTTAAACGTTGGTATCGCAATGACACATCTAACTGGCAAAGTGGATGAAAAAGCCAAGGAACATATTCGCAGCTGTTTCAATGAAATTCAGAAAAAGGGCGATTGTGCTGATTTCAGACTTGCGCCGCTATTGGGCTACACCATTAAATATCGTAATGTGATCCCACAGGATTTCCATCAAGAACTGGAAGAGTTAGCGCTTAACTTCCGCTATTGGATTGATGAGCCTGGAAACGACGTTATGTGGTACTTTAGTGAAAATCATGCTCTGCTCTTCCATGTTTCTCAATATTTTGCAGGTCACCTTTATCAAGATCAGTTGTTTACAGTTAGCAATAGAACAGGGAAAGAGCAATATGAAAAAGGAAAAGAACGTTTAGAGGAATGGTTTGATATCTTCTTTAAATACGGCTATTCTGAGTGGAATTCAACCACGTATCTGCCAATTGATCTAATCGGATTCTTCAGCCTTTATGAAGCAGCTCCAGATCAAAACATCAAGGAGCTTGCTAAGAGGGCATTGGATTTAACCTTTGAAATTATTGCCGTCAATCTGCATGGTAAAACAATGGCTACGACCTATGGAAGAGTCTATGAACATGATTTAAAGGCAATGGAATTAGGTGAGGTTTCAAACCTGGCGTTCATCACATGGAAAAAAGGAAATCTAAACACAGCGATGAGATCGACCGCCTTGTTCTGTATTTCAGACTATGTTCCGCCTCAATTAGAGCAGTATTTTGTCGAAGATGATTCAAAAGCGATTTTAACTCAGTATATCCAAGGGATTAAAGAGGTTTATACCTATAATTTTAAAACGAAAAATTACTGCATGAGTTCAGCGATTCATTTCAATGCCTTTAATCGCGGGCACCAGCAGCATTCTATGAATCTATCTTTAGGTCAAGACAATACACAAGTTTGGTTGAACCATCCAGGGGAATCGGTGTTTAGCGGTGAAAATCGACCTAGCTTCTGGGCTGGAAATGGATATAGCCCGAATATCAGACAGTACAAACAATACATGCTGCTTGAATACCGCATTCAAGATCCGTTTATTCCATTCATTCATGCCTACCTGCCTTTCTGGAAGTTGGATGAAATCGTTGAAAATAACAACTGGTTATTCGTAAGAAAAGATAAAACGTATCTCGGACTTTACTTCAGCGAGGGCTATGAAAGAATTACAGAAGGTGCTGTAGCCTTCAGGGAAGTTCGTTCGCATGGGAAAAATCATAAAGTAGTCGTTACGATGTCTTCGGAGATGGAGCATCAATCATTTAACCAATTTATTAACGAACAATTGCAATCTACTATTGAGATCAATGACAATGACTGGTTCTATCAAAATAACCGCATCGGCACATTGGCTATGATTCAGGATGAACTATATGTGAATCAAGAAAAGGTCAAATATGACGCTGGTTATGAAGTGGAATGTAAATTGCTTGAGCTCTAATGAATGAGGGTGAACAAATTTGACAACCAGAAGAAAAGATAAAAACCAAAAATGGGCATTGGCGTTTGTCATCGTGAACATGGTTTTATTCGGTCTATTTTTTGCTTGGCCAGGGGTATTAGGAGTTTACTATTCTTTTACCGATTATACTGGAATTAGTGCCAACTTTATTGGACTAGAAAACTATGTCAAACTTTTTCAAGACCAAAGTTTTTATAAGGCTTTGGGACGGACCTTCTTATACACCGTTCTAAGTGTCCCGTTGTTGTACGTATTTTCCCTGCTCATATCCGTCCTATTAGTCAATAAGTATACAAAAGGGAAGTCGGTGGCAAAGATCATCTTCTTCTTCCCTTGGCTTATTTCGCCGATTGTAGCAGGGGTTATCTTCCGCTGGATGTTTGGAGAAAGCTTTGGATTTATCAACTATGCTTTGGGATTAATTGGGGTCGATCCGGTTAGTTGGTCATCTGATGGGAATATGGCACTTATGGTTGTATTATTTGCAACTATTTGGGGAGGAACAGCATTTAATATGCTCGTCATGATGTCTGCATTAATGAATATCCCGAAATCCTACTATGAAGCAGCTGACATAGACGGAGCAAATGGATGGCAGAAATTCATGAATATTACGCTTCCATCCTTAAAACCGACGACGTTTATGGTCATCTTGTTATCCGTAATCCATTCCATGAAGGAATTCGCAATGGTACAATCCCTGACAAATGGTGGACCTGGAACGGATAATACGTTCTTAGTCCAATACATTTACCAGACAGGGTTTGACCAACGAAATATTGGATACGCAAGTGCAGTATCCATGGTGTTATTTGTAATCCTACTCATATTCGCCTTGATTAATATGAAGGTTGAAGAAAGGAGTAAAATATGACCGCGAAAAATAGAACGACTAGCATACTCCTTACTGCCATTGTCGCCATTTTAGGTGTTGTTTATCTATTTCCGATCTTGTGGCTGTTACTTAGCTCCTTTAAACCGGGAAGTGAATTGTTTAGTTATCCATTAAAGTTTTTCCCTGATGAAATTACTTTTGGAAACTATGAATATGCTTGGGCCACAATGGAATTTACCAAATATGTCATCAATACCTTAATGGTAACGGTTGCTACTACAGTCTTAACAGTACTGGCCAGTGCATCCTGTGGATATGCCTTGGCTAAATATAATTACAAATGGTTAGGTGTGTTCTTTCTTTGTATTCTAACAACCACGATGCTGCCAACCGAGGTTATTATGAATCCTACTTTTACGGTGATTCAGAAACTCGGTCTATATGATAGCTTATGGGGATTAATTATTCCTTCTATTAATACAGCAACAGGAATCTTTATGTTTAGACAGTTTTTCCAAACGGTTCCAGATGATTTATTAGAAGCAGCGAGAATTGATGGTGCAAATGAAGGCAGGATCTTCTTCGGTCTCATGCTTCCCATTGCAAAACCTATCGTCATTACACTATCCATCTTTTCTTTCCAATGGCGCTGGAATGACTATGTATGGCCATTACTGGTTATCAGTGATCCAAACAAATATACAGTTCAGGTTGCCCTTAGGAGTATAGTTGGTGCAGATAACATCGACTGGGTGCTGCTATTATCGGCTTCCGTGATTTCGATTTTACCAATGGTTCTGATTTTTACGGTTTTCCAACGATACATTATGGATACTGGAGCTAGCTCTGGATTAAAAGATTAAAGCGAGGCGAAGTAAGAGTGACGAAAGTGATTACTGATGTTCGTGAAGCTGTGTTAAAGATTACAAACCAGCTGCTGCATTTAAAACGACCTTCGAATGAGGAATCCTTAAAGGAAGTCGGTGACGGAGCAAAAATCGGCTACTTTCCAAGGGATTTTGGAATGGAAGAGTGGGATTGGCCGCAAGGGGTCGGATTATTGGGTTTGAAAAATCTAGCCGAAGACAAATACTTTCCCAATTACAGCGAATTTATTAAAAAATGGGCCGCAGATCAAATAGAGCGCGGTTTACCTTTGAAAAATATCAATACGACTGCGCCGTTGTTAACGTTAATGGACTATGAAGAAATGGAAGAGCTGGCTCTAGACTGGGTTGATTGGGTAGTTAATCAAGCACCAAGAACAAAGGAAAACGGACTTCAGCATGTCACTTCTGGTGACACAAAACATGAATTAAATCTTCATGAAGGAGAAATCTGGATCGACACCTTGTTCATGGTCGTGTTGTTCTTAAGTAAAATGGGTGTCAAATATAAAAACCAAGCTTGGATGGATGAGGCAGTTTATCAGATTAATCTTCATATAAAATATCTGTTCAAGCAGGAAGAATCCCTCTTCTATCATGGGTATGATTTCGAAAATGGGCATAATTTTAGTGAAGCTCATTGGTGCCGCGGAAACAGCTGGTATACCTTAGCCGCACCAGAATTGATTGGCACCTTGAAAGGGCATTTATCTTCTTTGTCTTATGACAATATTGTCGGTACCTTTAAAGGACAGGTTGATCGTTTGGTAGAATTGCAGTCTGAAAATGGCTTATGGCATACCTTGCTTGATGATCCTGATAGTTACACGGAAGTATCAGGCTCTAGTGCGATTGCAGCTGGTATTTTAAAAGGAATTCGCCTTGGTTTACTAGACTCAAGCTACAAACCTGTTTGCCGTAAGGCTGTGGAAGCGGTATTGGCTAACATTGCAGAGGATGGAACCGTGTTAAATGTCTCGGCAGGAACAGCAATTGGTAAGGAAAAGGAAGATTATAAGAAAATTATTATTGCACCGACCGCGTATGGTCAGGCTTTGGCCATCGTGCTGCTTTCAGAAGTTCTTCTTCATGAAGATTTGTTTAGTTACTAAACAAAACAAAGTATAATAAATATAAATAAAATATACTTCGTGTAATAGGGGATGGTTTGACGCGAAAAGGAGAATGCCATGAAACCGACGATTTATGATGTAGCAAAAGAGGCCAATGTGTCAATTGCTACGGTATCTAAAGTTCTAAATAATACTGGACGAATCAGTGAAAAAACGAAAAATAAAATCCTTCAGATTATGAAGGAGCTTGAATATCAACCCAGCAGCGTTGCAACCGCCTTAACAGGGAAAAAGACGTTCACCATCGGTGTACTTGTTCCCGATATTGCCAACCCGTTCTTTGCTGAGGTAGCCCGGGCGCTAGAAAATAATGCTCGGGAAACAGGGTATTCGATCATTTTATGCAGCACAGATTACCAACTCGAGCGCGAGCATGATTATCTCGAGCTTTTGCTCAAAAAACAGGTGGACGGAATCATTATTGCAACAGAACCAAAGGATTTGAAAAAATTAAGAAGTCTAAACGCCCGAAATGTACCCTGTGTCCTGTTTTCGATTGATCATCTAGCTCTAGACTATCATGTGGTGACAACGGATGACGTCAGGGGAGGATATTTGGCAGGTCGTTACCTTTATGAAAATGGACACCGTCAATTTGCGGTCATCACAGAACCGCGGCGGGTCAGTGGTCGGTTACGTGTTGATGGCTTTAAAAAGGCTTTAGTTGATGAAGGTGTAGACCTAGAGAATGCTTTCGTAATCGAAGCAAAATCTAAAATCGAAGAAGCGAAAAAAGCTGCTCAGCAAATTTTATCTCTCGAACAAAGGCCGACAGCGGTGTTCGCTTCTACCGACCTTATCGCGGTTGTGTTTATTAACGAGGCACGAAAAGCGGGAGTATCGGTTCCCGAGGATATTTCCATTATTGGTTTTGATAATACCATTCATGCAGAGATATCAGATCCAGGGTTAACCACCATTGCCCAACCGATTGCAAAGCTTGCCAGTTATACGATTGAACAATTGCTAGAGTCGATCGAAAATCCAGGGATGCCGCCAAGTAAAATCATGCTGGCTCCTGCACTCATTGAGCGGGATTCTGTAAGAAATTTGAATAAGTAATATGAGGGAAGCTGTCCGAATCCTGATTTGGCGGCTTTCATTTAACCAGTAGGGTTAAGCGCTTAACCCTACATTTCGTACTATTTTAAGCAGAAAATCATAAACATAGTTGTAGAGAAAGGGTTTTTGACTTGATGGTTAAGCGCTTAACCGAACCCTGCTGCAATATAAAAGGGAGGATTATGAGAATGACATTGACTGTTGGTGTTATCGGAGCGGGACGTATAGGAAAAATTCACGTGGATAATTTAAGAGGTATTTCACAAGTAAAGGTAAAAAGTGTATCTGACGTGGTCATTGACGATCTTGAAAGTTGGGCGAAGGAAAAGGGAGTTGAAGTATTAACGACCAATTATGAAGAGATCCTACAGGATCCAGAAATCAATGCGGTATTCATCTGTTCACCGACGACAACTCATGCCAATCTCATCAAAGAAGCCGCTGCTTGTGGAAAACATATTTTCTGTGAAAAACCGGTTAGCTTTTCCGTTGAAGAGACAGAGGAGGCACTTGAGGCGGTTGAAAAAGCTGGGGTTAAGCTGCAGGTAGGCTTTAATCGCCGCTTTGATCCAAACTTCCGGAAAATCCGTGAGCTTGTTCAAGCCGGAGAGATTGGTACGCCACATATCCTAAGAATCACATCTCGTGACCCACAGCCACCAGGAATTGATTACATAAAAACATCAGGCGGACTTTTCATGGATATGGCGATTCACGACTTCGATATGGCACGCTATGTAATGGACAGCGATGTTGTAGAAGTTTTTGCAAATGGCGCGGTTCTTGTAGACCCAGCGATTGGAGAAGCAGGAGATATTGATACCGCCATTATTACGCTAAAATTTGCTAACGGTGCACTTGGCGTCATCGATAATAGTCGTCAAGCTGCATATGGGTATGACCAGCGCCTTGAAGTGTTTGGTGATAAAGGAGCAGCACAAGCAGATAACAACCGTGCCAATACCGTTGAAGTTTCCACTGCACAGCATGTATCAAAAGAAAAGCCGTTGTATTTCTTCTTAGAACGCTATACTCAAGCCTATATTGATGAAGTAAAGGAATTTGTCGCATCGATTTTGGAAAATAAAGATGTCATCTGCAATGGTCTGGACGGACTACAGGCAGAGCGGATTGCCAAAGCCGCACGTCAATCACTCGAAATAGGTGCCCCGGTAACGTTGCAGCCAACAGGCAAATCAACCGCCATCTATTAATCTGTTTTTTAGGAGCATCATGCCGAGTTTCAGCGGAATTACGAGATTCCTAGTGTGTTAAAGGAAGGATGGAAGAAATATGAATTCACTCAAATTTAAGGAGAACAGGCAATTCGACCTGATCGCCATCGGTCGTCTGTGCATTGACTTGAATGCCAATGAAATTCACCGACCAATGGAGGAGACAGTGACTTTTACAAAATATGTTGGCGGTTCACCTGCCAATATTGCGATTGGCTCTGCGCGTCTTGGACAGAACACCGGTTTCATTGGGAAAGTGTCGGATGACCAAATGGGCCGTTTCATTACGGACTATTTAGAAAAGAATGGGATTGATACTTCTTCTGTAAAGATTGACCAAACAGGAGCAGTTACCGGTCTTGCTTTTACGGAAATCAAAAGTCCTGAGGATTGCAGCATTTTAATGTACCGCGACAATGTGGCCGATTTGAAGCTTCATCCATCTGAGATAGACGAAGACTATATCAAACAGTCAAAAACGTTATTGGTTTCAGGAACAGCTTTAGCACAAAGTCCTTCTCGTGAAGCGGTTTTCCTGGCACTAGAGTATGCGGTCAAACATGATGTAAGAATCATTTTTGACCTAGATTATCGCCCCTATACATGGGTCGATGAAGCGGAGACAGCCGTTTATTATAACCTTGCCGCTGAAAAGTGCGATGTCATCATCGGAACACGCGAAGAGTTCGACATGATGGAAAAGTTATTGAATGTAAAAGAGTCAAGTGATGATTATACCGCTTCCCGCTGGTTTTCTTATCGTGCAGAACTGGTTGTCATCAAGCACGGAGGATCTGGCTCGATTGCTTATACAAAAGACGGTGCCTCACACCGCAGCGGTATTTTCCGAACGAACGTATTGAAGACATTTGGTGCCGGGGATTCGTATGCATCCGCGTTTATTTATGGGCTTATGAACGGAAAGGACATATCTGAAGCCATGAAAATGGGCAGCGCTTCTGCATCACTTGTGATTTCACGTCACAGTTGCTCGGACGCAATGCCAACAAAGGAAGAACTTATACACCATATGGAAACAGCGGTTTATGAACTAGCGTAAATTTTTACAAACGGAAGGGAGATTTATGAAATGACTGTTACGACTGTAAGAACGTTAAAGAACTATATTGGCGGCGAGTGGGTAGAATCAACATCCGAAAAAACAGAAGTAGTCTATAATCCAGCAACAGGTGAAGAGCTTGCGATTGTTCCTCTTTCAACCAAAGAAGAGGTTGACCAAGCGGTGAAAGCTGCGAACGAAGCTTTCAAAACATGGTCTCAGGTACCTGTTCCAAAACGCGGACGTATTCTTTTCAAATACCAGCAGCTACTTGTGGAACACTGGGATGAGCTTGCTAGATTAGTAACGATTGAGAATGGTAAAAGCTTTATCGAGGCGCATGGCGAAGTTCTTCGCGGCATCGAGTGTGTGGAATTTGCAGCAGGTGTGCCAACGTTAATGATGGGAAAACAGCTTCCTGATATTGCAACCGGACTAGAATCAGGTATGTACCGTTACCCTATCGGAGTCGTCGGTGGAATTACACCTTTTAACTTTCCAATGATGGTGCCGTGCTGGATGTTCCCGTTGGCGATTGCTTGTGGAAATACTTTCGTATTGAAGCCATCTGAGCGGACACCGCTTTTAGCAGCGAGACTTGCCGAATTATTTGAGGAAGCGGGACTTCCAAAAGGCGTCTTGAATATTGTTAACGGTGCACATGATGTTGTAAACGGCTTGTTAGAGCACAAGTTAGTGAAGGCTATCAGCTTCGTAGGTTCACAACCCGTTGCCGAGTATGTCTACAAAACAGGTACAGCTAACTTAAAGCGTGTTCAAGCTCTTGCTGGTGCAAAAAATCATTCCATCGTTTTAAAGGATGCCAATCTTGATAACGCGGTATCTCAAATTACAGGTGCAGCATTCGGATCAGCAGGTGAACGTTGTATGGCAGCTGCCGTTGTTGCGGTGGAAGATTCCATTGCGGATGAACTGATTGAAAGATTGAAAAAAGCTGCTGATGAAATTGTCATCGGAAATGGCCTAGATGAAGGAGTATTCTTAGGACCAGTTATTCGTGAGAATGCGAAGCAACGGACCCTTGGTTACATCGAATCTGGAGTTGAGCAGGGAGCAACGCTGCTTCGTGACGGACGCAAAGACGAAGCGGTCAACGGTGATGGTTATTACGTTGGACCAACTATTTTTGATAACGTTACACAAGAAATGAAAATTTGGCAGGATGAAATTTTCGCACCTGTATTATCCATTGTACGAGTGAAGGACTTAGCAGAAGGTATTGAACTCGCTAATGCATCTTCTTTTGCAAATGGAGCTTGTCTATTTACTGACAGTGCATCCGCTGTTCGTCAGTTCCGTGAAACGATTGATGCGGGTATGCTTGGCGTTAATATCGGGGTACCGGCGCCGATGGCATTCTTCCCATTCTCAGGATATAAAGATTCCTTCTACGGTGATCTTCATGCGAATGGTACGGATGGAGTGGAATTCTATACTAGAAAGAAAATGCTAACTGCTCGTTATGTCTAACATTGATGGGGGATGGAGCCAATCCGTGCTCTATTCCCTTTTTCTTTTTTTAAGGCTCTGTTAAAGACAGATGTTGACCTTTCTCACGAAAATCCTTATGAAGGACTAACCTCAATGAGTGATCTCCTGATTAGTCTTTCATCATGCTTATGAAGGACTAATCTCACTGGGAACTCTCCTGATTAGTCTTTCATCACGCTTATGAGGGACTAATCTCATTGGGGATTCTCCTGATTTGTCTTTCATCGCCCTTTTATACAGTGGTACTAATAATCAACAATGAAATTTAACAAAGCTTTTTTTAAAAAAGTACGATAGATCATGAAAAATCAAAATGAGAGGAGTTTTGCGTCTATGAGTACGATTCGTTTGACAGTTTCACAGGCTCTTGTGAAGTTTTTGAATGCACAATATGTAGAATTTGATGGCAAGCAACAACGGTTTGTGAAAGGGGTCTTTACCATTTTTGGTCATGGGAATGTCCTTGGACTGGGGCAGGCTTTGGAAGAAGATCCTGGTGAACTTGAAGTCTATCAAGGTCGCAATGAACAAGGGATGGCGAATGCGGCGATGGCGTTCGCAAAACAAAAACATCGGAAACAAATTATGGCGTGTACCGCTTCGGTTGGTCCGGGCTCAGCGAATATGATTACATCTGCAGCAACGGCTACAGCAAATAATATCCCAGTGCTTCTACTCCCTGGAGATGTGTTCGTCACCCGTCAGCCAGACCCTGTTCTCCAACAAATTGAACAGACACATGATTTATCTATTTCTACGAATGATGCGTTCCGCGCTGTGAGTAAATATTGGGATCGAGTGAGTCGTCCAGAACAATTAATGTCTGCGCTTCTTAACGCCATGCGTGTGTTGACGAATCCTGCTGATACAGGTGCAGTTACGATTGCTCTCCCACAGGATGTACAAGGAGAAGCATGGGACTATCCAGAATCCTTCTTTGCGAAACGCGTCCACCGGATTGAGCGCCGCCAGCCATCAAAGGAAAGTGTTCGTGATGCGGTCCAACTTATTCAATCTAAAAAGAAGCCATTCATGATTTTGGGCGGTGGTGTGCGTTATTCAGAAGCAGCCGAAACCTTCCTTCAATTTGCGAAAAGATTTAACATCCCATTTGGTGAAACCCAGGCAGGAAAGAGCGGGGTCGAAAGCTATCTGCCTCTTAATCTAGGGGGACTTGGCGTTACCGGAAATTCGGCAGCGAATACAATCGCAAAGGATGCAGACTTAATTATCGCGGTCGGAACTCGATTTACTGATTTTACAACCGCTTCCAAGCAATTGTTTGCCCATGCTGACGTTCTCACTATCAATATTTCTGAATTCCACGCATCGAAGCTTGACGCTGTGAAGGTGGTAGCAGATGCCAAGGCTGGACTTGAAGCGATTAAGGATGAGCTTGGTGCTTATCGAACTGCTTATCAAAACGAAATTGCACAAGCGAAGGAGGCCTGGGATGAGGAGTTAACTCGACTCACAAGCATTACGTATGGAGAAGACTTTACACCAGAGGTTGCCGGACATTTGGATGAAAAGCTTCCTGAATATAAAGAAGTTTTCGGTTCAGCGTTGACGCAGACGAGTGTTATTGGCAAGGTGAATGAGCTTATTGATGACCATTCCATCATTGTCGGGGCTTCTGGAAGCTTGCCAGGCGACCTTCAGCGGATGTGGGTTTCGAAGGCTCGTAATACCTATCACATGGAATATGGCTATTCCTGTATGGGGTATGAGATTGCCGGGGCATTCGGGGCAAAGCTAGCAGAGCCTGAAAAAGAAGTATACGCGATGTCAGGGGATGGAAGTTACTTAATGCTTCATTCGGAGCTTGTAACAAGCGTGCAAGAAGGCAAGAAAATTAATGTGGTACTTTTTGATAATTCCGGTTTCGGCTGTATTAATAATTTGCAAATGGAAAACGGCATGGGCAGCTTCGCTACTGAATTCCGTAAACGTAATCCTGAAACAGGTAAGCTAGATGGCCCTATCATGAACATCGATTATGCAAAGGTTGCAGAAGGGTATGGCGTCAAAACCTACTCTGTTACAACGATGGAAGAATTAGAAGCAGCACTAATCGATTCGAAAAGGCAAGCAGTCAGCACCTTAATTGATATTAAAGTACTTCCGAAAACGATGACACACGGGTATGAGTCCTGGTGGAATGTCGGTGTGGCAGAAGTTTCAAAAAAGGAAAGCATTCAGTCTGCTTATCAAAATAAAGTATCAAATCTTGTAAAAGCACGTGCTTACTAAAAGGAGGAGGCAGGGAAAATGTTTCAAGATGTGAAGCTGGCGATTGCGCCAATCGGTTGGACTAATGATGATATGCCGGAGCTCGGCGGAGAAATTACTTTTGAGCAATGTGTCAGTGAAATGGCGCTTGCAGGTTTCTCCGGCAGTGAGGTAGGAAATAAATATCCACGCGATACAGTCGTATTAAAAAAAGCATTAGGATTGCGAGGGCTGGAAATTGCGAGCGCTTGGTTCAGTGCGTTTTTAACGTCAAAGCCATTTGAGGAAACTACCCAAGCCTTTACACGGCACCGAGATTTTTTACATGAAATGGGTGCTAAGGTAATCGTCGTTTCAGAACAAGGCAATAGTATTCAAGGTCAAATGGATACTCCTTTGTTTGAGAAAAAGCCGGTGTTCGCGGAGGAAGAATGGAAGCTATTGGTAGAAGGTCTACATCTTCTTGGTGATCTTGCAGCTGAAAAAGGGATGAAAATCGTCTACCACCATCATATGGGTACGGGCATCCAAACATCTGAGGAGATTGACCGGTTGATGACAGAAACGGACCCAGCAAGGGTTTCGCTCCTATATGATACCGGCCATCTTGTTTTCTCTGGAGAAGAACATTTGCACGTCCTGCAAAAACATATGGATCGAATCCATCATGTCCACTTGAAGGATGTTCGTATCGATGTAGCCAATAAGGTCCGTGAAGGGAAGTTGAGCTTCCTACAGGCAGTAAAAGAGGGAGTATTTACAGTCCCTGGTGATGGAGTGATTGACTTTAAGCCTGTTTTTGAAGAGTTGGAAAAGGCGGGATATAAAGGATGGTTTGTGGTTGAAGCCGAACAAGACCCAGCTAAGGCCAATCCTTTAGAATATGCCTTAAAAGCACGTGACTATATCCGTGAGCAAAGCGGGCTATAAAGGAGAACGAATATGACATTAGTAAAAATGAAAGAAATTCTCACTCATGCCAAGGCGAATGGTTACGGTGTTGGTGCGTTTAGTGTGGCAAACCTGGAAATGATTATGGGAGCGGTACGTGCGGCGGAAGAACTCCGCTCCCCGCTTATTTTGCAAATAGCGGAAGTACGCTTGAAGCACTCGCCACTCTCTATTATCGGACCAGCGATGGTGGCCGCTGCAACGAATGCTAGTGTTCCGGTTGCGGTTCACTTTGATCATGGCTTAACAGAAGAAAAGATTCGCGAGGCGTTGGAAATCGGTTTTTCCTCCATTATGTATGATGGCTCCCATCATCCCCTTGAAAAAAATATTACTGAAACGAAGAAGATGGCTGCGATTGCACGTGAATATGGAGCTACGGTGGAAGCCGAAATCGGTCAGGTCGGCGGCAGTGAAGATGGCTCGGTGGACTTGGAAATGCTGATTACCTCGACGGAACAGGCAGTGCAGTTTGCTGCTGATACGGAGATTGATGCACTCGCTATTGCCATTGGGAATGCCCATGGAGTCTATAAGGGAGAACCCCAGCTGCGCTTTGACCGTTTACAAGAGATTAATAGTGAAATAGAGATTCCTCTGGTTCTTCACGGTGGTTCCGGAATCTCTGAAACTAATTTTCGTCAATGTATCTCTCTTGGAATTAGAAAAATAAATGTCGCGACTGCCACGTTTAATAATGTTGTAAACATGGTTAACACCGAGGCACCATTTAAGGATTATTTTTCCTACCATGAAAGCGTTATTGCCGCTGCAGCAGAAAATGTGAAACGACATATGGAAATGTTCCAAAGTGTCGGGCGTGTAAAGGAGGAAACACTCAATGTATGAAAAATTAGGTGAATTAAAACCTGGATATACAAAAATAACAGATATGGAAAATAAGCATCCAGATATGCTACAAGATATCGGTATTTATTCGTTAGCAAAGGGAGAAAGTGTAACTCTTTTAGAAGGAAGAAAAGAGTCAGCTATCCTGCCGCTTGAAGGCGAGGTTATTCTAGAGTGGAATGGGAAGTCTCAAGAAATCAAGCGCGATAGCGTTTTTGAAGAAGATCCCTGGTGCTTGCACATTCCAAAGGAAGTAGAAGTAAGGATTACGGCGCTTTCCACCAGTGAAGTGCTTGTGCAAAAAACAGATAATGATACCGTTTTTGATGCAAAACTGTATACACCTGAGGATTGCCAAAGCAACGTCGCGGGTGATGGTGTATGGAATGGAACGGCGGAACGGGTGATTCGGACCATTTTTGATTACAGCACAGCTCCATATTCCAATCTTGTTATTGGAGAGGTTATTTCCTACCCTGGTCGCTGGTCTAGCTTCCCGCCGCATCACCATGATCAGCCTGAAGTTTATTATTATCGTTTTAATAAGCCACAAGGTTTTGGATGTGCAATGGTAGGACCGGAAGCTTACCGTGTTGAACATAATAGCTATATTACGATTCCTGGAGAGCTGGATCATCCGCAAGCAACGGCACCTGGTTATGCGATGTACTTCTGCTGGATGATTCGTCACATTGAAAATAATCCATGGACCGATCGGATCATGGAAGAAGAACATAAGTGGCTGTTAGAGCCTGATGCAAAAATCTGGCCAGAAAAGTAATCAGGAGGATGATGACGATAAAAACATTAAAAAAATATCAGTATGCTCCACCCAAAAACGGTTATCCCGAATGGAATAATAATCCGGAAATCTTTCAATTGAATCGTCGAAATGCTCATGCAACCCTTATGCCGTATGAGACGCTAGAAGAAGCGTTACAAGGGAATCGGAACGCCTCCAGCTATTATTGTTGTTTGAATGGGGATTGGAAGGAAGATATTAAGCCGCCATTTGCACCGACAAAATATAATCCTGTTGGGCAGTATCGAACCTCTTTTACCATACCAAAGGGATGGGAAGGGCAGCCTGTTTATTTTCACTTTGAAGGAGTCGAGTCCGCCTTTTATGTATGGGTGAATGGGGAAATGGTTGGGTACAGTGAAGATACCTTTACTCCTCCAGAATTTGATGTAACCCCTTACCTGATTGACGGTGAAAATCAGCTGGCAGTTGAGGTGTACCGCTGGTGTGATGCCAGCTGGCTGGCAGAGGTATAGCATTGAATCCTATCATTTCAAGTCCCAAATATGATAGCAAAGATTTCACGGATGTTCCGTACTTAGAGCCTACTGCGGTTTATAATGAGGAAAACGAACAGCTGACCATCTTTGCTGTAAATCGCCATTTGCAAGAAGGTTTGGAATTAGAGGTGGATATCCGCAACTTTGAAGGCTATGAAGTCCTTGAACATATCGTTCTTGAAAATGATGACCTCAAGCTTACAAACTCAGCGAAAGGAACACCAGTTGCACCACATTCCAATGGTAATGCCAAGATCGAAAATGGCGGGGTCTCAACCGTACTTCCTAAGTTATCTTGGAACGTAATCCGCTTTGCAAAACGTAGGTAATTTTGCCCGTTAAGACCCACCTTACTAGGTGGGTTCTTTGCATCCATAAATTTATGTAAAAGAAGGTGAACCAAATTCTAAACTCCTCATTGCCTTTGTTCCGACTTCCTTTTTGACCCTTTCAAGGAGTATAGGTTGATTTAAAGGGTCTTATTTTTACTGTTAATCAATCATTTAACGTTTGATTAGATGATCATTATGGTTATTCTGCAATAACTAATTTTACATTATTCTCCACCACAAGGTTCTGGTACTCCAGACTGGGCATTTTATCAGTAATTAAGTAATTAATTTTGTTTAATTCACAATAGGTTGTTAATCCATATTGACCAAATTTATTATGATCAACTAATAAATAGATTGTTTTACTCCTTTCCACAATTTTTCTTTTTAATTCTGTTTCAAAAAGAGAAGCGTTTGTAACGCCGTTAGTAGGTGTAATACCGGTTGAAGCCATAAATGCCTTGTTAATATTGTAGGTATTTAATATTTCTATATTATAGTTAATACCAAAAGATTTGGTTTTTCTCTCAAGAACGCCTCCAATCGTTATGATTGTTAAATTTTCAAAAGGAATTGAACCAACAATCGTATCAATATTATTTGTAATGATTGTAATATGCTTTTCTTTTATATGATCAAGCATCTCTATTGTTGTAGTACCCGAATCGATAAAAATGATATCTCCATCCTCGACAAAATCGGCTGCTGTTCTACCTATGACTTTTTTTCCATGATGATTTTGTACTTCCCGTTCATGAAACGGCTCAAGTTTTTTTTGATTGACGGCGATGCCGCCATAAACTTTTTTGAAAGTCCCTGTATCTACTAACTCTTGAAGATCACGTCTAATTGTATTTTTTGATACCTTAAATTCTTTGACAAGTTCATCTAGGGACGCAGATTGGTGTTTTACTACATATTCCTCTAATTGCTTTATCCTTTTTTCCTTTATCATCTCTATCCCCTCAATCATAAAAATCTAATTTTTGATAATGATTATATTACCACAAGTTAACCAAAAGTTCACCAATATTTAATCAAAAAATCTTGACTGAAAGTTTTTAAACTATTATGATTTAATCGAAAGTTACCAAAATATAACTAAAATATAACCGTTTTTATAGAAGGGAAGGAATCAACTAATGGGTGAAATAAGAAAGCTTAAAAATTTTATTAATGGTGAGTGGGTCCCAAGCAAATCGGCTATGTATGAGGATGTATATAATCCTGCTACGAAAGAGGTAATTGCCCAAGTCCCGTTATCTACTTATGAAGATGTTAATGATGCAATAGAGGCTGCACAGGCAGCATTTGAAGATTGGAGACTCGTTCCTGTACAGCAGCGTGCCCGAATTCTATTTAAATTTCAGCAGCTGCTGCAAGATAATAAAGAGGAATTAGCTCGTTTGATTACAATTGAAAACGGGAAGAATCTCACCGAAGCATTAGGAGAAGTCGGTAGAGGAATCGAAAATGTAGAATTTGCTGCTGGGGCACCTACCTTAATGATGGGAGATTCTATATCCACTATTGCAACGGATGTGGAAGTGACTAGTTATCGCTATCCTATCGGTGTAGTAGGTGGAATTACACCTTTCAATTTTCCAATGATGGTTCCTTGCTGGATGTTCCCAATGGCGATTGCGGTAGGAAATACATTTGTTTTGAAGCCATCTGAAAGAACTCCATTACTCACCGAAAAATTAGCACAATTATTAACGGAGGCAGGACTCCCAAAAGGTGTGTTTAACATTGTTAATGGTGCACATGATGTTGTAAATGGTCTTTTAGATCATCCCACTGTTCAAGCTATTTCCTTTGTTGGTTCCAAACCTGTTGGTGAATATGTTTATAAACGCGGAAGTCAGAACTTAAAACGTGTCCAAGCTCTTACTGGTGCAAAAAACCATTCGATTGTTTTAAATGATGCAGATATAGACCATGCGACAACAAATATCATCAGTTCTGGATTTGGTTCTGCAGGGGAACGCTGTATGGCTTGTTCCGTTGTGACAGTAGAGGAAGGGATAGCAGATGAATTTATGTCATCACTTCTAGAAAAAACTAAAAAAATCAAAATTGGTAACGGCTTAGATGATGGTGTGTTCTTAGGACCAGTGATTAGAGAAGAAAATCTAAAACGGACACTTGGATATATTAAACAAGGTATTGAAGAGGGGGCAAAGCTAGTATGTGATGGGCGTGAAAATTGTTCAGAAGATGGTTATTTTGTGGGTCCAACTATTTTTGATGGTGTCACCACTGATATGACCATTTGGAAGGATGAAATATTCGCTCCAGTACTTTCTATTGTCCGTGTTAAACACTTGAAAGAAGCAGTAAAAACAGCAAACCAATCAGAATTTGCAAATGGGGCATGTATTTATACATCTAATGCTTCAGCCATTCGTTATTTTAGAGAAAATATTGACGCAGGCATGTTGGGGATTAACTTAGGTGTACCCGCTCCGATTGCTTTCTTTCCATTCTCAGGCTGGAAAGCTTCCTTTTATGGTACTTTGCCTGCCAATGGTAAAGATGGTGTGGAATTCTATACACATAAAAAAGTTGTAACAGCAAATTATAAAGCACCAATATTTGAGTAACGTACATGAAGCTATTATTCTACTGTGTGTTTAGTAGGATAATAGCTATTAACTTTTTTTCGCATCCTTTGTAACAATTATTATCATATAGGTTACTGAATTTTTTAAGGAGGAAAATTATAATGAACACATTACTTCGGAAACCCAATTTCCAATCATCTAAAGATGGAATCACCATTGTTCATGATATAACAACTGAAAATACTCCATTGAAATATGTTGGATTTAAAGTTGTCGATTTACTCCCTGGTGCTGCATATGTTCAAAAGCTTGAAAAAGAAGAATGCTGCATTGTAGCTTTAACAGGAAAAATAAGTGTCACCGATGGTGAGCAGATATTTGAAAATATAGGTACAAGAGTAAGTGTTTTTGAAAAAAGGACCACGGATAGTGTCTATGTTTCAAATGATCGCACTTTTGAAGTAGTCGCAACAACGATAGCACGAGTTGTCCTTTGTTATTCAGCTTCTGAAACACAACTGCCGACGAGATTGATTAAAGCAGAAGAGAACAGTATTGAAAATCGAGGTAAGTATAGCAACAAACGGTTAGTTCATAATATTTTGCCTGATTCTGACCCATCTGCTAATAGTTTGCTAGTTGTGGAGGTATTTACTGAAAGCGGTAACTGGTCAAGCTATCCTCCCCATAAACATGACCAGGATCAACTCCCTGATGAATCATTTTTGGAAGAGACGTATTACCATGAAATAAACCCAAGACAAGGTTTTGTCTTTCAACGTGTATACACAGATGACCGTTCCATTGATGAGACAATGGCAGTAGAGAACGGTGAAGTTGTTTTAGTGCCGGCGGGTTATCACCCTGTAGGCGTTCCAGATGGTTATGAATCCTACTATATTAAACGTTATGGCCGGTCCAAAGCGAATCTGGAAATTTCATAATGATCCAGCTCATAAATGGATAATAGATCGTAAATAAACTAGAGGAGATTGGAAAAATGAGAATAAATTTTCATACCGATCGTGAATTTGATCTTATTGCAATTGGGAGGGCATGTATGGATTTAAATGCGGTAGAATATAACCGGCCAATGGAAGAAACAATGACCTTTAAAAAGTATGTAGGCGGTTCGCCTGCTAACATTGCAATTGGGGCAGCGAAATTAGGCTTAAAATCAGGTTTTATTGGCAAGCTTGCCGACGACCAGCATGGACGTTTTATCGAACAATATATGCGTGAAGCAGGAGTAGATACTTCTAATATGGTGATAGATAAAGAGGGGCATAAGACTGGGCTTGCTTTTACGGAAATTAAGAGTCCTGAGGAATGCAGTATCTTAATGTATCGCGATGATGTAGCTGATTTGTATTTACAGCCATCAGAGGTAAGTGAAGAGTATATAAAAAAATCAAAAATTCTCCTTGTATCAGGAACGGCACTTTCAAAAAGTCCATCTCGAGAAGCCGTGTTAAAAGCAATCAAATATGCCAAGCAAAACGATGTGAAAGTCGTATTTGAATTAGATTATCGGCCATATACATGGGGATCTTCTGAAGAAGTATCCGTTTATTATTCACTCGTTGCAGAGCAGGCAAATGTGGTGATTGGTACTCGCGATGAATTTGACATACTGGAAAATATTGTAGAAGGTAACAATGAAACGACGATTCGGTATTTGTTCGCTTACTCACCAGAGTTAATTGTCATTAAACATGGTGTTGAAGGTTCTTATGCGTATCTGAAAACTGGTGAAACGTGCAAGGGACATGCTTACTTAACGAAAGTATTAAAAACATTTGGTGCAGGGGATTCATATGCATCTGCTTTTCTATATGCATTAATTACTGGTAAAGATATTGAAACAGCATTAAAATATGCCAGTGCTTCTGCGGCCATTGTTGTAAGTAAGCATAGTTCGTCAGAAGCAATGCCAACAGCAGCAGAAATTGAAGCGCTGATTAAAGAAAGATCGTAAAAAAATAGAAATAGACCAATCCTTCCGAGGTGAAAATATCGATGGTGAAAATTAAATTAACAACGGCACAAGCATTAATTAAATTTTTGAATCAACAATATCTTCATGTGGATGGTGAAGAATTTCCATACGTAGAAGGGATCTTCACATTGTTCGGCCATGGAAATGTATTAGGTATTGGGCAGGCACTTGAACAAGATTCAGGACACTTAAAAGTATTTCAAGGGAAAAATGAGCAAGGGATGGCCCATGCTGCTATTGCCTATAGTAAACAAATGCTGCGCCAAAAAATCTTTGCTGTCACTACATCTGTTGGTCCAGGAGCAGCTAATTTAGCTGCAGCTGCAGGTACAGCATTAGCAAACAATATTCCCGTGTTATTTTTGCCGGGTGATACATTTGCCACCAGGCAGCCAGATCCCGTCTTACAACAAGTTGAGCAGGAATATAGCTTAGCTGTAACAACAAACGATGCATTGAAACCGCTTTCGAGGTATTGGGACCGCATTACTCGTCCTGAACAACTAATGTCGAGTCTGCTTCGAGCTTTCGAAGTTATGACAGATCCGGCAAAAGCTGGTCCCGCAACCATTTGTATATCTCAGGATGTAGAAGGCGAAGCTTTTGGTTTTGATGAAACGTTCTTTGAAAAAAGGGTTCATTACCTTGATAGAAAAATACCTGTACAGCGTGAATTACATGGGGCAACTGAGTTAATAAAATCCAGTAAAAGGCCTGTTTTTGTCGTAGGCGGCGGAGCTAAGTACTCTCAAGCCCGTGATATATTAATCAAACTCTCCGAAACCCATACGATCCCATTGGTTGAAACACAAGCTGGGAAAGCGACGGTCGAATCTTGGTTTCCACATAATTTAGGCGGTTTGGGTGTAACGGGAACATTAGCAGCAAATAAAGCAGCACAACAAGCAGATTTAATTATTGGCATCGGAACTAGATATACAGATTTCGCCACTTCCTCTAAAACAGGCTTTAATTTTGATACAGCAAAATTCTTAAATATTAATGTTAGTAGAATGCAAGCCTATAAATTAGATGCTTTTCAAGTAGTAGCCGATGCAAAGACCACCTTAGAACAATTAGCACCATTACTAGAAGGCTATCAAACTGATTATGCAAACACTATTTTTGACTTGAAAGAGGAATGGATAAAAGAACGTGACCGTTTGAGTCAGGTAACTTTTCAACGCAAAAATTTCGATCCTGAAGTGAAGGGTCATTTTTCTCAAGAAATCTTGAATGAATATGCGGATTCTTTAGAAACTGAACTTTCGCAAACGGCCGTATTAATTACGGTAAATAATGCGATTGATTCTGACAGTATTATTGTTGCCTCTTCAGGATCACTTCCAGGTGATGTCCAACGGGTTTGGAATCCGGAGGTGCCCAATACTTATAACGTAGAATACGGTTATTCTTGTATGGGTTATGAAATATCTGGCGCATTAGGAGTGAAGTTGGCCCAACCAGAAAAGGAAGTATTCTCACTAGTAGGTGACGGAAGTTTCTTGATGTTACATTCTGAACTGATAACCGCCATACAATATGGGCAAAAAATTAATGTGATTCTTTTCGACAATGCTGGGTTTGGCTGCATCAATAACTTACAAATGGGAAATGGCAGCAGCAGCTATTGTACAGAATTCCGAACATTTGACAATCAAATCCTGAATATTGATTATGCAAAAGTGGCAGAGGCTTATGGTGCAAAAGCCTATCGTGCTACTACACTAGAGGGTCTAAAAGCAGCCATTGAAGATGCGAAAAAACAAAAAAGATCTACGTTTATTGAAGTGAAGGTTTTACCCAAAACTATGACTGATGGGTATGAAAGCTGGTGGAATGTCGGCGTAGCGGAAGTATCTGAAAATGAAAAAGTACAAAAGGTTTACCAAGACAAGGTGGAAATGAAAAATAAGGCAAAGCAATATTGATTACGTTTTATCAGATGAATCTATTTCACCCTGTACGTTCATTATTATGTGTTAAGTAAGGGTATGGAAGCGGTTAAAGAGACAGTAATAGCTAAAATAAGAGAATTCGGCTCTAGTTGTAAAGCTTAGTAGGTGATTGTATATATATGGATAAGGTAATTATGACATTTAATTTAAGGTATGATAATGCCGCGGATGAAATAAATAGCTGGTCAAACCGGATAGGGAAAATCGTTCATATCCTGGAACAGGAACAGCCAGCCATTATAGGTACACAGGAATTGCTTCCAACCATGATAAGAGATTTAGCTAGAAGGCTTCCAGATTATGATTGGTTTGGAAAACCGAGAAGAAGTAATGATGAGCATACTGCTATATTTTTTAGAAAAGACATGTTTCGGGTTATAAATAGTGGCACTTTTTGGTTGTCTAAGACACCCTCAATAGAAGGAAGCAGCAGTTGGAATTCATCATTGCCCCGAATTTGTACATGGGGTGAATTTCACTGTCTAGACCAACCTATTAGATTCAGAGTATTTAATACTCACTTGGATCATATGAGTAAAGAAGCCCGTTTGAAAGGTGTCCGGGTTATTAAGCAATATATGGATACTTTGAATAGAGAGGAACCTCTTCCAAGCGTATTGATGGGAGATTTTAATGCGTATCCTAACAGCGAGGAAGTAAGATTTTGGCAGGATGATAACCAATTCACGAGTGTTTTTTCAACTATGAATAGGGATGAGACCTTAAGAAAAACATTTCATGATTTTGAAGGCGAATGCCAAGGTGAACCAATCGACTATATATTTGTAACAAAAACCATACAAATCAAGAGTTGCAGCATCATTTATACAAAGGTGGATAACCTGTATCCATCTGATCATTATCCTGTCTCTGCACGAATAAATATTCCAGTTTAAGCAAAGTGAAGGAAGGGTATTTTCCCTTCTTTTTTCAATATCCATTTTAAAGGTTCATAGTCAAGGGGGAATTTGGAACGAACAATATCAATTTGAGGGTGGATAAGGTGTGGGAATATCTTACTTTTAACATGGATGTACTAATGAAATTTGGAGTTACTGCTATATTAGGGTTGATTATAGGATTAGAGCGGGAACTTAAAAGAAAGCCAGTGGGTTTAAAAACATGTTTAGTGATATCGATTGTATCCTGTCTTTTAACCATCGTTTCGTACGAGGCTGCCTATATAGCCCCCCGTTCAGAGCTAGGTGTGGCGGTCACGATGGATCCACTACGTTTAGCTGCACAAATTGTCTCGGGAATTGGATTTTTAGGTGCAGGTGTTATCTTGAAAAGGGGAAATGATAGCATTTCAGGCTTAACAACTGCTGCCATTATATGGGGAGCAGCAGGCATTGGTATTGCTGTTGGAGTAGGTTTTTATTTTGAAGCTATTACGGGTGCATTATTTATTTTGGTTAGTGTACAGCTGACTCCTCTTGTCATGAAATTCATAGGGCCTAAACAGCTGAGAGATCAAGAAGTAACGATGAAAATTATTGTTATGGAAAATAAATATTTAGACGATATCATAAATGAAATTCGGAATGATCATTTTTCTATTCATCGTTTGAGTATTCGTAATAATAATGAGGGGGGATATCAAATCAATCTACAGATTGGAGTCCATTACAAACAAAGTGTTACTAATCTCTACAATTTCACAAATAGCATGGATGGGGTTATTAAAGTTGAATTAGAGAGTGCTGCTTAACATGATAATGATTGGTAACTGACTATTTTGTTGATATATTTCGACAAATAGTGTTATTAAGTGCATTGTTTACCCTTATTCGGATGATATAATCTGGGAATGAAAATACATCTATAAATCTATTTAGTTTGGAGTGAGATTAATGGAATTATGTATTGGAAAAGATGGCGCCTTTACTATTTTACAACTAACTGATTTGCATGTTGGTTCAATGCCATTTAATGAACATGACCTATTTACATTTAATCACATAAAAGATATGGCGGATAAAGCTAATCCAGATTTAATTGTTATTAGTGGTGACTTAATCTGGTCAGAAGGGGTTCCAGATCAAAAAGCTAGTTTTAAGGAGTTAATAAAGGTTTTAAATGATTTGAAAAAACCGATTGCCATTACATATGGAAATCATGATACAGAGGAAGGAATTAGCCGTTCTGATTTACGTAGTTTAGAAGACCAAATTGACTTGTTAGTAGAGAAGAAAAACCTGCATGTAATTGAGGACCGAGAATCTTACTGTGTTGAAATAAAAAATCATGCTGGTGAAATATCAAACGTATTGTACTTTATTGATAGTGGGGCAAATGATCCTTTGAAAATTGGCCAATATGAATTTGTTCACCCGGATCAGGTTACCTGGTTTAATGAAGTATCCAAAAAATATACAAACAGAACAAAGAATTTTAAACAGGATTTACTCATTCTTCACATACCGCTTCCTGAATATAAGGAGGCGTTCACAAGGGGCCAAGTAAGTGGGACTAAATATGAAGAAATTTCATCCCCGGAGGTTAATACAGGTTTATTTACATCCTTATTATTGAATGGGAATGTTGCAGGTGTCTTTTGTGGTCACGATCATGACAATGATTTTGTTGCTGATTATCAGGGAATTAAATTGTGCTTTGGAAGAATAAGCGGTTTTAATTGCTATGGAGAACTTCATCGTGGTGCGCGGGTTATCACGCTATATGATGAAAAGCCTCTTGACACCAGGATTATCGAAACGGAAAAATATTTGCACTATAAGTGAGACAGGCCCTTAGTCCAAGCGTAATTATCTAAAAAATCTAAAAAGGGAGAAATGTGAACGAATGAAAGTAGATTATCATGTTCATCTTGAAGAAGGACCTTATTCCCTATCTTTTGTGGAAAAAACATTAAAGGCAATCGAGCATTTTGAACCGGTTAAAGGAGAAAGACACACCAAGGAATGGTTAATTCAATCAATCAATACAATCTCTAACCGCTTATCAGAAACAGAATACTCCAAGTGGTGGCTGGATTTATATTTACAAGAGGCTTTGAATAAAGGGCTGAAGGAAGTAGGAATTGTCGACCACTTATATCGTTTTAAAGAAACTAGAGATTATTTTAGAAAATATATGGATATCGATACGAAGGTCATTGGCGTAAGGCAGTTAGAGTGGCTTAATAAGGTGATGGTAAGAAATTTTGAAGAGTTTATCACGATGATTAATTCGGCAAAGGAAGAATGGGAAAAACATGGTGTTACATTAAGACTAGGTATTGAAGCCGATTACTTCGCAGGTGGTGAAAAGGAGTTAAGCGACCTTTTAAGCACATATCAATTTGATTATGTCATTGGTTCTGTCCATTTTTATAATGGATGGGGCTTTGATAATCCAGAGCTTCAGGAAAAATTTCAAGAATATGATTTAGTGGAACTCTATAAAAATCATTTTGAGACCGTTAAAAAAGCAGCGAGAAGCGGATTATTTGATATTATTGCACATTTAGATAATCTTAAAGTTTTTAACTATCGTCCCAATGAAGATTTATTAATTGATTCTTATAAAGAGGTTGCCAAAGCATTGGTTGAAATGGATGTTGCAACAGAAATTAATCCTGGCTTGTATTATCGCTATCCTGTAAAGGAAATGTGCCCGAGTTCTCAGTTTTTAGATATTTTAGTTGATTACGGGGTTCCCTTTACCACATCATCAGATTCTCATTTTCCAAATGATATCGGTATTTTCTCCGATCAAAATTAAAAATATGCTGCTAGAGCGAAATGTCTCGAAGGTTGCCACTTTCAAGAATAGACAGAGAATCATGAAACCCTTTCATCAAGAAGCAAATAATGCCCTGTAGAGGAGGAGACAGGTTGTATAAAGAAATTCTTTCAGAAGCAAATAAGATGGTAAGAAATCAGATTCAAGATCAAAAAGTGGTCGACATGTTTGAAAATTGTTTTGGTGATACATTAACAAAAACAACTAACTATTTGGACGATGGAACAGTATTTTTGGTAACAGGAGATATTCCTGCCATGTGGTTAAGGGACAGTACTCTTCAATTAAGACCGTATTTGCTTTTTCTAGGCAAATTTGAAGAAATAGATCGTTTGGTTGAAGGTGTAAGCAAACGTCAAATACAGTTTATTTTGCAGGATCCTTATGCTAATGCCTTTAATGAGGGCGCAAATGGGAATAGATGGGATGATGATATACCATTGCAAAAGCCCTCCATCTGGGAAAGAAAGTATGAAGTGGATTCTTTATGCTTTCCGTTTCAATTAGCCTATCAATTTTGGAAATATACAGGGAAGACTAGTGTTTTTACAGATTCTTTCAAGAAGGCAGCACAAACGGTTATAGCTCTTTGGAAACTAGAACAAAACCATACAGATTTTTCTAGTTATACGTTTCAAAGGCCAGGCACAAATGAACTTAGTCATGATGGAAAAGGATCGCCGGTTGGCTATACGGGAATGACCTGGTCGGGCTTTAGACCAAGTGATGATGCGTGTTTTTATCATTATTTAATCCCTAGTAATTTATTTGCTGTAAGAGTTTTAGAAATGCTGTCCGAGATCTTTGAGGATGTTTATCAGGATGCTACTTTACAATTAGCTGCAAAGAATTTATCAGTAGAAATCCAGCGAGGCATTCAGCAATATGGAGTAATAAAAAATGATGCTGGGGAATGGATTTATGTGTACGAGGCAGATGGATTAGGAAATTCCTTGCTTATGGATGATAGTAATATGCCAAGCTTGTTGTCCTTACCTATGCTAACGAACCATTCAAAGACAGATAGAATCTATCAGTCAACAAGGGCATTTATTTTAAGTGAGCAAAATCCATATTACTATGAAGGACAATATGCGAGCGGCATAGGAAGCCCGCATACGCCAAAAGGATATGTTTGGCCCATTGCTCTAGCCGTAGAAGGAATTACCGCCAGCAGTCAGGAGGAAAAGTGGGAGAAGATCCAGCTTATATGCCAGAATGATGCCGATACAAAACAAGCACACGAATCCTTTGATTGCGATAATCCTTCGAATTTTACTAGGGAATGGTTCTCATGGGCAAATGCCATGTTTTGTGAATTAGTGTTAGATTTTTGTGGTCATCCAGTAAGCTGCAAGTAATAGATTACATTTATAACTTTTTTAGAGAATACTCGATGACAAAAAGTGTTATTCGATCCTTTGAAAGCGCCGTCATTAATTTGTAAGATTAATATGTAAATGAACCATTAAGGTGAATTTATTCTATTAAATTAGTAGGGGGAAAAATTAATGAGAAAAAGAAAAAAGTTTTTCGGATTTCTTAGTAGTTTACTGGTTTTAATGTTAGTTTTAGCTGGATGCTCAGGTTCTGACGAAGCCGGCAGTAAAACATCAGATGGTAAAGTCAAATTAACCATTAATTATTATGTTGGGGCAATTAGTAAAGGTTCCATGGATGCAGCAAAGAAGGCTTTTCCAGATTATGAATTAAACTTTGTTGAATTACCAGCTGATAGTAATTATGATGTTAAATTAAAAACAAGCTTGAATTCCAAATCAGCCCCAGATATCGCAACTGTTAACAGTAATATTCAAGATTTCCTCCCTTATGCTGATAAATTTGTAAACTTATTGGATCATGATGCAGATAAAATAGCTGACCAATATGTTGAGTGGAAATGGGAAGCAGCTAAAACGGGCGATAAAAAGAGTATGATCGCTATGCCATTGGATATTGGTCCTACTGGATTGTTCTATCGTGTCGATTTGTTTGAAGAAGCTGGACTTCCTACAGATCCAAAAGAAGTTTCAAATTTGATTGTTACGAAGGAAGATTATTTAGATGCAGCCAAAAAAATGAATGAAGCAATTGGGAAGCCTATGTTCCTCTCTGCTGTTGGACTTCTCGGAGAACAATACAGAGCGCTCGATTCAGGTATGTATAATGAAGAAGGAGAATTAACTCTAGCTGACGGTCAATTGAAAGAAGCTTGGGATTTTGTCGTTAAAGCAATTGATGCAGGTTATACATTAGGAACAAAGTCAAATTCCATTGATAATGTGAATGCGATAAACGAAGGAATGTACGGAGCCTATATCGGAGCCTCTTGGGGTGTAATGGATGTAAAGGATGCAGACAAGTCTGCTGGTAAATGGCGTATTGCTAAAACGCCAGGTGGATACTCAAACCAAGGAGGATCTTATTTAGCAGTATTAGGAAATACAGCTAACCCTAAAGAAGCTGTTGAGGTAGTGAAATATTTAACAAATGAAGAAAGTCAATTAGCTAACTTAACCGAAAATAGTCTTTTCCCTTCATTAAAAAGTATCTATGAAAAGCCAGAAATGGTTAGTAAGGATGAATTCTTTGGTGGACAAGATGTAAATGAGTACTTTATTGATGCGGCTGAAAATATTACTTACGTTTATCGTGATACAAGAGACACTTCAGCATTCACATATTTCGAAGATCAAATTAGCTTAGTAGAATCACAAGGTAAGGATCCTAAGAAAGCTTGGGATGATGCAGTAAAGAAAGCAGAAGTATTGAAATAATAAATAGAGATTAAGCAGTTCTTTACATGCTTAATCTCTATCTTCTTTTTTAACGTTTACATATACATCGATAAGACAAGTTACTACCATTTACTATCTCTCCATTCCTTTAAAAAGAAACTCTTGAAAATATTTCACTATTCCATAAAAGTAGAAAAATATGATTTTCATGAATAGTGATCGCTCACTATCATGAAAATTTAAAATATATTTGAAAATAGGTTAACAAGCCACAATATGAGGTGAAGGTCATGGATGATACGATCAATGATGTGCAAGAGAAGAAGAGTTTTAAGGATAAATACAGCAAAATTTCAGAAAAGGCAACTCCTTATATATTCATAGCTCCATTTTATATACTCTTTCTTATTTTTGGATTATTCCCCATTGTTTTTTCTGCTATCCTAGCATTTAGTAAATGGGATGGTATTGGAGAGGTGCAATTTACTGGTTTAGAAAACTTTAAGACTTTATTAGCTGATACAGACTTTTGGTTATCGATAAAAAATACGCTGATCATTTGGGTTATCCAAACCGTTCCAATGCTAGTCATCGCACTAGTGTTAGCCTTTTTAATCAATCTTAGTATTGTTAAGCGAAAGGAATTTTATAAAACAACCTTTTTCTTACCTTATGTTACATCGGTAGTGGCAGTAACGATTCTGTTTGGACTTATATTTTCCAATCAGAGTGGATTAATCAATGCAGTTTTGGAATTGTTAGGGAAGGAACCGATTGCTTTTATTGATAGTCCCTTCTGGATTCGAATTATTATTGCTTTAGTTGGCATCTGGCAATATCTAGGCTACAACATGATTATTTATTATAGCGGTTTGCAAAAAATACCAGCTGACTATTATGAAGCAGCCATCATTGACGGCGCTTCCAACTATCAGTTATTCACCAAAATAACAGTCCCATTATTGAAACCGATTATTTTATTTACAGTTATGATGTCAACCATTGGAGGTTTACAAGTATTTGCTGAAGCACAAGTACTCGTTCCAACCAATGCAACAGCTGAGGGCGGGGCGTTAACGATTGTGTACTATATTTATCAAACTGCATTCCTTCAAAGTAGATATGGATATGGCTCAACTATCACCTGGGGATTAGTTGTCATCATATTAATCATTTCCTTAATTAACTGGTACTTAACATCTTACAGAATAAAGGGGGAGGATGACTAATGAAGAAATTATCACTTTCTACTATTGTTATAAGGTTTACGTTAATTGTTGGTGCTATTTTCTCTTTATTCCCCTTTTATTGGATGATTGTTATGGCAAGTAGAACCAATAGTGAGATTTTTGCTATTCCTCCCTACTTAACATTAGGTGGACATTTAATAGAAAATACCATCATTGTCTTAACAGAAACCAATTTCTTTCAAGCCTTTTTGAATACGGTATTTTATGCTGTTGTATCCACGATACTGATTCTGTTCTTTGATTCTTTAGCAGGATATACATTTGCAAAAATGAAATTCAAAGGGAAAAAAATACTGTTTGTGTTTTTGTTAGCGACTATGATGATCCCAGGGCAAATCAACATCATCCCGCAATTTATTATGATGGATTGGATGGGCTGGGTGGGCTCCTATAATGCATTGATCATACCAGGAATGGCAAATGCATTTGGGATATTCTGGATAAAACAGTATTGTGAAAATGCTATTCCAGATAGTATTATTGAAGCCGCAAAGATGGACGGCTGTAGTACATTTGGGACCTACTGGAGAATTGGGATTCCTATATTAAAACCGGCCTTGTCCTTCTTAGCGATTTACTCGTTTATTGGCGCCTGGAATAATTATACATGGCCGTTAATTATCTTAAATGATGAATCGAAATATGTTATATCGCTGGCTTTAACAAGATTACAAGGGTTATATTTTACAGATTATCCACTTGTCATAACAGGTACATTAATAAGTACTATACCGGTACTGCTCATATTCTTCTTCTTTAGCAGGCAGCTCATGGCAGGTATTACGGATGGAGCTGTTAAAGAGTGATGAATAAAGAAAGATTCTTTTCTTTGCTGGATAAAGTAATGGATACAATACTGTTAAGACTATTAATATTAACTTTCTCATTGCCTATCATTACCATAGTCGCTTCCTTTTCTGCCGGTATTCATGTTTTCCATCAGAAAAGTACAGGAGTCGCTTCAGGTAACTTGTTTCAGCTTTTCGTAGCCAACTTTAAAGCGTCCTTTTTTAAAGGATTAATAGCTGAAATCATCCTTTGCTTTTTCTATTTTCTTGGTCTCCTAAACCTTGAAATTGCCCAAACGACTACTCGTCTTACTAGTATCTTGATCTATTCTCTGTCCATATTTTTCTTAATGGTTATAACGTTTAGTATGATAAATTATATGTTCGTAATGACCACTAAAGAAGAGCCAGTGAAAGAGATGCTGCGGAAAAGTATTATAATGACTTTTGTTAAATTTCCTTATTCCTTTGTTATAGGAATCTGTTATTTCATATTCATTGGTTCTAGTATTATTTTTCCTCCCGTGATTATTATTTCAATTGGTGCAGTCTGTTATTTACACCAAAAGTATGGAAGCAAAATATGGAAATCAGCTTGGCAGCCAACCTCAGATGCTGTGCATATGTAAAGCCACAAGCTGATAATGGTCCTATTGAAAGGTGGATGCAATATGTTTTTTACACAAGATAAATTAAAAAATAGAATTGAAGAATTAAATAGCTATCGTTATCAAAATCGTATTGGAATCAATGATTGGTACCATAAAGAGGATGAAACAAAATCAGAAAAATACCCGCCACGAAGAGACGAAACCTGGAAAGTGTTTCGCCGCGGCGATACATGGTCAGGAAGGGACTATTATATTTGGTTATCAACTGAACTGAGTATTCCAGATACAAAGGATAAAGAGATTGTATTGCTTTTTGATTTTGGAAAAACAGATGGCGGAACAAATTCCGGCTTTGAATCCTTACTTTTTATTAATGGAGTTCCCTATCAAGGCGTTGATGCTAATCATAAAGAAGTCTTTTTAAGAAAAGAATTTTATGGTACTACGATTGAGTTGAGCTTGAAATTATGGTCAGGCTTAGAAGGCGGCGGACCGCCAAGAATCAGCAAGCATGAATTTAAATATAGTGATATTGCCTATCTTCAGCCAGATGTAGATGATTTATATTACACAGCAAAAATGGTTTTAGAAACGGCGAATATTCTTGATAAAAATGACCCTGCTAAAGTTGCTTTAGAACAAGTATTATCCAAAACCTTTAAATGTATTGATTGGTCAGAGCCTGGCAGTACATTCTTTTATGAATCATGTCAGGCAGCAAATCGTACTTTGCAAAGTGAAGTTGAAAAATTTGACAAGCATACACCTGTAACGGTCACAGCCATTGGCCATACTCATATCGATGTTGCTTGGTTATGGAGATTAAAACATACGAGGGAAAAAGCAGCTAGATCATTTTCTACGGTTTTACGATTGATGGAGCGATATCCGGACTACTACTTTTTACAATCACAGCCACAATTATATTCTTATATCAAAAAAGATTATCCAGAAATCTTCGAGCAAATCAAGGAAAGAATTGAAGATGGATTGTGGGAAATTGACGGCGGTATGTGGCTGGAAGCAGATTGTAACATTCCATCAGGTGAATCGATTGTAAGACAGCTATTATATGGAACTCAATTCATGAAAAATGAATTTGGTAAAGAACCAAACTATTTATGGTTACCGGATGTTTTTGGATATTCATGGGCATTGCCGCAAATTCTGGTTAAATCAAATCTAAAAACCTTTATGACCACAAAAATCAGCTGGAATCAATTTAACAGAATGCCGCATGATACTTTTTGGTGGAAGGGTATTGATGGAAGCGAAATATTGACGCATTTCATTACAACACCTGAACCAGAGGACTATAATACGGATTCATTCCACTATACGTATAATGGCGTTTTAGAACCAAAAACGGTTAAAGGTACCTATGATAACTATATCGATAAGAACATTAATCAAGAGCTGCTTCTAAGTTATGGCCATGGGGATGGCGGAGGCGGGGTAAATAGAGAAATGCTTGAACAAAGGAGAAGATTGGATAAAATTCCGGGTCTTCCTCATGTTAAGACAGGTTCCGCCAAGCAATACTTTGAGAAACTGCATGAAACGGTAGAAAACACAGATGAATATGTACATACCTGGGATGGAGAGCTTTATTTAGAATACCATCGTGGAACCTATACTTCCCAAGCATTTGTAAAACATATGAATCGGAAGCTTGAATTAGGTTACAGGGAAGCAGAATTTCTGAGATCATGGGCCTTAAAGGAAAAAGAACAGATTGAATATCCAATGGAAAAACTGCATGAGGGTTGGGAGATTATCCTTCGAAATCAATTTCATGATATTATTCCTGGTTCCTCTATTCATGAAGTATATGAGGATGCGAAAGTTGAATATGGTGAGGCACAGGAAATTTTAGCTGCAATAAAAAGTGAATTCCTTGGTAAAGTGGTAAAAAATAATCGATTTGATTGGACTATTTTTAATAGTAATGCATGGGACCGCAGTGAATTTGTTTTTATTTCCGAAAAAGAAAAGAAAATGAGTTTTGTGGATCAGTCGAATACACTATTAGAATCTGTGGAATTACCGGATGGTTATCTTGTGTATGTTCAACATATTCCATCACTAGGTTATAAAACAATCAGCGGCATTAGCAAGAAAGAAGAAGTAATCCTTGAAGGTAATGGTTTTAAAGTTGAGGACCAGAAGGTTGAAACGCCATTTTATGTCATTGAATGGAATAACGAAGGACAATTAGTTGGACTGTTGGATAAAGAAAGTGATAGACAAGTGCTTGCAGGTAAGGGAAATGTGTTCCAATTATTTGAAGATAAACCGATGAACTTTGAAGCATGGGATATTGATATTTATTACTCCGAAAAAATGAAAGAAATAACCGCAAGTAATATCAGTATAAAGGAAATCAATCCATTGTTTGTGGATATTGAATTTACTTATCAATTTGGAAAATCGTCGATGACGCAAAGGATGATTGTCTATTCAAAAACAAAACGGATTGATTTTAAAACAAATGTTAATTGGAATGAACGCCAGCAATTATTGAAAGTTGCGTTTCCTGTAAACGTTCGGACGACAGAGGCGACTTATGATATTCAATTTGGGAATGTGAAACGCCCTACACATTGGAACACAAGCTGGGATATGGCACGATTTGAATCGGTTGCCCACCAATGGGTGGATGTATCTGAATATCAGTTTGGAGTAAGCCTGTTAAATGAATCTAAATACGGTCACGATATTAAGGATCATGTTATCCGATTAACATTATTAAAGGGTGCGATTGATCCAGATCCTACAGCAGATATCGGCTTACATGAATTTACGTATAGCTTATTCCCACATAGCGGCGACTTTATTCAGGCTAATACGGTTCAAGAAGCGTGGGCACTCAATTGTCCATTAGAGGCATTGCCAGGAAGAGTTCCATTTGATGCTGCGCAGCTGATTGAGTTTATGAATGAACCAAAAATTTCAATTGATGCTATTAAAAAGGGAGAAAATTGTGATGGGGTCATTGTCAGATTCCATGACTACACGGGTGGAACACAAAAAGTAACATTCAAACCGAACTTCCCATTTCATTCATGGACTGAAACGGATTTAATGGAAAATCCAATCATGGAAAGGTTTACTTCAAATGTGGTGGAATTAACTGTAAAACCATTCGAAATTAAAACGATACTGTTTGAATAGATCAAAGAAGGAAGAGGGGAGTATGCCTTTAAAACTGTTGATTCATCTCTCCCCTCTTTTTCTATTGTAGTTTATAATAATAACTTTTCGTTTTTTAGGCGTCAAAAATTGTTACATAGATGATTGTTTCAGTACTTATTCTTTTTTATATTACAAATAGGGGGTAGCAATCATGGTGAGATTAAAGCAAAGAGAGCTGCAAATATTAGACTTTTTACTAAATCAAGAAAATTTCATTACCTACAAGAGTATCTCTGAAGAGTTAAATCTCACCGAAAGGCAAGTTAGGTATGACCTGAATAATGTCGAAAATTTCTTGATCAAAAACCAGCTGGATATTATTAAGAAAAATCATAAAAGAGGCATTATGGTGTTGGAAAAGGATGAGGTTAAGAATAAACTACGACTTTTCAAGCAATTTACGACCACTCAAGAGTATAAATACTCAAAGAAAGAGATTCAATATTTCATCCTGCTTAAATTATTAATTGCTGATGAAATCGTTCCTGTTTCAGAGTTTGAAGATATTTTATTCATATCCAGGACATCCGTATTAAATCATTTAAGCGTAATTGAAGAACAGCTCTATTCTGAAAATTTATCATTAGTTCATCAAACTAGAAAAGGTTATTCCATTTCAGGGCCAAAAATAAAAAGATATAGCTTATTTACAAGGGCATTAATGGAATTAATTAATATTAGGGAAATTTACAGTTTTCTTATAGACAATGAGAAAGTTTTCTCGAAGCAAGCGGAATTAGTTTTATTCAATTTGGTCGATATCGACTATTTGTATCAAGCCTTACTAGAGTGCC
Organism: Neobacillus niacini; assembly: GCF_030817595.1. GTDB lineage: Bacteria > Bacillota > Bacilli > Bacillales > Cytobacillaceae > Neobacillus > Neobacillus niacini_G. The sequence goes on from NZ_JAUSZN010000001.1 coordinate 4,871,897, forward strand.
AGGAAATCGAAAAGTTTATTGGGAAGGTCATAGATGATCGCAATTACGTTTTACTACTAACCATTGTCATGAAAATTATCAAAGAAAATAATGAGTGGCATTTTGATCCTATTATCCAGAATGGACAAAAACAGTCTGAACATGAGGCCCTACTATTAAATATCATTGGAAATGTGAAAGGTCATTCCACTGATAACAGTCATAATAATACAACAAAATTCCTCGAAGAAATTATTGAATATATAAGCAAGGCTTACCATGTTGATTTTACAGCTAATCATTCTTTTATGACCCAATTAAAAGCTCATATAGATTCAATGGTTCAAAGGGTGACACAATCGATTCTTGTGAAAAATCCGATCTTTCATGAATTTGTATCAGACTATAAAGAGCTATTTTTGGCTACAAAATCCGCATGTGAAAATGCTGAGAAATATTTGGATACGAAAATTGGGGATCAAGAAATTTCATTTATTTCAATTTACTTTGCGTCTGAAATAAGAAGGCAGGAAGATCGTAAAGAAAAGAAAGCGAAAATTTTAATTGTTTGTGTGGAAGGTTTAGCAATATCACAAATGATCATGACGCAAATTAAGAAAATATTTGAATATGGAGAAGTAAAAACACTACCTGTTCGGGAGTTTAATAGGGAACACTTAAACAATTATGACTTTATTATTACAACCATTGATATTCCCGATGTTCAATCTTCAAAAATATTAAAAGTAAACAATTATTTACAAAAGAAGGATTTAGAAATTTTACAACAGCATTTAAGTTTAAAGCTTGTTATGAAAGAGAAAAAAGAACTAGATAAATTTAATCTCATAATGAAAACGATTCGAGAAAATACCAGCAGCATTACGAATTTAAGCAAACTAGAATTAGACTTAATAAATATTCTATCAAAAGGTGAAACAAGAGTTCCTAAAAAGGAAATTCGCAGAATTCACTTTAATGAGACAAGTATAACAAAGGACAAAACAATTCCAACAAATAGATGGGATTTAGCAATCAAAATTGGAACAAGTTCTTTAATTAAAAATGAGCTCATTATAAAAAACTATGAAGATAAAATTATTACAAATTTGAGGAAGTTTGGTCCCTATATGGTAGTTGCCCCAGGGGTGATGATTGCCCATGCAGGGATGGAGGATGGCGTTATTGAAGATTCTATGTGGATTACGATATTACCAAACGGAATCAATATAAATGATAGATTTGAAAAACCGATTAAGTTAATTTTTACTTTAGCTTTTAAATCAAAAGACACCCATATGCTAGTTGAAAATATAGCAAAGTTAGCATTAGATCATGAAAAGGTTGAAGAGTTAATTAATTTAAATTCAAATACAGAAATATACGATTTGATTATTGCGACAATTTATAGTTAAAGGGTGATATTTATGGAAAATGGACAGGTTTCGTTTGAGATGATTTCAAAAGCAGGAGAGGCATTTTCAATTCTTGTAAAAGCACTGGAATATGTTCGAACTGGTAATCCAGAAATGGCAGAGCAATGTATCAAAGAGTCTGAGAAATTAATGAATGAAGCCCATAACTTACAAACTCAATTAATTGTTACGGAAGCAAATGGCGGTAAAAATGAATTCTCAGTCTTATTAATTCATGCTCAGGATACACTTATGAATACAATCCTTATGTCAACGATTGTGAAAGAAATGATTAAAATGTTTCAAACTTTAAAGAATGGAGAGAGATAAAATGAAGATTAGCAATAAACTACATATTCTATTGCTTTGTAATTTAGGTGCCTCAACAGGGATACTAGTTTCTACGATGAAAGATATTGTCAGCAAAAGTGAGAAACTAAAGGATAAAGATATTAAAATTGAGGCTCGCCCAGCTGGCGAATTAAGCGAATATATTTCTAATTTTGATGTATTGCTTCTCGGTCCTCAAATTGGACACCGATTTGATGAACTAAAGGAAATTGCGGATTCTTATCATAAACCTTTAGAAATTATTAATACCAAAGACTACGGAACTATGAATGGAGCAAATATCTTAAAACAAGCTATTCTAATGGACTCTCAAAGGAATAATTAAAGGAGCTAGTTTCAATGAAATTACTCTATAGTTATTTAGAAAAACGGATAACTAAAATACAAAAAGCAATTGCTCCTATGGCTGGGAAACTCGAAAAGCAAAAGTATTTGGCTTCTATTAAAAATGGATTTAAGGATATCACTCCTGTCTTATTAATTGGGTCGTTTTTCTTGGTTTTTTATATCATTTTACAATATATTCAGCAAAACTATGGAAGCTTCAGGCAGATAGATTTAACTATTTTTAAAATTCCGGTTCAACTTACCTTTGGTATGCTCTCAATTTATGCTGCCATAGCTATTTCGTATAGACATGCTAAAAGAATTGGGGCGCCGATCATACCGTCGATATTTTCAAGTGTTTTTACAGTTGGAGTTGCTATTGGCGGGATTACTACTAATGGAATCGAATTTGAAAATTTTAATTCAGAAGGATTATTAGTTGCTTTAATTGTGTCCTTATTGACAGTTGAAGTATTAAATAAATGTACTAAATATAACTTAACAGCTAAATTTAAAAATATCCCTGAAGGCAGTGTCCATACCTTTCAATTAATCATGCCAATTGTACTACTCTCATTTCTTTTTCTTGCAACTAATTTATTAATTGAAAGAAAAACTGAACAATCAAATGTATCAGAGTTTATTTTTGGCCATTTGTTTTGGGGAATTGAATCGATTGATACTCCGGTCATGGTATTTATCATCGTCTTCCTTGAGATGCTTTTTTGGTTTATCGGAATAAATGGTTATGCTGTTTTAGCTGGCTTTGTACTTCCATTTGCTACCTTCTATCTGGGAGAAAATATTTCAGCATTGATTAACGGAGGTCAACCTGAATATATTTTTACCCCTAACTTTTGGGACTACTTTGCTAGTTTATCAGGGGCCGGTTTTGCAGGTGCACTCGTCATACTAGCTTTATTCAGTAAAGTGAAGGAAATCAAAAGTGTGGGTAAAACGTCCATCATTCCTAGTCTGTTTTCAATTACTGAACCCATTCTATATGGATTGCCCATTACTTTTAATATTTACTTGTTTATTCCATTTGTAATTGGAACCCCTATATTAGCAACGCTTCAATGGTATGTATTTAAGTGGGGGTTTGTTAACATACCAGTCGTTCATGTTGCGGATGCGCCCATTCCTATTGCGCAATTACTATCTACCATGGACTGGCGAGTATTATTGTTGATAATCGGTGTATTTCTACTTGCCATATTGATGTATTATCCTTTCTTTAAGCTTTATGAGAAAAGTGTAGAGCAGCAAAACAATAAGGTTGATGACAAATATGCTGACCTTGACTTAGACTTTTAAACATTATTGGAGGAAGAGAAATGAAAACTATTACAATTATTGGAACCAGAGATCAACAGCCCATTTCACTTTCATGTTCAAATATTGTGATGGGATCTGGCGATTTTTTGAGACTTGATAATATAGAGTTTGCCGCGCCCGTTCTAGATGAATATATTGCTCTTGGTGGAAATACCTTTGATACAGCAAGACATTACCGTCATAGTGAAAAGGCATTAGGTAAATGGATGGATATGAGAGGCAATAGAGACAGGATAAATATTTTAACTAAGGGCTGCCATCCTATAAGGGAAAATGCTAATCAACCAAGAGTAACACCGGAAGCAATCGAAGAAGACTTAATGACCAGTTTAGAATATTTAAAAACAGATCATGTTGAACTTTATGCCTTGCATAGGGATGATCCAACCAAACCTGTTGGACTCATTATGGAGGCCCTTCACAAACAGGTGGAGGCTGGAAGAATATATGCAATTGGGCTTTCGAATTGGGAGTTAGATAGAATTATAGAAGCTGATACGTATGCAAAAGAAAATGGATTGACACGTCTAAGCTTCAATAGTCCAAACTTAAGTTTAGCCAAACCTTTAAAGCCTCGTTGGGAAAATTGCGTATCCGCAAACAGTGACATGGTGAAATGGCATGAAGAAACACGTCTTCCGTTATTTTCTTGGTCTAGTCAAGCAGGCGGATTTTTCTCTGGGCGTTTTTTCTCCAGAAGTTATAGCCGATCAAGAAATCGCGGAAGTGTACTATAGCGAAGAAAACTGGGAAAGATACAAGCGTGCAAAAATAGTGGCTGAGAAAAAACAAGCAAGTCCGATCCAAATCGCTTTAGCCTATGTATTAAATCAATCGTTCCCTACAGCGGCGCTTATTGGTTCTGAAAACAAGGAGGAATTAGTTAATTCAATTTCAGGTTCTACTATTGAATTATCCTCAGATGAAATCAGTTTTTTAGACCTTAAAAGGGGCGAACTGTGATGAAAAATTTAAAAAGTAAAATTGCAGCTCAAATGTATTCCGTTAGAAAAGAGTTTGCCGAAGACGCGGAGGGCACTTTAAGAAGACTGCAAAAAATTGGTTTCGAGGCGGTCCAGCTTGATGGAATGAGAGGAAATGACCCCCTTAAAGTTGCTGCTCTACTTAAGAAATATAATTTACAAGTCGCAGGTATGCATATCAAACATGAACGTTTTTTTAATGATGTCGATGGAATTATTGAAGAGGCCTATTTGTTTGGCTGTAAAACCATTTTCGATAAATATATTGATGATGATGAACAAAATGAACAAGGTTATCGTAAGACAAAAGCCACTTTGTTGGAAGTTGCTCAAAAGTTGAGTTCTTTGGGTTTTAGAGTCGGGCTACATAACCCTGAATACGATTACAATCATTTAGTAGATGGACGGAAAGTAATTGATTTTATTACGGATCCAGTAAATGGCATTTGTATCTACCCTGAACCGGATACCTACTGGATGACGATTGCTGGTGAAAATCCAGTTGAAAGTATAAAGAAGTATAGTGGGAGAGCCCCTATCCTCCACTTAAAGGATTATCAATCTGGATATGATTTGAACGATATGGGAAACAACTTAATAGAGGTTGGCAGCGGTGAAATTGACATGAAATCTGTTGTTCAATGGGGTGAGGAAAATGGCGTCGAATATTATTGTGTTGAACAGGATTATTCTAGAATTGGAATCTTTGAAAGTTTAAAAATTGGTTTTGATTATCTAGTAAGCCTGGAAAGGGAAGTGTAAAAAGAAAGGGGAATTCGGATAATAGGGAGACATTTTACGAGCATTGCAATTATAGAATTAAAGTTGTCTAGATTGCTCGTGTTTTGTACCAGGGTGCTAAGCATTGTATTACAAGTCGTGTGATCGAAGGTCTGCGATACGTAATGATGTTTTTGACCATAGATAATGATAGCTATTAATGAGAGGAGGAAACGTTGTATGAAAATGAAAAATACGTTATTAGGTTTATCGGTCTTTTGTATGATGATTCCAAGCTTTACAGAACCTGCAGAGGCTAAGAGTAATGCAGTTAAACAAGAAACGAATAGTATTGTAGCAGATTGGAAGTTTTCAAAAGATCATGTGAAAAGTGGGACGATTGAAAATGGGAATATCATTATTGAAGATGCAAGTAAAAATGGGAATGACCTAGAATTAGTGACGGTGGGTGATTCATCTTCACCAGACTTGGAAGGGTTGATAAAATGGTCTGAAGAAGATTATTATAATCTAGCAAATGTAGAAAGTTTAGAATTCGCTAATTATAAAAATGCTCCTGCGGGAAGATATTTAAAAACAACGAATGGTGCACCGATTAATTCCGAGAAGTTTGATAACGGGTTTACCGTCGAAGCCATTTTCAAATTGCCCAGTAATTTTAATAGTAGATTACATAGTTGGATGGGAATTTTAACAAGACAAGGGCAGGCCGCCGATCTTAATAAAATAGAAGGTGAGAAAGAAATCCTGACTACGTTATCTGTATCCAATGATAAAGAAATTCAGTGGACAAGTCATCCATCTAACTTAAACTATAATGTGACGAACTGGTCTCGTTCATTAAATACAGATGAATGGTATCATTTGGCGGTTGTGAATGATGGGCAAACGACGACTTTAACTGTGAATGGCGTTAGCGATTACGGGAAATCAATAGAGGTCAAAGGCATAGCTTCTATAGGAGGAAAAGGCTGGAACATTGGTGCTTCTGAGTGGGGAAATGAATTAGATGCATTATTTGCAGGGAACATCCAAGAAATACGAATTGCTAATAAGGCTTTGACTAAAATGGAATGGCTTGTTCAAGATGCTCGTGATAAACAACCAGTTGAAGGAACAAACGATGAAATACCATTCCTGACAAATAAAAATAATTATAATTTTCTTTTTGTTCCAGATACACAAAAATACTCAAATATGAATCCTGAGATATTTACTAGCCAAATGAATTGGATTGCTAAAAACACCAAGAAGAACAATATTGTCATGAATGCATTTGTTGGAGATATCGTCGATGGGAATGCTGAAGAGCAATGGAAAAATTCCCTTGAAGCCATTTCTTATTTAGATAAAAAGGAAACCCCTTACATTATGGCAGCTGGAAATCATGATTATGCAGCTGGAGACCCTTTCTTAACCTATTATGGTCCACAACGCTTTGCGAATAAAGACTACTATAAAGGATCTTCTCCTTCGGGGTATGGGTCTTACTCAATAGTAAAAGCAGGCAGCTATGAATACTTATTCTTAATTGTAGATATGAAAAATCTCCAAGCAGATATAGAATGGTCAAAAAATGTCTTAAATCAACACAAAGACAAACCAACAATCATCGTTTCTCATGATGTGATTTATCCTGAGACGGTTGATCAAAAAACCGTTGCGGTTGAGTCGGATAGGGGCCAGATAATCTGGAATGAACTTGTGAATGAACACAATCAAGTATTTATGACGGTGAATGGACATTATTTTGGAATCGTCCATCAGGTCAAACAGAACTCTGCAGGGAACGATGTTATTCAAATGCTAGTAAACTATCAAGCAGATTATCGAGGGGGAAATGGCTGGCTGAGACTTGTTGAATTTGATGAAGCTAAAAACAAACTCTTTTTCCGTACCTATTCACCATTTGTAGATGAAATGTCAAAGAAAGAAAGAACGTATGTTGATTTAAAATATTTAACAAATGAATACAACTTATTTGAATTAGATTTAAATTTTAAAAAGAGATTTAATCTGAATAAATAAAAAAGGGGAGGATTGAAATAATGGGGAGTAAACTAAAGACTTTTATTTGCGGTTCGATTGCTGCGTTCACTCTGTCACACGGAATCATGACAGTATCAGCAAAGTCTACAGATTCTCACAAGGATGCTGGTAAATGGATGTCTGGCGAGTATCATGTCCATACTATACAGTCGAGTGATGCGTCAGAGCCTTTTATGAAGCTGGAAACTATATTGAATGCGGCCTTCCGTGAGAATATTAACCAAATGCCCGCTGAAACGGTGATAAAAGTACCTTACGGCAAGCCTTTTGACTATATAATGCTGGCCGATCATTTGCGTAATTCTCCTAGAGATCCGGATGGTAATGAAAAACCTACTGCACGTTGGGAAGCCATTCAAGATCAGATGACCAAAATCCGTTCACTACAAGCTGCTGGAAAATACACTGGCAAGTTGATCTATCCTGGTTTTGAGTGGGATATGATGGATTTAGATCACGCATCAGTCGCTATTATTGATTCCAAAAGTGATGCCGTACCAATTGATGGGATTCGTCAGTTTGAATGGTTATACAGCTATGATACAAGTACAGATAGATTTAAATCGAACGAAGCTGATATATGGGGAGACAGACCAGATAGGGATAAGCTAAAATCAGATAAAAGTAAAACCTTTGAAGCAATTAAATGGTTAAAGGACAACTATCCTGATAGTTATGTATTGCCGAATCATCCGTCCAGGCACAATGGGGGCGGCGGAGAAGTTACTATAGAAGATCTTCGTAAGATGAATGACATTGCTCCAGAAATTGTCTTTGGCATGGAAGGAATGCCAGGAAATCACATGGCCGCCAGCTTTAATCGATCTGAGTTGTCTGATATATACGGTGGTGTGGATGTGATGGTGGCTCAGGTAGGAGGTGCATGGGATGCAATGCTTGGAGAAGGGCGACATTTCTGGAATTTTACCAATTCGGATTTCCACTTCAAAGTAAGTAGCAATCGAAAATACTCAAGCGGTTACTGGCCTAGCGAATATCAAAGAAACTATACTTGGGTCAAGGGCAATGAGTTCAAGGATGTCGTAGAGGGCATGCGTTCAGGTAAATCCTTCAGTGTATATGGCGATCTGATAAATGCACTGGAATTCAATTTGAAAGGAAATAAAAAGCAAGCGGAGATGGGTGAAGATTTGCAAGTGTCTAAGGGCGATCAAACGACTATTACCATTCGCTTTAAAAGTCCAGGGTACAATAACTACGCACCAATTACCGCTCATGACATTTCCGTTACGAACAAGGTCCAGGTTGATCATATAGATTTAATTTCTGGTGAGGTAACTGGCAAGATCGACAAGAGCCAATATGCCAGCAATACGACGAACGATACGACTAAAGTTGTCAAGCGCTTTACGAAGAAAGACTGGGGAAAACCGGATAAAGATGGCTTTTATACCATCACTTACAAAGTAAAGGCTGATACGGACAGATATTATCGCCTGCGAGGTACTAACCTTGGTACTGATGTGGAAGGTTATATGAGTAATGGTGAGCCCCTGAAGGATCAATCTTTTGACTATGAAGGGACTCCTACACCGGAGCAAAATGAAGAGCGTTTCAACAAAATTAATGACCGGAATTACACCAGCATGTGGTTTTATTCCAATCCGATCTTTGTAAATGTTACTGGGTCAGACACCCATAAAGCTTTAAAACCGTAAAACACGATTGAATTAGAGATGGGAGAACGTGCATCCAATGATTCATTTAGGGATAATGCAGCTGCCCCATATTTAGGGGTCAGTCCCCCTCCTCGTTAATGAAGTGAGGGCTGACCCAAAGTGTCTATTAAGCCTGGAACGGGAATTGTAAATAAGAGCTATCTGTGAGAAATATATTACCATTATTTAAATCCCTTAGGAAAATGATATTTTGTTTCTTAAGGGATTTGTTTTTTTTAATAAGGTTGATAGTCAAAAGTACAAGAGTAAGTTTCACCTTGGCAAATAGGAGGATTTGAATGACAGAGAGCTATTATAGCTTCGAAACTAGATATTTAAGCTCCCTTACAAAAGTATTTGCTGATGAGGAGTTAACTTCCCCTTCATTTAATTATGCAACTTGTTTGCAGAATGAGGTTTTTTCCTTTCAAATTGCTTATAAATTTGTTGGAGAACCTATAAAAAATCTAACTGTAGATGTGCAATCAGATTTCCAAGTTCCGGTTCGAGTTCGAAGCGTGGGGCTTGTTCCATCGGAATACCCAAGCTTTTATGATCATGATGACCATGGTAAAGTCAAGGATCAATATATTCCTTATTTAAAACCTCAGGAATGTGGAAATAAAACGGAGGTAAGATGGGCCGCCATTACGAACAATGAAGGAATCGGTCTAATGATTAACGGGCTGCCTACCGTTGAAGTGAATGCTTTGCCATATACCCCGCATGAGATTGAGCAGCATGACCACGGGTATAAATTACCGGAAATCGATAAAGTCACTTTACGAATCAATTATAAGCAAATGGGTGTCGGCGGAGATGATAGCTGGGGGGCAAAAACTCATCCGGAATTTACCCTTTATGCGAACAGAACGTATACCTATTGCTTTACATTAAAAGGGATTGAAATGAAGTGATAGGAAAAATGACAGGAAGAGCAAAATGCTTCCTGTCCCATTTTTATTGGCAAGTCTAACAATCTACTTAAAGGATTTGGTAAAACTTTAAGAATTTAAGAGGAATTAATATACATGGTCAATATATACATATGATTGCAAAGATTTCAGAGACGTTCCTTACTTAGAATCGACTACAGTTTATGATGAGGAAAACGAACCGTTGCCACATTCCAATGGTAATGGCAAGTCCGAAAATGGCGGGGTGTCAACAGTACTTCCTAAGTTATCTTGGAATATAATCGTATTGGTAAAAACGTAAGTAAATATATGCTCGTTAAAATCCACTTAAATAGGTGTTTTTTTAACTTCTAAAAATATATGTTTTTGGGTGGGGAAACTTTGTTGAAAAATGAGAGAGTGGTGTAAATCTAAACTCTCTTGACTATAGCATGTGTGTTTGAGTTTTTTTAAATAGTCGGGTTCTGTCCTAGCTTAATGATTGTCCTTCTTGTAGTATGGTAATATGCTTTATTCACAACCAGATATAGGAGGAGAAGAGTTGTATAAATTAGTCGCAATCGATATTGATGGAACGCTGATGAATGATCGAAAGGAAATTACAAAAGAGGTAAATGACGCCATTCAGGCTGCTAAAGCAAAAGGGGTAAGAGTGGTAATCTGTACGGGGAGACCGATCGTTGGTGTCCAATCAATTATTGAGGAATTGAAATTAAATGATGAGGATGACTATGTAATTACCTTTAATGGTGCCCTTGTGCAAAATACTTACACCAAGGATGTAGAATCCCAAATCACTTTAACCTATGAAAACCTAGAAGAAATATACGAATTAAGTCAAAAGATTAATTCACCGCTCCATTTCTTTGATACAGAAAATCTTTATACACCAAATCGAGACATAAGCCGATACACGATCCATGAAGCTCATATCAATGGAATTTCTCTCCATTATCGGACAATTGAAGAAGTACCGAAGGACATGCTTATACCCAAAGTGATGTTTATTGATGAACCGGACCGTTTGAATCAAAACATGGCAAACATACCTGAATCATTCTGGGAAAAGTATACCTTCGTAAAAAGCACTCCGTTCTTTTTAGAAATCCTTGACCCACGTGTCAGCAAGGGAAATGCAGTCAAACAACTGGCTGAAAAACTTTCAATTAAACAGGAAGAGGTCATCTGCATTGGGGATGGCGAGAATGATCTTAGTATGATTGAGTATGCTGGCTGTGGAGTGGCAATGGCTAATGCAGTATCAGTTGTAAAAGAAGTGGCTAAGTTCCATACATTATCTAATAATGAAAATGGAGTTGCCTATGCGATTGAAAAATTAATATTAGAAACCAAGTAGTCAACAGAAATAATTTGATTTTAATAACATAATAAACCTATTTTTTTATCTAGACGGGCTCCATTTTGCCCTTCCTTGTATATGATATCGTGTATTGGCATCTAGGCTCAATGCAAATGAAAGGAAGTGTTACAATGGATAATATGATTCCGTCACATACTATGGGGGCGAATGTACTTCCCCAGCCTCAAATGCATTATGGCTATGCGGCTCCTTGTGTTCAAACACGCGGATGCGACAGTTTTATCATTATAATCGTGTTGTTTATTTTATTGATCATTATTGGTGCTTTTGTTTTCTGTGATTAAATGCGGGACCAATTTACGGTTTTTCTTAAATAAGCTTATTCAGGATACGAATGAAGGGAGACGAATGAAATCGTCTCCCTTCAATTATTTTGTCTGATAAAGAATTACATACTTAAATTAATGGATCACTGTGTGGTCAGTTGCTGCTTATTAATGAACTGCCACAAAACGTTTTCGATTCTTTAATTGATAGAAAATAGCAACTGCCCATAATCCGATAATGAGAACGTAAGCCAGCGTCGCTAAAGAAACTGGTAATCCAACAGTTTTAATGATGGTCATTGAGTTGGTAAGGATAATAAATCCGCCCACTAACACTCCTAACAGATACGAAGGAACGATTCTTACAAGCCAAGCGGCTATAGGTGCCGCAATCACTCCGCCAATCATAAACGCGATGACCCATTGCCATTGGTACTGATCCACCCCTAGGAACAAGATGAAGCCTAAAGTTGCTGATACGGCAATGGCAAATTCACTTGTATCTACTGTGCCAATGACTTTTTTAGGGGAAATCCCATTTTTTGCAATTAGTACGGGAGCGGTGATAGGTCCCCATCCTCCGCCGCCAACGGCATCAAAGAAGCCGCCAACCATACCAAGTGGTGTTAAGAATTTACTTGAAATGGGTGAACCTTGATTCTTAGAAGAATGATTGAAAAATAGAAATCGGATTAGAATGTACAATCCTAAAACGATTAAAAATACGGAGATAAACGGTTTGAGCTTATCCCCAGGCAGACTGCTTAGAAAAGCTGCCCCTATAAATGCACTAATTGCACCAGGGATGGTTAGTCTCCATAGAATTCTTTTATCAACATTTTTAAACCATAGATGTGAAGCACCAGATGCTGCAGTGGTTGCAATTTCAGCCATATGAATCGAAGCAGAAGCAGCTGCTGGTGCTATCCCGAACATTAAAAGTAATGAGGAGGATGTGGCACCAAATCCCATTCCCAAAGACCCATCAACTAGTTGGGCCAAAAACCCAATTACAGAAAAAATAATTAATTTATTCATCCTCGACCTCCTCAAAACCAAGTAATCTTATATGGATTATAAGTTATGGTTGAAATTTTGTAAATATTTATTTTTTGAACATTTTTATAAGTTATATTAAGTAGATTTGAAAGGAGAAACAGACGGGAAAAGCTACTGTTTCAACTTTTGAATACAGTGGCCTCTTTTTGTAATCAGAATCTATTAAAATGTAATGGATTACATTTTAATAGAATGTAGAATCAATCGAGGGAGTCAGCTGGTTTATTTTAGTGAAAATTATGTATTGACAGATTATTTGGAAAACATTACTATAAAAATGTAATCGATTTCATTATTAACCCTTTCATGAAATCAAAGAAAGAAGGACAGGAAGATGGCAAACATCCAGCAGGTAGCGAAACAGGCAGGAGTTTCTGTTGCAACCGTATCGAGAGTACTAAACGGACAAAATACCGTATCCGTAAAAACACGAATGAAAGTCGAAGAGGCTATAAAGAAATTAAATTATGAACCAAGTCTTCTTGGGAGAAACTTAAGAACTTCAGAAAGCCGGCTTCTCTTAATCTTAATTCCAACCATCTCTAATCCATTTTATTTAGAAATTATTAAAGGAATTGAACAGGTTGCGATTAGTCAAAATTATAACATTCTCCTTTGTGAAACCGATTCTAACCCTCAAAAGGAGAATATATACTTCGACCTAGTCCGAAAGAAGATGGCAGATGGAATTATTACGATGGATCCGGCAGTTAATGTTGAAACACTGAAAAAGTTAGCAGAGAATTATGCGGTTATTCAATGCAGCGAATATGAAGAATGCACGGGAATCCCGTATGTAACCATTGATAACGAGGAAGCATCTTACCGGGCAGTCAAGCATCTAATTCAAATCGGACACCACAAAATTGCGCTTATGAATGCCGATGAAAAGTATTTATTTGCCCGCCAGCGAAAAATGGGTTACAAACGTGCATTAGAAGAGAATGGAATCACCTTGAGAAACGAATATATCATCTCTACCTCAAATTTAGGATTTGAAAATGGACAGTATGCTATGAAAAAAATCTTGAATTTACAAGACCGGCCAACAGCTGTGTTCGCCGTCTCCGATTTATTGGCCATTGGGGCGCTCAAAGAAATCAATATTGCTGGTTTGCATGTACCCAATGATATTGCCGTCGTAGGCTTTGATAAGATTGATTTTTCAAATATGACAAACCCGACTCTTACCACCATCGCTCAACCGATGCGCAAAATGGGAAACGTTGCAGCGAGAATGTTGATTGAAAAAATAAAAGGCGAAGAAGTGGAAAGTATCATATTGGATCACGAATTAGTCATACGAGAGTCTACATCAAGATAAATGCGCTAAGATTAGCGCTCTGCTATTAATACTTTAATAGTAGACCGCTGACCTTAGATGTGAATGTAATCGATTACAGTACATATCGGGAGAGCCTTTTAAAAAAACAAAGGGGTGAAGGGTTTGAAGAAATTATTAGTATTCATGTTGTCTTTGGTAACAATGTTTGGTTTGGTAGCTTGTAACAGCGAAACAGGAGGTTCCGAGGGTGGTAAAGAGGATGACACATTAAAAATCGGAATTTCTTTACCATCTGCCACACATGGTTGGATGGGAGCATTAATTGATAGTGCTGAAAAGCAAGCAAAGGCACTGAAAGAAAGTGACGGCATTGAGTATGTGATGACAAATGCGGCTGATCCAAATAAACAAGCAAATGACGTGGATGATTTAATCGCTCAAGATGTGGATGTTATCGTCATGCTTCCAATTGAGTCTGCAGCACTTTCTCCAGTAGGGCAAAAAATTAAAGATGCAGGGATTCCTTTAGTCATTGTTGACCGTGAGCTTGAAAATGATGCAGCCACTGTGGTTGTAAAAGGGGACAACGAAGGAATCGGTGTAAATGCTGGTAAATACTTTGTAGAAAAGTTAAATGGTAAAGGAAAAGTCGTTGAAATCACTGGTCCACCAAGTTCCGTTACTGAACAACGTGGAGCGGGCTTTAAAGAAGCAATGGAAAACTCCGATATTGAGATTATCGCTTCACAAAGTGGTGATTTTTCAACGGAAAAATCATTAGAAGTTATGCAAAATATCCTGCAAGCGCACCCTGAAATTGACGCGGTGTTCACACAGGATGATGGAATGGCTCTTGGTGTACTCCAAGCGATTAAAGAAGCTGGACGTAAGGATATTCAATTCGTCACAGGTGCTGGCGGAGGTAAGGCTGTATTTGAAGACATGAAAAAAGATGGCTTAATTACAGCAACATTCTTATACTCTCCAACAATGGTTGAGGACGCGGTTAAAATCGCAGCAGACATTGCGAAAGGGAATAAACCAGCAGAATCAATGGTCGTAAAAGAAGCTACTCAAGTGACAAAAGATAACGTGGATGAGTTCTATGATCCAGAATCAAAATTCTAAATAATTGGTGGAGATACAGGCAGTGTATCTCCACTTTTCCTAAAAAGGTGGGATGAAGAGCATGACTACAAGTCCTTTTTTGACAATGAATAACATTGAAAAAGCATTTAACGGTGTACCTGTATTGAAAAAAGTATCGCTTACCGTCACGGAGGGCGAGATTCACGCTTTGCTGGGCGAAAATGGGGCCGGAAAATCTACGCTGATGAACATTTTAGGTGGTGTTCATCAACCCGACCATGGCTCGATTCAGATAAATGGTCTGGATGTAAAAATGTCTAATCCAAGAGTATCACAGGAGCAGGGAGTCAGCTTTATCCATCAAGAGCTGAATGTCGTAGCTGATCTCAGAGTCTATGAAAATATGTTTTTAGGTTCCGAGCTTCGAAGTAAACTGGGTTTTTTAAAAGTAGAAGAGATGTGCCGGCAAACGAGTGAAATTTTATCCAAGCTTGGTGTGGATATCAATCCGAAGGAATATGTTAGAAATCTAGAAACCTCTTATAAACAATTAATTGAGATTTCAAAGGCGCTGCTACATAAATCGAAACTGATTATTATGGACGAACCGACAACCTCGTTAGCGGAACATGAAGTCAAACGTTTATTCGTGTTAATGAGGAACCTAAAGAAATCAGGCGTGTCCATCATTTATATTTCTCATAAGTTAAAGGAAATCAAGGAAATTTGCGACACTTATACGGTGTTGCGTGACGGAGAACTAGTGGGGACTGGCAGTATTGAAAATGAAAATTTAGATACGATTACAAAACTTATGGTGGGTAAATCGATTTCTCAAGAGCGTTTAGTTCAAAGGCATTCGTTTGGGCCTGTCGTGTTAGAAGTGAATGACTTAAGTAGTCAAGGATTATATAAAAATATTACCTTCACCCTCAGGAAAGGTGAAATATTAGGCTTTACCGGCTTAGCTGGTGATGGTCGAACAGAGCTTTTTGAAAGCTTATTTGGATACCGGAAAAAATACACTGGTCAAATCAAGATTAATAACCAGCTGGTAAAAATAGATCACCCACGAAAAGCGTTAGAAGCAGGACTGGCACTTGTTCCGAAGGATCGGAAAGAAAATGCCATCATCAAGGATTTAAGCGTTATTCATAATATGAGTTTATCGTCAATCGGACATTTTGAAAAAGCTGGTTTTATCCAAGAGAAGAAAGAGAAGGACAGATTCCACTACTATAAGGAAAAGCTTAACATTAAAGTTCATAACCCCCGGATTACCATCGATAAGTTAAGCGGTGGTAACCAACAAAAAGTCATTATTGCTAAATGGCTTGAGGTAGATACAGATATTATTATTTTTGATAATCCAACACAAGGGATTGACGTTGGGGCGAAGCACGAGATATATCAGCAAATTGTGTCACTAGCCGAACAAGGAAAAGCCGTGATTATCTTATCCTCAGAGGCACTAGAGGTACAAAAGGTTTGTCATCACATCTATTGTCTTTACCAAGGGGAAATCACAGCACGGCTTAAGGGAGAACAAGCAACAGAAGATGAAATTATGAGTTATGCAACAGGTTCTAAAAGGGAGGCCGAAAAAATTGGCTAATGTTAATACAATCAAACAACCAAATCCGCAAACCTCATCAACAAAAAGTCGCCTCTCTTGGCTATGGTCCGAGTATAGCGTCATTATTGCTTTCTTAGTTATTTTTATTGCGGCATCAGTAATGAATCCTAGATTCCTAGATATCAATAACCAACTGAATATCTTAATGCAAGTTTCCATCATTGGCATTGTGGCTTTAGGTATGACGGTTGTAATGCTTTCTGGCGGGATTGACTTATCGGTGGGATCGGTGCTGGTATTCGTCGGTGTCATTTCCGTTTTAGCAATGAATGCTACAGGTAGTATTTTCGTTGCCATCTTAACGGCTTTGGTAGTAGGTTCCTTCGCAGGATTTTTAAATGGATTAATGGTGGCTAAAGGTAGAATTGCTTCGTTTATAGCGACATTAGGGATGATGGCTGCAGCAAGATCGATCGCCTTATATATTGCAGAAGGCGGCAGTATTTCAGGAGAGGTTTCAGGTTTCACAGCGATTGCGAATAGTAACCTCTGGATTTTTGATTTTCCAGTCATTATTTTCTTTGTTATGACAGCACTTGTTTATGTATTAATGCATAAAACTCGGTTCGGGCGATATGTCTATGCCCTTGGCAGTAATGAGAAAGCGGCACTTCTTTCAGCTATCCGAGTTGATCGTGTGAAAATTGGTATCTATAGCTTGGTAGGATTACTTGTGAGTGTAGCAGCTATCATTGAAACGTCTCGATTAAACTCGATTTCTTCTTCAAGTTCAGGCGTTCAATATGAACTAGATGCGATTGCTGCCGTTATCATTGGCGGTACAAGAATGACAGGTGGTCGTGGTAAGATCATGGGTACCTTTTTTGGGGTACTAATCTTAGGTATTCTGAACAACATGATGAACTTAATGAACGTTTCTCCACACCTCCAAGGATTTGTTAAGGGATTAATCATCATCATTGCAGTAGTATTCCAAAAGAGAGAGTAGGAGGGAATGCATTGGGTATTAAAGTAGGAATTATTGGTTGTGGTACGATTACTAAAGTACGCCATGCCCCCGAATACAAAGCAAATCCCTATGTGGATGAAATCATTTTTTTCGATCGGAATTTAGAACGTGCAACTGCACTTGCGAACGAGTTCGGTGGACGTGTAGCTCAAACAGTTGAAGAATTACTGACCGATCCAACGGTAGAAGTCATCAGTGATTGCTCTTCTAACGAATTTCATCATGTTTTTTCAACCAAGGCATTACTCAGTGGAAAGCATGTTTTATGTGAAAAACCTATTTCTTTAACGGTTGAGCATGCAAATGAAATTGTCGAAGCTCAAATGAAATCTGGGAAAAAATTAATGGTGGATCATAATCAGCGATTTACGCGTGCCCATCAAAAGGCGAAAGAAATCATTAAAAATGAAGAGCTCGGGAAAGTCCTTACCTTTCGAACCACATTTGGACACTCTGGACCAGAACAATGGAGTGTCAATAAATCAAACTCTACCTGGTTTTTTAAAAAGGATCGTTCCAGTCTTGGTGTGGCGGGAGATTTAGGGATTCATAAGGTTGATCTGCTGCATTATTTATTAGATGATGAAATCGAGAAAGTTAGTGCCTTTCAAGGTGCTCTCGATAAAGTAAATGAACATGGTGAACCCATTGAAGTATGCGACAACATTGTATGTAGTTTAAAGACGAAAAAAGGTCGTCTTGGTACGGCTTCCTTTTCTTGGACCTATTATGGAGAAGAAGATAATAGTACCATCATTTATTGTGAAAAAGGTATTTTAAAAATTTATCATAGTGATCAATACCAATTAGAAGTTATCCATAAAAATGGCGAGAAGGTTTATTACAAACTAGAAAGCATCCAAACGAACGATAATCAAACAAATAGTGGTGTTATCGATGCTTTTATTGATTGCATTCGTCATGAGCAGGAACCCATTGTGACCGGAAATGATGCCCTTTCCTCACTAAAAGTGATTCTAGGGATTATGGAAGCAGCCGAAAAAGGTAGTGTTATTACGATTTAACTAAATAACTGACGAGAAAAAGCCACTGTTTCAGCATTTGAACACAGTGGCTTTTTTGCGAGCAAGAGAGCAATGGGGACCGTTCTTGTTGCTGCCTGTGAACCGTACCCTGGTTTCAGAACTAGCCCAAGGATTTTTTAGTTGAAAATAATTCTCAATTAGCTATTGACATAATTTATCTGAAAATATAACATATTTATTGTGATAATGATAATCATTTTCAGTTAAATAACACTAAGGGGAGCTGATATCAAGAGTTAACTGGCGATAACGAAAGATGTTTCAAATATGCTAGAGCGTTCTACTGTACATATTTTTTATAAAAGGAGACAAAAAGGATGAAAAAATTACGTTTAATTGCTCTTATGTTCGCATTGATTTTCTTATTAGCTGCGTGCGGAAGCGCGGAGGAAACGAGCAAATCTTCAGGCACTGAAGGAGAAAAAACAGAAGAAGTAGCAAAAGAAGTTAAAATCAAACACGAATATGGAGAAGTTACGATTGAAAAGAACCCTGAGAAAGTAGTTGTATTTGATTTTGGTGTACTTGATGCATTAGATACATTAGGTGTAGAAATAACGGGTCTTCCACAAGCCATCGTTCCTAAGACGTTAGAGAAGTACGCAGGTTCTGAATATACCAACGTTGGGAGCTTAAAAGAACCTGATTTTGAAGCGCTGCATGAATTACAGCCAGATGTTATTTTCATTTCAGCAAGACAAGCGGAGTTATATGATCAATTTGCAGAAATAGCTCCAACGGTTTTTGTAGAAGTAGATTATGCAAACTACATGGCCTCGCTTGAAAGGAATTTCAAACTCTTAGCTGAAATCTTTGAAAAGGAAGATGTACTTGATACAAAAATGAAGGAGCTAACAGCAAGTATTGATGAACTAAACAAAGAAGCCTCCGCCTCTGACAGCAAAGCATTAATTTTATTAGCGAACGAGGGAAAAGTAAGTGCATTTGGTCCAGCATCTCGCTACGGTTTTGTACATGATGTGTTTGGTTTCAAAGCAGTAGACGAAAACCTTGAAATTTCACAGCACGGTCAAAGTGTCTCGTTTGAATATATTTTAGAAAAAAATCCTGATGTTCTATTTGTTATCGACCGTTCTGCCGCTATTGGTGGAGAAGTAGGAGCGAAAGATACCATTGAAAATGAATTAGTACAGAAAACAAATGCATATAAAAATGGAAAGATTATCTACCTAGATGCAGTAAACTGGTACATTGCAGGGAATGGGATTGCTTCAACACAATCCATGGTAGAAGAAGTGAAAGCGGCTTTAGAATAGGTAGAACTTACCGGTTGGGGGATCAGGTTAAGCAACAGAGATGATAAATAGACGGAGAAATTCCGCTTAATTTGAAAATATTATCAAAAAAAGCTCAAATAGACGGAGAGATTCCGCCTATTGACTTGAAAAATTCAAAAAGGGGAGATTTTGCTTTGAATAAGCGGAAAATCTCCCCTTATATACCCCGAAACGAGCTCCATTCTGCATTTAACCGGAAAATCTCCGCTTATTCTACTTTTGCTGGTTACTCGATTAAGGACAAGACATCTTATTTAAAAAGGAGTGAGTTTAATCTTTTTATCATTGATATAACATCCAACCGCCAGGCACCATCTAGGTAATGTCCAAAACGATTTAGCACGTAAAAAGGAAACTCGGCACTTAAAATTAAAATTTGGAACGTAAGTCCTGATACCGTATTGAGTATTAGGACTTCTTCATTAATTTCATTCCAAATGTTAAGATTTCAAAATTATTTTTAAGAATAAATCCATAATTTTTTTTATGGTCAATGATAATATCATCCGCTAAATGGCTAATCACCAATGGGTCGATTAGGATTGTAATGGCTCCGACTTTAAAAATTTCCTCATTATTTACCTGCTCAACCTGAGCAAGTTCGTACATGTACGTGGCACCTCAACCAGTTGTTCGGATTTCATTAATCTTAATGGTAGGCTCTTCATCCAGTACATTTATCAGCTGTTGCTTTGCGTCGATCGTAATAGTTACTTCCATTTTTTCACCTCAAGGTAATTTTACCCTATCCTTAGCAAGTTAAACTAGAAATATTTATCCTAATTTTTCGAAGATTGATAGTTTCTATATATGTAGAGGAAGGATTCGATGTTGTTATTAGTACAAGTTCATAAAAATGAAATAATATGAAAATCACTGGAAATAACGAGTAAATTTCAGTTTTTTTACAAAAAATTGATGTTTAGTAGTATTAAAAATAAAATATTTTGAAAAAAACTGAAAAAATATGAAAAAAATTATTGAATATTTGGAATCATGCTGTTAAAGTATTAATCAGAAAGCGTTTTCTAAATTCAATTTTTGGAGTGGTTATCAATGAAGTTAGCAACAAGGATAAATTCGGTTCTTCCAACTGTTAATAATGATATTTTACAGGCAATTGATTTGGTTTCGAAAGTTGATGGTATCACATCTGTTGACCTTAATTTTCCGGAACACTTTGAAGAGTATACGGTCACTGAAGTTTCTAGCA
Source organism: Neobacillus niacini (assembly GCF_030817595.1). GTDB lineage: Bacteria > Bacillota > Bacilli > Bacillales > Cytobacillaceae > Neobacillus > Neobacillus niacini_G. The sequence goes on from NZ_JAUSZN010000001.1 coordinate 4,892,919, forward strand.
AGTTGCAAGATACTGGGTTAGAAGTTAATGGACTAGCTTTAAGATTTCGCAATCATTTTATAAATGGAGAATTGGGAAATAGCAATATCGAAATTGCAGAGGACGCATTAAAGTTATGTTATCAAGCAGTAGATGCTTGTCGAGACCTTAATGGTAAGGTCATCACACTTTGGTTAGGATTTGATGGGTTTGATTATCCATTTCAAATGGACTACCCAAAGGTATGGAGTCAAGTGAAAGAGTATATAAGAAAATTTGCAGATTATGCTCCTGATTTACAGATTAGTATCGAATACAAGCCTTATCAAGAAAGATCTTATGCATTCATTGATAGTATCGGTCTTACCATGTTAATGGTTAATGAGATTGATAGAGAAAACGTTGGTGTAACGGTTGATTATTGTCACATGTTGATGAAAAGAGAAAATCCGGCATATGGTTTAAGCATTGCGACAGAGAGAAATAAGTTATTTGGCGTACATATTAATGATGGATATGGTCAGCATGATGATGGCCTAATGGTTGGAACGGTTTCATTCATGCAAACATTAGAATTTATGTATTACCTTAAGAAGGCTAATTATGATAGCGCTATTTATTTCGATACCTTTCCGGTAAGAGAAGAACCTTTAGCAGAGATTCAACAAAATGTACAAATGATTCAAGAAATTAATAGATTGATAGATTCTGTGGGGATGAGTTATATAGAGAATGTAATTAGTAAGAATAGTGCGATTGAAGCAAGGCAGCTATTTTTTCAATTTTTACAAAGTACGAACCCAACTGTAACAGCAAAATAATAATAGAAAGTAAATAGGAGGGTTAATCTATTATGAATAAAAAGATGATTCTTGCATTATTGACATCAGCCACTTTAATTTTGGGTGCGTGCAGTGCTAACAGCAGCAGTAATGGAGCAAATGGGGATGGGGCAAAAGAAAACACAGGATTTAACCCTGATAAAGAAGATGGTAAACTCTATTCGGAAATTAGAGATGAGCTAGGTGCAGTACCAAAGGTTACGGATGAATTGAACCTTGGCGGTGTCGCAAAAGCTTTTGAAAATGAATACTGGAGAACACTAAAGGAAGGCATGGAAATAGGTGCTGATAAGTTCTCTAGCAACGGTTACAAAATTAACGCTGATGTTAAATCTCCACAAGGGGAAGCAGACGAAGAAGGGCAATTGTCTATCGTTAGGGATATGATTAATAAAAAATATTCAGGATTATTGTTATCACCAATATCTGATAGTAATCTCGTTCCTGGGGTAGAAGAGGCAGTAGAAGATGATATTCCGGTTATTAATGTAAATGATGGAATTATTGCTGAAGCACCTCATTTTGTTGGGCCGAAAGCTGTAGAAAATGGTGAAAAAGTGGCAGAATGGGTTTCCGAAAAATTGAATGGAAAAGGAAAGGTTGCCATTGTTGTAGGTATGCCTAAAGCCTTTGCTGCACGACAACGTACGCTAGGTTTTGAATCTTGGATTAAAGACAACGCACCAGGAATTGAAATTGTTGAAAAACAAAATGCCGACTGGGATCGCGAAAAGGCAAAAAATACAGCAGAAACTTGGATCAAAAAACATCCTGATTTAAAAGCTATTTTTGCTAACAATGACACCATGGCATTAGGGGTACAAGAAGCTGTTAATGCCTCTGGAAAAGATATTCTTGTTATGGGTGTAGATGGAATTGGTGAAGCATATGATTCCATTCGTAAGGGTGAGCTTGACGCGACAATCGATTCTTTCCCTAAATTTAAAGGACAAATTGCAGTAGAAATGATGATTAGAAAGATCGGTGGTCAAGAATTACCTAGAGTTATTTGGACACCACAAGCGTTAATAGATTCGACGAATGTCGATACACCAGCCGAAGAAATTATTGGCTGGACTGAACCGGAACTAGCTCAATAAATTTGATTAAAAAGCTATAGTCGAATCTACTAAAGATTCGACTATAGTAATAAAAAGGGGAAATTTATAGTGAAAGACCAAGTGGAAAAAATCATAAAATTTCATAATGTTTCTAAGGTTTTCCCAGGTGTAAAGGCATTAAACCGTGTGAGTTTTGATATAGAAAAAGGAGAAATTCATGCCCTTTTAGGAGAAAATGGGGCTGGTAAATCAACCTTGTTAAATATCCTTCATGGTGTATATACAGAATATGATGGGGAAGTACATTTAAATAATCAGGCTGTGAAATTTAAAAATGCAAATGACGCAATACATCACGGAATTTCTAAAGTACATCAAGAAGTAAGTTTAATACCAGAACTTACGGTTGGTCAAAATATCGTATTGGGGTACGAGCCCAAAAAAGGTATGTTAATAGACAATAAACTGATTCATGAACAGGCAAATGAAATTCTATCTAAACTAAGATGTAATTTTAAAAGCGAAGATAAGGCAGGTTCATTAAGTACAGGGGAAATGCAAATGGTTGCAATTGCAAAGGCGCTCTACCACAAGGCTGAGGTAATCTCTTTTGATGAACCTACTGCTTCTTTGTCAAAATCTGAAACGGACTCCTTGTTTGAAATCATAAATGAATTAAAACAAAATGGGATTACGATTTTATATGTCAGTCATCGATTAGAAGAGATTTTTGAAATTTGTGATCGAGCAACTGTACTTCGTGATGGGACATTTATTGAATCCTTTCATGTAAAAGATGTAAGTAAAGAGCAATTAATCAGGAAAATGGTTGGCCGGGACGTTTCCTCCTTTGCTGTCAGAAATAAAAAAGGAATGATCGGCGAAGAGACTGTGTTAGAGGTTAAAGGTTTAACGATTAATAACGTGTATGAAGACATTTCTTTTCATTTGAAAAAAGGAGAGATACTAGGCTTTTTTGGACTAGTAGGCTCGAAAAGAACCGATGTTATTCGCACTATTTTTGGTGCAGAAAAGAAAACAAATGGCTCCATCCTGCTGAATGGCAAAGAGGTTGATATCAAGTCTTCAGAGCAGGCTGTAAAGTTAGGTCTCGGCCTTGTACCAGAAAATCGAAAAACACAAGGATTTCTTAAATTCTTTAACAATGCTGATAATATTGCTTTAACGAAACTTGAGAAATTCACCAAATTTGGTTTGGTTAGCCATAAGAAAAAAACAGAAAATTGCGAGACCTATATAAATGAAATCAATTTACGGCCTGCAAATCCTCATTATTTAACACATGAACTAAGTGGAGGTAATCAACAAAAAGTAGTCATTTCGAAATGGTTATCTTCTGATGCAAATATATTATTTTTAGATGAGCCTACTAAGGGTGTAGATGTTGGAGCGAAGGCAGAAATTTATCGTGTAATGGAAGGGCTATTGGAAAAAGGTAAATCGATCATCATCGTTTCTTCAGAATTACCTGAAGTACTTGGCATGTCCGATCGAATTATCGTCATGAGAGAAGGACGTAAAGTAATAGAGTTAAAGAATAATGGACTAAAAGAAGAAGATGTACTTCAATATGCAATGGGGGTAACCAAAAATGAAAGCCAAGTTATTTAGTCGTGAAGCTAGTCTAATTTTTGCCATTATCATGATGGTCATTATTTTTTCAGCCATAGAACCTATTTATTTAAGTGGTGGTAATTTACTTGATATTTTTGATCAAACCGTCATTAATGGTCTATTAGCCATAGGTATTACCTATGCGATTATTACTGGAGGAATTGATTTATCGATTGGTTCCATTTTTGCAGTGGTCATTGTTATTACTGGGGACTTATTGGTAAGAGGAATGAATCCTGTATTGGCTATTACAATAGGTATGGCACTAGGGTTTGTACTAGGTGTAGTAAATGGACTATTAATCACTAAGTTGAAATTACAACCATTCATTGCCACATTAGGTACAATGAGTGCATATAGAGGTATTGCTTATATCTATACAGGTGGTTGGCCGGTATTGGATATTCCTGATAATTTCAGATCCATGCTTGCAGGAGATGTTGTGAAAGATGTTCCAGTTTCTGTCCTTATTTTGATTGCGTTTACAATAGTAAGTCATATTATTTTAAAGTATACTAAATTAGGAACGTATATCTTTGCTATTGGCGGCAATGAAGAAGCAACAAAATTATCAGGCGTAAATGTTGACCGAACAAAGATTTTAACGTATGCATTATGTGGTGTAGGAGCTGCTTTAGCTGGGATGATCTTGTTAGCACGTCTAGGTTCTGGTGAACCTGCTACTGGACAAGGTTATGAATTAAATGCGATTGCCGCTGCTGCAATTGGCGGGGCTAGTTTAGCAGGTGGTAAAGGAAACATGATCGCTACCTTACTTGGTGCTATTCTATTGTCAGCATTAAAAGTTGGTTTAGTCGTAGTAGGAGTTGACTCATTCTGGCAATATATTGCAACCGGTGCCATTATAGTCGTTGCAGCTTATTCTGAAGTCATCCAAGATAAATTTAAAAAACTTCGTGTAGTTAAAAATAATAATAAAAATACAAACTATCCAAAAAGTGTAGGGATGTAGGCCTTATGGAAAATAACAAAGTAGCTGTCATTGGCAGCCTTAATTATGACATCGTATTAAAACAGGAAAGATTAGCGGAAATTGGTGAAACGATCACGGTTGATGGGGTTTCATTTTGTGGTGGCGGAAAAGGAGCAAACCAAGCCGTTCAATGTGCAAAATTGGGCCTTGAGACATACATGGTAGGTAGAGTAGGTAATGATCATTTTGGGACTATATTAATTGATTCATTGAAGAAATATAAAGTGAAAACGGATTATATCGGTTTAGCTGATACGCATACTGGGCTTGGAATTGTAAACTCTTTTCCTGATGGGAGACTGCTTTCTACGATTGCAACCGGTGCCAATTTTTCTCTAACCGTTGAGGATATAGACCGTGCCGAGCCGATTATTAAGGAAAGTCAAATTGTTATTTTACAATTGGAAATCCCGATGGATGTAGTCGAGTATTCAATAAAATTAGCAAAAAAACATAATTGCTATGTGATCGTGAATGCAGCACCAAGTTACAAGCTCACAGAAGATGTTATGGAGTTAATTGATTGTTTGGTTGTAAATGAATCCGAGGCAAGTTTCTATGCGGGGCGAGAGATTTGTACCGTTGAGGACGCATTACAATGCTGTGATTCATTATTTAAACAGATTGGAGAACTCCTAATTATCACATTAGGTGAAAAAGGCAGCCTCTTATATGATGGAACCAATACTTTTTGCGTTTCACCAGAAAAGGTAAATGTAGTTGAAACCACTGGGGCTGGAGATTCGTATATAGGTGCAATCGCATATGGTTTAATTAATGGTTTAAGTAAAGAGGAAATGGGAAAATTTGCATCGAAAGTTAGCTCAAAAACCGTTACGAAAATTGGCGGCCAGGACGCTATGCCTCATTTAGAGGAAGTTTTAGCTAGTTTTGATGTATAGATTGATGTTAGTTAGGTAGGTATTGAATATGATTCCTTATGTAAGACGAGAAAAAATAATGGAAGAACTAGAAAAAAAGGATTTAATGTATATTGAAGATTTTGTAAGTATCTTTGAAGATGTATCAGAATCAACGATTCGAAGAGATTTAAAAAATCTTGAAGAAGAAAATCAGATTACTGTCCTTAGAGGCGGAGCTGTTAAACGGAAGGTTAATACTTTTGAATTACCAGTTGGCACAAAGAAATTTCTGAATATGGATGAAAAAGAACGAATTGCTAAATTTGCAGCTTCTTTAGTTAATGATGAAGAAGTCATTTATATTGACTCAGGGACAACCTGTGCGGCGATTGTAAAATATATAAAAGCTAGAGACGTTCGTATTGTTACTTCAAACATTTTAGTTTTAAATGAGTTAGATAACCCGAATATTTCAAGCTGCATCATCATTGGTGGAGACGTTAATAAGAATTTAGATTCTATAAGTGGTCCTTTATCCGACAATACCTTAAAAAATCTTTATTTCGATCGATCCTTTCTAGGAGCAAATGGATTTGGTAATGAAATGGGAGTTAATACACCTGACATCAGAGAAGCGAGTAAAAAAACGATCGTCAATACCAATTCCAAGAAGTGCTATGTATTGGCAGATAGCTCTAAGTATAATAAAAGTACCTTATGTAAGGCATTTGAATTAAATCAATGCATTTTAGTAACGGATAAAAAAATTAATGGGCTGGAAGGAAAAATACAGTATTACATTGCGGATTAGAAGTCGGTTATTAATCACGTTACTAGGAATACCCCCTTATCTCAATTAGATAAGGGGGTATTTGTGATTCTAAGATAAACTTATGGAACTTGAAAAATGCTCAAAATATGGTTTTCTTTCATAATCGGAGTTAAAAATACAGTCAAATAGGACTAACCAGAACTTGTACAAGTCCCGGTTGGCAAGGTGAGTGAAAAAATTGGAATATTGTAGTTTCATTTTATGTAAATGTGGGTAATTAAGAATTAATAAGCACCTTCTTTATCACTTGCATCATAAATTCTAGTATTTAAAAAGTAGTCGTTTTGGAGTGGGTTGATTTCCTAAAATTGTAACCAATGAACTGTTTGTTAGAAAATATGGAAAATTTCCAATTCTAAAACGTTTTAATAAGTATAATAAGAATAGGAAAACTTTGGGAGGTAATGAAAAAATGAAGCAGGGTTTAATTTTGATACCTTTTTTGATGTTAATGACTGCATGTTCTTCTGAGGATGTTACCCAGAGGAAGGTATATACTACCAGTGAATTATCTCCGCAAACTATCACCTTGGAACAAACCGAAACGATAACTGAAGACGAAATGGTTGAGAGCAATAAAGCTAATCAACTGGTAAATATCGAAAATAATGATAGCGTTGACACACAGAGTTCCCTTATCATTCCTTCTCAGACAGGAGAGGAAAATAAAAATGAAATTACTACCCTATCACAGGAAACGACACACCTCTTAGTGGATAAAGAGAAAGAAATACCTGCCGAAGATTCTATTATAATCGGAGATTCGGAATATATTAATTTAATGCATGAAGCAAAATTTCAGAATTGGATAAATGTTGCTGTGAAATACGGTGCTGCACTTTATGCCATCCCGTATTCTGATGTTTTTGCGATTGTGAAAGATGGAGAGGTGCTCGTCGGTATGAGTACCGGGGTTGCGAGTGCTGCGCCCAGCCATACAGATATCCTATGTGATTTGATGGCAGATAAAGGAGAGTCCGCAGAAAAAATTATCGAAGGAATCAACCAAGTGGCAGAAACGGGAGAGAGTGTTCAATTGGTAGGTCCACAGGAATTTGATGATGATTTTTCCATTGAAAAGCAGGATGAGTGGATTGTTGTTTCGTGGTAATAAGAAGAGAGGATTTCTAGCTGCTTAGAAACCTCTTTTTTTTATTAGTTAGATAGTCAAAGAACCACTGAGATTAAACTCAGTGGTTCTTCCAATTACTTATTAGAAGTATCCTTCGACAAGAAGTTATAAATATTAGCTTCGCCTGCTCCATATAGTGGATCTACTCCAACTTTTCCAAAATCAATGGCACTTTGTCTGATGGCTGCTGCTACTTGTGCAGGGCTATACTCAGGGTGAGCGGCTTTAATGACTCCAGCAACTCCAGCTACTTTCGGTGCTGCCATGGAAGTACCATGCAAATAAGAGTACCCATGCCATTTTCCGTCGCTAAATTGCGTTGTAGCATTTGTTCCAGCTCCCGCACCTACTGGATAAGTAGGATAAGTAGATAATGTACGATACGTAAAATCACGTGTATTTAAATAGTCTCCGGCAGGATTTTTACGGAAAAGACCGTCGTATACTGGACCATTATCACCTCCAGGGGCAGCAACATCAATGGCATTACCGTAATTCGAGTAGAATGCAATATTGTCTTCTGACCATTCATTAGAGGAGGAAACCGTAATAACCCCAGGAATTTGTGCTGGAACCACACGGGATGGCCCCTTAATGTCTAAGCCGTAAGTAGTCTTCCAATAGGCTTGCATGTCCTGTAAATTGTTTAGGTCTTTGGAGTCGTTACCAGAAGATACGACCACTGTTACTCCTTTTTGAATCGCGTATTGAATGGCACGGTGATAGGCAACCATAGAAGCGGAATCACCTTTCTCTTCTAGGTTATGAGCCATCCAGCGCCAGCCGCCAATGGACATATTAATAACTTCAACGCCATCGTTTGCTGCTGCTACAATGGCATTGGTAATCCATGATTGCTGTGCTCCTCCAGTGGCTCCAAATACACGGTAAGCTCTGACAGTTAAATCCGGACCAACACCCTTTACCTTTCCATTCGCAGCTATCGATCCAGCAACATGTGTGCCGTGGCCATTTTGGTCCCAAGCATTTGCAGTTCCTGGAACAAATGTTTTTGAGCCAGCCTCATCTGCATTTGCCTTTAAATCTGGATGGCTAAAGTCAATACCAGTATCAATTACCGCAACAACTGTATCTTTATTTCCGTCATTTAAATCATAAGATTTCCCATCGTTAGTAAGACGCTGCATGTCCCATTGTTTATCCCAATAGCTGCCTGCGGTTGCATCTAAAGTAACTTTCTCTCCATTAGGAGTTCCTGGGGTAAAATTAACTTTAGTATCTGGATCTGTTTCTAGGTATGCTTCAAGTTCTCTGCCTGCTGATTGTACGTTTGTATCTTTTTTTACATTAGTAAGGAAAGCAGGGTCAGCGGATGCAACCTCTACGATGCCAATTTCTTCTATGATTCGCTCTACTTTTCCGCCTGATTTTTCGATTCTCTCAGAGAAATTGGCTGGCAGTTTCCCCTTATAGGCTACAACAAAATGTTCTGGCTCCGGTGAAGCCTTTGTTTTGCTCGGCTGGACCCCAACTAGTAGTGAAAATGATAGAGCAGAACAAATAGATAATACAGCTAGTTTCTTCTTCATTTAAAATCCTCCCTTTATATGTAATTTTACGTGATACACGTAGAATTAAATTTTAATACAAGCCCTTATATATAGTTGTCGAAATATAAATTTAAAGAGTATGAATATTATGACAAAAAATACCATTCCCCCTGACTGTCACTTTCCGATTGTTCTCCAAGATTGATAGGTTGCTAGATATTCCCCTCTATGCCCAGAGATAATCCGAAAAAAAGTGAAGAAGTATATCTTCACTTTAATTGCGATATTTTCCTTCTGTTGAGCATTGCAAGTTATGGATTCGTTGACCATAGCCCGGCTGTTGTTAGGACAACTCTTGGATGAAGCTTTAAACCTGATACGATCAGGTCTGCTAGATCTTCCGGCTGCATTACATTTTCGGGATTTCCAGTAATTAGATTGGTATCGAAGGCTAAGTCCGTTGCGACTGTGCTTGGTGTTAATGCTTTTACACGGATATTATGTTTTCTTACTTCTAGCATAAGCGATTCTGTCAGCCCGAGGACAGCGAATTTAGAGGCACTATAGGCACTTGTAACGGGAGCTCCTTTTTGTCCTGCTGAAGAAGAGATGTTGACGATATCTCCGGATTTCCGTTCGATCATTCCAGGCAAGACCGCTCTTGTAACATTGTAGACGCCCATCACGTTTACGCGGATAATGTTCTCCCACTCTTCAGGGGTTAAATCTAAAAAGCCGCCAAATTTAGCAGTACCTGCGTTATTGATTAAAATATCAATAGACGCTAGATCTGATTGTATATGCTCTACCGCATGTTGAACGGAGGTTAAATCTGCAACATCGGCTGCAGCAGCAGAAACGTTGACATCATAAGAAGCTAAATCAGCTGCTACTTTTTCCAGATTAGACATGTTTAAGCCGATTAATCCAAGATTCACACCTTCTTTGGCTAAAGCAATGGCTGTTGCTCGGCCAATCCCTCTTCCAGCTCCTGTTATAATCGCATTTTTTCCTTTTAAAGAGATCATATGTACACTCCTATTTTTATATTGATAGTCATTCAATCTAACACATGTATTCTCTCCTAATTAGTTAAAAATCATTTAACGGTTAAGAGAAGATGAATAGAAATCCTAGAAATAGCGCATAAATTAACAGGTATGATAATCTATGAGGGTAAATACATATCGATAGTAAAAGGAGAATGGAGCATGAATTTTGTAACGTTAAATAACGGTTTAAAAATGCCGCAGTTGGGCTTTGGTGTTTGGCAGGTTCCAGATGACCAAGCGACTGAGGCAGTTGAAATTGCACTAAAAGTTGGATACACATCGATTGATACGGCAATGATCTATAAAAACGAAAAGGGCGTGGGAAGGGCGATTGCTGAATCCTCCGTTCCTCGTGAAGAGTTATTTATTACAACCAAGGTTTGGAATGCTGACCAAGGCTATGAAAAAACCTTACGTGCATTTGAGGAAAGCCTAGATAGATTAGGACTTGATTATATTGATTTATATTTGATTCATTGGCCAACACCTAACTTTCACCAGTATGTTGATACTTATAAGGCTTTAGAAAAGCTTTATCATGATGGCCGAGTGAAGGCAATCGGGGTTTGTAATTTTGAAATTGAGCACTTAGAGCGCATTTTAAAAGAATGTGAAGTTGTGCCGGTATTGAATCAAGTTGAGTGTCATCCATACCTTGCTCAAAATGAGTTAAAAGAGTTTTGCGCAAAACACAATATCTTTGTAGAAGCTTGGAGTCCTCTTGAACAGGGCGGTGAGGTGCTGCAGGACGAAGTGGTTCAAAAGATTGCTGCGTCACACAGCAAATCTCCAGCTCAAGTGGTGCTGCGCTGGCATTTACAAAACAACACCATCGTCATTCCAAAATCGGTGACACCATCAAGAATCGAAGAAAACTTTAATGTATTTGATTTCGAACTTAGCACAGATGAAATGAACGAAATTAATAAACTTAACCGTAATCGACGTAAAGGTCCTAATCCAAACGATATGCATGTACGTTAACGGACAATGGAACAAAGGGGACGGTTCTCTTGGCTTAATGTTGAATTTTTATAATTCACTTGCTTTTTACTAGGGGGCATTGCTGAACTACGGCAATGCCTTTTTGGTGCTGTGGTGAAGGTTCATCTGGTGCACGCTTTATCCTGATTTTTATAAACATGTATTTACTATAGGAGTATTCCGGAAGCAATTGTAATGCCCTAATAGGTATAAGCACACCATATTTAGCTGTTTGCATAAATTAATTTGTAGCTAAATATATAGATGAAGGTAGGAAATTATTATGGTTACGAACTTGGATTATTCCTCATCCTCAGCACAATTCACCTTTGATGTAAACACAAGTCCTGTAATGAAAAAGGATAATCAAAACTACATTAATGTTCTTGGTATCAACCAACTTAATACACTCGAGAATGTATCATTACTTAATATTTTTCTAAGTACCAATAACGTGATAGAACCTCATTATCACCAGAATGCTGCAGAACTCGTTTATTGCATTTCTGGAGCTGCTGTTGTGTCTATCTTGAATCCATATACAAAGCAAATTCAAAATTATCCGATTACACCTGGTCAAGTAGCAAACGTTCCACATGGTTGATGGCATTATGAAGTGGCGACAGTTGATCACACACACCTTTTGGCTATCTTTAATGCACCAACTCCTGAAGTCATTCTTGGATCAGACATCTTAAAGCTGACACCTTCACATATCATGGCCCACACCTATTGCCTTGATGAAAATCAGTGGAAAGAAGTTATTAAACCCGTTCAACCTTCCACCTTTATTGGTCCACCTAAATCTTGCGAAAGAAGCAATGGAAGAGTAGAGGAATATTATTTAAACCACTACCATAACACAGTGTATTCTGCTCCAGCGTATTATCAACCAATTTATCAAAATTCCTCTTGGGGAACATATTATTATTAAGGGAAAATAAAGGCTGTTCTGGTCTCAAAAACTAGTAGATTTGAGTTTGCGGGAGTCCGCGCAACTTAGTCAAAAAACATAGAAACGACTAATCCTTCTTAGATTAGTCGTTCATTGATTCACATTGCTTCATTGTAAAAAGCGTATTCTCTAAAAAAAACTGGTAAGTCAAGAAGTGATGTTAATTCAGCAAATGTACCCTTTTGCTCGATTTCTAAATCGACAATATTATAGCTCCATTCCATTTCTGATGGAATATGAATCGCATTTATGCCTAATTCTATTGCGGGCTTTATATCTGTTTTGAGTGAATTTCCAATCATCCAAATCGAGTTCTTGTTGGCAGGGATTTTATTGATTACCTTTTGTAAGGCTTTACTATTTTTATGCTGAGAAATATACACTCTTTCTTCAAAGTAGGGTTCTAGTGCTAATTGTCTAATTTTTCGAGTTTGATTTTTTACATCCCCGCCAGTGAATAAATAGAGTTGATGACCGTCCTCTTGTAATTGATTCAGAACATCATACATATAAGGAAGAGGCTCCACTTCTGTTTCAAAAACACTCCGGCCAATAGTTCGAACTTGTTCTACTTCATTTGCCTTTATGCCCTTACGATATTTTTGGCAAAAATAAAAATAGGTTGCAACAAGTGTTTCTGGAAATTTTTCTGAAAGTAAGCCGTTTAGCTCAACACTTTTTAAATCGATTTCTAATTGCTTTTGCATGATCTCTTCATCGGATGGTGTTTTTATCCATTCTTTTATTTTAGTAACAAATTCATTTTTAGCTTGCTCAAAATATTTATTGCAGTGGATTAGCGTATCATCCAGGTCCAATATTAAGGTTTGTTGATTCATAACCAATTCCCCCTTAAATAGTGGTGTAAACTAATTATATGGGTAAACATTACGGCGATGATAAAAACAGCATTTCCTACTTTAAAATTAGTTATTATGTATGAACGAAACGGTATTACAACGTTTTTTTGGATTAATTCATTTCGGGTATTCTATCCTAGAAGCTACAACAATTATGATTGAGGAACAATACCAATAACAGAGATGAAGCCCCTTCAAAGATTGAGAAGGGGCAGTTTATTTTAGTAATCCAATCCTAATTTCTTTTTCTCCATACAGTAAATTCTAAGAATGAAGAACTAAACGGACAAGCATATGGGCCAGTTTATGCTGTTCTTCCTCAGTGCCCACGTTCCATAGTTCCTGCAATAAACGCTCCTCAGAATTCTTAGGTGGTTCCTTATGAGCGAGGTAATCGGCTACTTTCTGAGCCGAGTTGGCTAACTGCTCTTCATCCATACCTAGTTTTTTTCCTAAATTAACTTTTCCCCTAAGATATTCCCTGAAATCATCAAAACTTTTTAACGCGTCACCATTTTTGTAAACCTGGTTTTCTATCTTTTCCTCATCTAACTGTTCCATAACTATCACTCCTTTAGTTGTCCATCATTGTTTCATGTGCTTGTTCTGTATATTCCCTGTGCCTATCTAAATCAAACCTTATTTTGTTGAAAGTAAAGAGTCGCAATAGTAAAAGACCAACCCCGAAGAATTGGTCTCTTATCTTTTCTGTTTTATTCAGCAATTACTTTTTCCCCAAGAATGTTATTAGTAAAGTCTAGTAAATTTGTTTTTTCTCAAAGAAATATATAGGAAAATCCCAAGAGAAACAGTTGTCCAGATCAGTGAGACTGCCGGATCAATATTTTTGACCACAAATAAGGATGGGATGTCACCAAAGGCAGAGTCATCCATCGTGATGAACCACCCCAACAGCATATTATTTGCTGCGTGGGCACCAATTGACAATTCGGCACTGTTCGTTTTAACCGTGATATAAGACCAAATGAATCCAGTTAACAAATAATTTGCTCCCATCAAAATGGGGGAATACCCCATCTCAGGATTGGTGAAATGAAGCGCGCCAAAAATGGTGCCTGCTATGAGCGATAATAGAAAAGGAATACGAATCCATTTTCCGAAGAATTGTAAGAGATATCCTCTAAAAAATAATTCCTCACAGGTAGTTTGAATGGGAGTTAATACCAGTACTAGAACGAATAAAAATAAAAAATCAGAAACAGTGACATCGTTCAATACGTAATCTCCAGGGTTTAAAAGGGAATCAATGATGGAAGTCAGACCCAGGATGACAAAGAAGGTACTAAAACCAAAGCCTAATCGCTTCCAATCTATTTTTCTATTGGGCGTAATGAGCGATGTGAATTTGCGTTTATGAATGAAACGAATCGTGACAAACAGGCCCAAAAGCCAAAATATAAATTGTGAATTCAACAAGGCAAAATAAAGCAACGGGTTAATTCCCACATAATCCTCTTTTTCAAAATCAAAATAGGTATTGGGGTTATTGTCCGTATTAACAATCCATTCACTAATGATGAGATAAGGCAGCGATCCAACAAAAATAAACAGTAGAATTACAATAAAGGAAGATAAATACCGCTTCCAGCTATTCTTGCCTTCTTTTACTTTAATAAAATCCAATTTTAGGAACACCAACATTCTAGTAGTTTTTTGAAAAATTCATGAGGACAGTACCCATTGACTTTGACTTTTATTGCAGTATAGAAGAGAATTGGACAGTGAAAGCCATTTATCAAAATGATATGCCCATAGGCTTTACCATGTATGGCTATTCTGACGAACTCGCTGGCTATGAGATTTGTAGAATAATGATAGATTACAAGTTTCAAGGAAATGGGTTTGGTAAAAAAGCATTACTACTTGTCATAAAAGAAATGGTAAATCAATTTAATTTGTTTTTTTGGTCTTTTGCACTACTAAGTCTTATAATGTCGAACCAGTTTTGTTTCGTCACGTCTTTTAATGTAATCATGTCATTTCCCTCTAATCAAATTTTAATCTCGATTAATAAATTCTCTGTTTGGCGAATATAACCTTTTTTAGGGTGGGAAAAATTCAATTTTATGTGGTGACCATCCAAATGTTATCAGTGAAAAATCGTATATCCCTAAAAATACTATTGGCCCCTCTCAAAATGAATAATGAAGATAAAGCAGTAACGCTCTGATGAATGAGAGTATACATAAAATAACTTTATTTCATTGTTTTGGAGTGATATAGTCTTAAGTGAATTCGCCAAATATGGGGGCAAGGTACCAAAGTCTCTAACGAATATAAAGCGAAGAGTAATGGATGTTTTGCGGAAAAGTAAAGTAGAACTCTTAATGGAGACTTGTGAGTCTATTTTAATTTATGAGGAGGTTTAACATGAAAAGTTTTGAAGACAAATTGGAGCATTATGCTGAACTCGTGGTTAAGGTAGGACTAAACGTTCAAAAAGGACAAAGATTACTGATCAATTCTCCTATTGAAGCGGCTGATTTCACACGGAGAATCACGAAATATGCTTATGAGCACGGATGTAGTCGTGTATTTGTAGACTGGGTTGATACAGGTTTGAATCGAATCCATTATTTAAACGCGTCGGATGACGTTTTAAAGAATTTCATCGAACAGTGGGAAGTTGATAAATTCAATAGCCTGGCAGAGCATAACGACTGTATGCTATTTATTGCAGGAACGGATCCGAGTGCATACGCAAATATTCCACCTGAACGTATTATGTTCGTTCAAAAAAACGGAGCTGAAAAACTGCAATCAATTGCTCAAAAAAGACTACGGGGTGACGTGCCTTGGGCAATCATTGGTGTACCAACTGAAGCTTGGGCAGAGAGTATTTATCCAAAGTTGAAAAAAGATGAAGCGGTAGCTGCTTTATGGGAAGCGATTTTTAAAACAGTAAGAGTCGATCAACAAGATCCAATCGCCGCGTGGCAAGAACATTCAGCAACCCTTACAAAAAAAGTGGATTATCTGAATGAACAAAAGTTTAAGTCTCTTCATTATAAATCGGAAGGAACAAATCTATCCATCGATCTACATCCAGATCACAAATGGGTAGGTGGCGGTCATCCATCCACATTTGGAACGACCTATATTCCAAACCTTCCAACAGAAGAAGTGTTTACGACGCCTCATAAATATGGAGTTAACGGAACGGTCGCTAGTAAAAAACCTTTATCTGCCTTAGGAAACTTAATCGAGAACTTTTCACTCACGTTCAAAGAAGGAAAAGTGGTTGATTTTTCTGCAGAAAAGGGATATGAGACGTTAAAACAGCTTCTTAGTATGGATGAAGGGATGTTATACCTTGGTGAAGTGGCGTTAGTACCACATGATTCACCAATCTCGAACTCAGGAATTATCTTTAATAATACCTTGTTTGATGAGAATGCTTCTTGCCACCTGGCAATAGGAAATGCAATTTCCATGGCACTTCATGACGCAAAGAACATTAACATCGAGGATTATGAGAAAAAAGGCATTAACCATAGCACTGGACACACTGACTTTATGATTGGTTCAGCCGATCTTGAGATTGTAGCTGAATATTATGATGGGAGAAAAGTTCCACTGTTTAAAAATGGAAACTGGGCTTAGATGACAAGGGGAAGGTTCTGGCGGCTTTTTGAGCCACCAGAACCTTCCCCGCGGTGTTCATCTTACTTTTCTGCTGAGATTATTAAGAACATAGGTCTACGGAGTTCATCTTTCATTTCAGCAATGCTCTTTAACATTTCTTCAGAGGGAATTGGTTCCTTGACTGTCCTTACAATAAAACCAGCATTAATTAAGTCATTGATATAAGTTGAAAATGTACGATGATATTTTATTACGTTTTCAGTTAGGAATGTTGTTTCACGCAACCCTTCCAATTGGTAATTGTCAACTGCCCAATGTAGACGATTCCCTTTGTCATCATAATACCAATCTTGCTCGTTCCGTGAAGTGAAAATAGGATGTTCAACTGAAAAAACAAAAGAACCTCCAGGCTTCAGACAATTATAAACCTTTTTACAGATT
Organism: Neobacillus niacini; assembly: GCF_030817595.1. Lineage (GTDB taxonomy): Bacteria > Bacillota > Bacilli > Bacillales > Cytobacillaceae > Neobacillus > Neobacillus niacini_G. Next base: position 4,909,666 of record NZ_JAUSZN010000001.1, read on the forward strand.
GCTTCAAAGGACTTAATATAGTGAAAAGCTAATGAACTAATGACAACATCAAATTGAGAGTCTGAAAAATTAATGTCTTCAATTGGCATGTTAACGTAAGAAATTAAAGAATCATTCGTCATTTCACGAGCTTTTTGAAGCATTTTTTCAGATATATCTACTCCAATAACAGACCTTGCTTGCTGTTCACGAGCATAACGGCAATGCCAGCCAAAACCACATCCCAAATCAAGTACACTTTTATATCGAAGTTCTGGTAAAAGTTCTTTTAATACGTGCCATTCTCCCGCACCTTCAAGTCCTTTGACTGAACGTGGCATTTTTTCATATGCCAAAAAGAAATTTACATCATCATACTTGTTTTGCTTCATAATTTATACAACTCCTAAATATTAAGTTAGCCTCCTAAAACAACATCAATTCATTCATAAAGTCGGTTGATAAAAATGCTTCAACGAAAAATCGATATATCTTACTTTGGTAACTCATTACTTATTCTATAAATTATTAAATAACCCCTTCTTCCATTAAACTCTCCCCTTAAGCGAAGAAAATAGAACCAGTCCATTAAATTCTTTGTAATGATTGTAGTGAAAACTTAAAACTTAATTGAAGAATTTTATGATGGGTATTTTAGCGAAAATCAGCTGTAAATTAAAAGGTCACGTTTATGAAGAAACAAATCAGAAACCCGATGGATGGGGATATATTGCAACTTGGTTTTTATGTAACCGATGTGGTCATGAAAAATTAGTCACGAAGCGTGAGGATGAAGCTTAATGTTGGGCATCAAGTAACGGTGCCGGTGTATTGCCGTATTTTAGTTAACAAATGCTCTCTCCTAACCATCAGACATAACAACATTATTTCACAGCGCTTTAGTAAAAATGAGTGTCAAATTCTTATCAATTTGGCACTCTTTTTATGCTCACAGCAACATCGAAATATGGCCGAGTTAATCCCGGCGCTACATATTTACAGTGTTTTATACATAATTGGTTATTATTATAACTGGATTCGAAATTCTCCAGTTCAAATCGTTGGGCATTCACAGCAATTATTTAATTGACGGTAAAATAAACTATATAGTCTATTTTAGCAACCAAGAATTTATTTGAAAGGGTGAAAATATCGACGAAAAGGGTAAGGGGTTAATCATGAATTCCATCCAACCCATAACAGAACAACTTGTCGATAGTCATTAGTTTTAATTAAAAAAAACCCGGATTAATCTTTCCAAGTTTCATTTTGTTGGACGCTTTCTATTAGTTCTATTTCGCCCCAGTACATAAGATTGTTTCTTTTCACTTTTTCATAAATTTTTGAATGTATTGCATGATCATTTTTTTCTTCATTAGCTGTTACTTTTTCCATTCTATATCACCTCTAAATATAGTATGTTTTAAAAACGATAAATTACACATTGGATATCGTTTAAATGGAATGGCCATTTCATATATTGGTTGAAACATAGATTCCAGCCTAATCAGCCTTCATGCTATACGCATGAAGGCTGATTTTTATGTAAACATTACTCTGAATGCTTCATTTTATAAATGACATATCCAGTATAGAGTTGAAATAAATCTGTGAACTTTTTCGGATTTTTGTTTGTTAATATTTCAATTCTTTGTAAGCGATAGGCCAAACTGTTCCGATGGATATGAAGTTCCTTCGAAATCGCATTCATATCACCGCTGTTTTTTATATAGCAAAGAAGTGTTTCAATGAGCTCTTGTCCTTTAGGTGTAGTCTCAAACTCCTGAAAAAAATTACCGATTTCACTAAATGGCATATCTTTATTCGTTAAATAATCAATAAACTTTAGGTCTTGATAATCGCAGAAAGTGGAAGGCAGTGTTAGTTTTTCAGCGATTTCAATCGCCCGTTTTGCTTCATGCACGGATTTTGATACATGTGTACTGCTGCCTCCAATTCCAATTTTGGTACCATGATGGGTACTCATCTGTTCCAATCTTTTTAAGATATCACTATCAGTCGGCACAATGAAAAGGAACGTAGATTGATTTAATTTAAATGAAAATTCCTGGTCTTTCAAATAGGGTTCTTTAATCGTTTCACCCTTTACGATAATGGCCTTTCTTTCCATATCAAGATTAATTCCAATCGCTTCGCCGTTATTCTTAAACACAGCATCATATTGATCTTGACGAAAAACCCATTGATATAAAAATTCCTCCTTCATTTGCTCTTGTATTCTACGCTCTGTAAATAGATATTCCTGGTTAATTAATAATTCTGCAGTTACGCGGACTAATTCAGCAAAAGGTTCAACAATGGCTGGTTCTCCGCTGATTCCAATCACGCCGATAATTTTCTTTCTGAAATAGATTGGGATATTTACACCTGGCATGGAGGGACCTTCTGAATCATAGATGCAAACAATGGTATTTTGTTCGACTGCTGCTATCGCTCCTTGATGCATTTTACCTTTTCTATTTGCGTCCCCACTTCCAATAATCATCCCTGTTTCATTCATAATATTTACATTGTAGGGTATAACGGTCATTACTTTATCGGCAATCTCTTGGGCTAGAACTTTATTAATTTTCATCTGCCAATCCCCTTGAATACTACAATTATTTGAAAAATTTGTTTATTTGCCTAAAAAATTAAACAGTTTCTTAGTAATTTGAACGATTGTTTTATTTGTAAGACAATTATACAATAAAACTTGTAAGCGGTTACTAAAAATTGTGGAAAAGTTCAAAATATGTTTGATTTATTTTAATAAAACGAACATATGAAGAATCTTCGCTATTTTATATTCTAATAAAACCATAAACCAGTTGTTCATTTGCCTAAAATAGTCTGGATTAACTTTATCTACATTCTACGAATCTGACATAATTTTTGGAGTTTCAGTAATTAAAAAATGAGAGAGCGAGAGGAGTTAAAGCAATGTTTAAACCAAATGGAGTCATTCCTGCACTGGTCACACCTTTAGATAGAAATGGTAACTTGATGGAAGATGCTTTACGAAAAGTAATTGATTACACCATCGCAGGTGGTGTACATGGATTATTCGTTCTAGGAAGCAGCGGCGAAATTTACGGCTTAACGCCAGAGCAGAAGCGCCGGGTTGTAGAGGTAACAGTCGATCACACTGCTGGAAGAGTTCCTATTTATTGCGGTGCTAGTGAGATTACCACAAGAGACTGTATTAAAACCGCACAGATGGTAGAAGAAATTGGCGGAGTTGCTGCGTTATCTGTCTTAACTCCGTATTTTATGTCACCAACCCAAACGGAGTTGGCCGAGCACTTTAAGACAATCGCCAAGTCTACAAAACTGCCAATTATTCTTTATGGGAATGAAGCTCGTACACAAGTGAAAATTGATGTGAAGACTTGCGAAGAGCTTAGTAAGGTTGATAACATTATCGGAATTAAAGATAGCAGCGGAGATATGACGAAAACGGCTGAGTACTTACGAGTAACCCCTCGCGAATCATTTTCCGTTTTACTTGGGCGCGACACACTCATTTATGCAGGTTTATGTCATGGTGCCACTGGTGCGATCGCGAGCACAGGTAATATTGCACCTAAATTGGTCGCAGATATTTACAATAATTTTGTTGCAGGCGACTATCAAAAATCACTAGAATTGCAGTTTAAACTTGCTCCACTACGTTTAGCAGTGGATAAAGCAACATTCCCTGTTGTGTTAAAAGAAGGTTTACGAATGGTAGGAATTGATGTGGGTTATGCATTAGCTCCTGCAGCGGAAATGAATCCTGAAAGCAAGCAAATATTAGCCAATGTACTAAAAGACTTAGAGCTTTACCAAACCAACTAATTTCTCGACAGAGAGGAAGAATGACTATGCCATTAGTTTATGTTGCATTAGCTGTTGCTCTTATTTTGGTTTTGATGATCCCCTTAAAAATAAATGGTTTTATTGCTTTAATCATTGCTGCTTTATTTGTGGGCTTTCTCCAAGGGATGCCAGGAGATGCATTACTGGAGTCCATTTATGGAGGAATCGGGGGACAACTTGATGAATTGATTTTGATTTTAGGATTTGGAGCCATGATCGGAACGGTTATGGCTGATGCTGGAGCAGCTCAACGGATTGCGACCACCCTAATAGACAAAATGGGAATTAAAAGGGTTCAAATCGCGATGTTAATTGCTGCTTATATCCTTGGGATTACGATGTTTTTCGAGGTTGCCTTTGTCTTATTAATTCCATTAGTTTTCACGATTGCACGCCAAACAAAGTTAAATTTACTTTGGGTAGCCATACCGACATCGGTTGGGTTATCGACTACACATAGCTTCCTGCCTCCGCACCCAGGACCAGCAGCGGTTGTAGACGCATTCGGTGCAAGCATGGGTTTAACATTAGTGTATGGTTTGATTATTGCCATTCCTGTAGGTTCATTCATCGCTTTAACTTGGCCAAGACTGCCATTTGTCAAAAAAATGAATCCTTCTATTCCTGCAGGGATTGGCAGTACGAAGATTTTTAAAGAGGAAGAAATGCCTAGCTTCTTTTCTAGTATCACGGTTGCACTTGTCCCAGTGGTGCTCATTGGAATATCTGCCGCCTGTGAAGTTTTTTTACCTGAAACGAATAGTTTTAGACATGTCATGGAATTCTTTGGATCCGCTACGATTGCCTTAATGCTTACGCTATTGCTCTCCTTCTATTTGCTTGGAACAAGGGTTGGCCGTTCCTTAAAGGATGTTATGTCATCGTGTTCTAGCAGTGTAAAGCCGATGGCGATGATCATCCTTGTAATCGGTGCTGGTGGGGCATTCAAACAAGTATTAGTAGACAGTGGGATTGCTGATTATATCAAGGAGTTGACAAACGGATGGGATATTTCACCGATTATCCTTGCTTGGTTAATCGCGGCTATCCTGCGTATTGCTCTAGGATCTGCCACTGTTGCGGTTATGACAGCAGCTGGTGTGGTTCTGCCAATCGCTCAGGCTTCTGGTATTAGCTTGGAATTAATGACTCTGGCTGTAACTTGTGGAAGTATTGCTTTTTCCCACGTGACAGACCCTGGCTTCTGGATGTTCAAAGAATATCTTAATCTATCAGTTGGCCAGGCCATTAAGGTTAGAACAACTTATACAACCGCACTCGGTATCCTTGGATTGTTCGGTGTATTAATCCTCAATAAGTTTATTGGATAAATGAAAAAGAATTTGTAGGAGTGAAGATATTATGAAGAAAATTGGATTTATTGGACTAGGAATTATGGGTAAGCCTATGAGCAAAAACTTGCTCAAAGCAGGATATCAGTTGATTGTTAGTGATTTTAATAAAGAGGCAAGTAAAGAACTAGAGCAACTAGGAGCGGAAGTAGAATCAACACCAAAGGCCATCGCTGAAAAATCGGATATCGTGATCACCATGCTGCCAAACTCTCCCAACGTAAAGGAAGTTGCTTTAGGAGAAAACGGAATTATTGAAGGTGCCCATGAAGGATTAATTTATGTGGACATGAGCTCTATAGCACCAGCTGCTTCTCAAGAAGTATATCGAGCATTAATCGAAAAGGGCGTTGAAATGTTAGATGCTCCTGTCAGTGGCGGGGAGCCAAAAGCCATTGATGGCACGATTTCTGTCATGGTAGGCGGCAAAAAGGAAGTATTTGAAGAAGTGAAGGATGTATTAGCAGCCATGGCTGGATCGGTTGTACATGTGGGCGAAATTGGTGCAGGCAACGTTACAAAACTTGCAAACCAAATTATCGTGGCATTAAACATTGCAGCGGTATCGGAAGCATTTGTATTAGCGCAAAAAGCTGGTGTGAACCCGGAAGCTGTTTACCAAGCAATCCGCGGCGGTTTAGCAGGAAGCACGGTTTTAGATGCAAAAGCACCGATGATGTTAGACCGTAACTTCAACCCTGGTTTCCGTATAAACTTGCACATGAAAGATCTAACAAATGCACTCGAAACCAGCCATGAGTTCGGTGCTCCATCTCCATTAACGGCAGCTGTTCTGGAAATGATGTATGCCTTGAAAGTAGACGGTTATGAATTTGAGGACCACAGCAGTCTAGTAAAATACTATGAAAAATTAGCGAATACAGAGGTATCTCGTTAATTATTTGAAAAAAACTTCATAGAGAACGTGACCTTGCGTTCTCTCTATTATAAAATTGATTGGAGAAATTGCCATGAATACAGTTGAGAAAGTGATTAACGCTACTCCAGTTGTGACAGAAATGGAAGTATATCCTGTTGCCGGCCGTGACAGTATGTTATTAAATCTTAGCGGCGCGCACGGTGCCTATTTTACTAGAAACATTGTGATCTTAAAGGACAGCAATGGTAATGTGGGTGTAGGCGAAGTACCCGGCGGCGAAGCAATCCGTAAAACGCTTGAAGACGCTAGAGCGATTGTAGTCGGTTCATCCATTGGTCATTATAACAATATCTTAAATAAGGTTCGAAAAGAATTTGTCGGCCGCGATTCAGCCGGCCGCGGGTTACAAACATTTGATTTACGGATTACCATTCATGCGGTTACTGCCCTTGAAGCAGCGCTATTAGATTTATTAGGGAAGCACTTAAATGTTCCGGTTGCAGCTCTTCTTGGTGAAGGCAAGCAGAGGGATAAAGTAAAGACTCTTGGTTACCTATTCTATATTGGCGACCGTAATCGGACAGATCTTCCGTATTATAGCAATCATGATTCTGAAGTGGAATGGTATCGCGTCCGACATGAAGAGGCGTTAACACCGGAAGCAATTGTACGTCTAGCTGAAGCTTCACAAGAACTTTACGGCTTTAAAGACTTTAAGCTAAAAGGCGGCGTTTTAGAGGGGAAACAAGAAATCAAAGCAATCAAGGCATTAAAAGAAAGGTTCCCAGATGCAAGAATTACTCTTGATCCAAACGGTGCTTGGTCATTAGCAGAAGCGGTTGAGCTTTGCAAAGATATGCACGGAATTCTAACCTATGCAGAGGATCCATGTGGTGCGGAAAATGGTTACTCGGGCCGTGAAGTCATGGCTGAGTTCAGAAGACAAACGGGTCTTCCAACGGCAACCAATATGATTGCTACGGACTGGCGTCAAATGGGTCATACGATTTCGCTGCAATCTGTGGATATCCCTCTTGCCGACCCACACTTTTGGACGATGCAAGGTTCTGTCCGTGTAGCGCAAATGTGTAATGAATGGGGACTAACATGGGGATCTCACTCGAATAACCACTTTGATATCTCACTTTCCATGTTTACCCATGTTGCTGCGGCTGCTCCGGGTGAAATTACGGCGATTGATACACACTGGATTTGGCAGGAAGGCATTGAACGTTTAACGAAGGATCCATTCCAAATCGTTGATGGACACTTGGCGATTCCAGATAAGCCAGGTTTAGGTGTAGAAGTAGATATGGAGCAAATCCTAAAGGCACATGAAGTATATAAAAATATGGGACTTAACTCTCGTGACGACTCAGTCGGTATGCAGTTCTACATCCCTGGCTGGAAATTTGATAACAAGAAACCATGTCTTGTTCGCTAAAAATTTGGGGTGGCTATGAGGGCCACCTTCTTTTTTTAAAACTATTAAACTTATTAAATGTAAAGGACAGATTATGATGAAGTTTGTACTAGCACCCGATTCATTTAAGGAAAGTATGACGGCGAAGAAGGCTGCCCTTGCAATGGAAAAAGGTGTAAAAGCCGTTTTTCCTGATGCGGAATGTGTCATTGTCCCCATGGCGGACGGCGGGGAAGGCACCGTTGAATCTCTCGTCAGCATGGCAAATGGCGAGATGATTAAGACCAAGGTGCTCGGACCACTAGGAGAAAGTGTCATAGCAGAATACGGTCTCTTGGGAGAGGGGCAGACTGCAGTGATTGAGATGGCAAGTGCAAGTGGATTAGAATTAGTTAAGCCTGAAGGCCGCAATCCCTTATTGACCACTTCTTATGGAACCGGTCAATTAATTAAACATGCTTTAGACAAAGGTGTGAGCCGGTTTTTAATCGGAATTGGCGGCAGTGCTACCAATGATGGCGGGGCAGGAATGCTCCAAGCACTTGGTGTTTCTTTTAAAGATGCAAATGGTAAAGAGCTCTCGTTTGGCGGCGGCGCATTAAGTGGTTTGCATACGATCGATGTAAGCGGGCTTGATGAAAGAATTAAACAAGTAAAATTTGATGTAGCATGTGATGTTACCAATCCACTAATCGGTGAAAATGGAGCGTCAGCTATTTTTGGCCCGCAAAAAGGAGCCACAGCTGAAATGGTACACGTTCTGGACCAAAACTTATCTCATTTTGCTGATGTTATGAAAGAGCAATTAGGTCAGGATATTGCCCATATGGATGGTGCTGGTGCTGCGGGCGGCCTTGGTGCGGGATTAATGGCCTTCTTAAATGCCGAGCTAAAGAAAGGAATTGACCTTGTCATTGAGTATACGGGGCTGGAGGAACAAGTCAGAGGAGCAGACTATGTTTTTACGGGAGAAGGCAGTATTGATGCCCAGACATTGTTTGGCAAAACTCCTTACGGGGTGGCGAGTGTAGCTAAAAAATACTCTGTCCCTGTTATTGCTTTTGCCGGCAGAATTGGCAATGGAGTGGAATCGCTATACGATAATGGATTTAATGCCATTATCGGAATCTTAAAAGGTGTGACAACATTTGAGGAAGCACTTGATTCCGGAGAAGCGAATTTAACATTTGCGGCCGAAAATATTTGCCGAGTATTGAAAATATAGGAATAGTAAAACGCTGCTGACATTTCGCAGCGTTTTTTTCGCTGGTGAAGTAGGACAGAAATGTAATATAATGGGCTTACAAAAATGTGAAAACAAGGAGCCTTAAAATGGACGAAACTCCTAAAAAAATCATGGTTGAGTCAGTAAATCGTACTACTTTATCCAAGCAGGTGGTCGAAAGTATTATTCAACTATTGAATAGTGGTCAGATGAAACCTGGAGATAAACTTCCTACGGAAATGGAATTAATGGAAATACTTAACGTCAGCCGTCCTGTGTTACGTGAAGCACTCAGCTCTCTTGAATCGTTGGGGGTTATTAACCGAAAAACACGAGAAGGTACTTTTTTTAATAATAAAATTAGCAGCCATCCCTTTTCCATTATGTTATCCCTTGCACATGATAATCTGCAAGCAATGGTTGAAGCTAGAATGGCATTGGAATTAGGTTTAATTACCATTGCAGCGGAGAAAATTAGCGACGAAGATCTCAAAAGATTAAAACAAACCATTGAAATCATTGAAAACAGTAAAGATCAAAACTATGGCGAAGCCGATATTGAATTTCATCGGATCATCGCCTTAAGTGCCGATAACCAGATTGTAGAGGGAATGGTAGATTCATTAATTGTCACTCTTGTCAAAATCAACAGTGAAATAAAAGTTCGAGAACCAGAACGAACCATCGAGCATCATATGGCGATTTATAAAGCATTGGAAAAAAGGGATCCGTTTGAGGCGTTTCATCAAATGTACTTACACCTTGATTACGTCCGACACAAAGTTTTAAAAAATCTTCACGGTAACAAAGATTAATTTCATGAATATTGCTATCGGGATATCCCTGATAGAAAGTTAGGCAGATAAATGGTAGTTTTTTGCAGGTAGGCAGGTTAATCAGGCAGGTAAACAAATGAATTATGCAGGTAGACGGGGATTTTGGCAGGTAGGGTTTTATTGCACATAAGCGGTTTTTTCTAAAAAGGTCATTTAATCGTAATATTGGCTGGGATAAGAACAAGCAAATTTGCTCAAACAAAGGTGGAATTAACAGGGTTAGTCTTGCGACTAGCCTTTTTGTTTGTGCATGTAGAGGCTTGGAACGTAAACAGGGTTTTATAAGATTGATCGGGAATGCAAACACCACTTTAAAATTGTTTTTTTCTTGGCTTTCTTTAATGCTAAGAAAATCTTAAGATTTACATAAAGTGTTTGTTAAGATTTCATGGGTATCATGATCCTAGAAGCGAAAAAAAGGGCGATATGATATCAAATACATAGATAGGGGCGGGTTTCATGAACATATTGGTATGTGATGATGATAAGGCAATTGTGGATGCGATAGGAATTTACTTGGAAAATGAAGGCTATCAAATATTCAAGGCTTTTGACGGGATAGAAGCTATCGAAATCATCGACACTCAGGAGATCCATCTCATTATCATGGATATTATGATGCCTAGGATGGATGGAATAAGAGCTACGATGAAGATTAGAGAAGACAACAAAATTCCACTGATCATGCTTTCTGCCAAATCTGAGGATTACGACAAAATTTTGGGATTGAATATAGGAGCGGATGACTATATCACTAAACCTTTTAATCCATTAGAGCTCATCGCAAGAGTTAAATCACAGCTGAGAAGATATACATCTTTTGGAGGACTTGAAACCAAGAGTAATGTCTATCGAACCGGCGGACTCATTGTCGATGATGAAAGTAAGAACATCACCGTCGACGGGGAGAGCGTCCACCTGACACCGGTACAATATAGGATTGTAAAGCTGCTGACTGCAAATGCCGGAAGGGTTTTCTCTATTGAGGAAATCTATGAGAAGGTATGGAATGAAACCGCCTTTAGCCCGGAAAATACGGTCACCGTTCATATTAGAAAAATTAGAGAGAAAATAGAGATCAATCCGAAAGAGCCAAAATATTTGAAGGTGGTGTGGGGAGTTGGATATAAAGTTGAAAAAATATAGCCATTTACTGACGACAAAAATAGTTGTTTTTATCGTGATGATTCTCTGTTTTACAGGTATCATCAAAGCATTTGTAGATGTTGAAATCGTGAATGATGGAGATTTTGGGATCGTTTTTGAAGAGGACTATTTTCACAGCAGTGAATACGTGCGGGAAAGTGACGCGATTATCGGTCAGCTAACCAGGCTGCTAACGGAATATAAGAGTGAGGAACATATCGTAAACGGCGGGTCAATTAGTGAGGATGAAGTAAGAAGTGAAGAAGAAACCTTGTATTCGGATTTCCAAGTAAACTCCAAAAATTTCAATCCTAATTTAAGTGAAAAGGAAAACTATGATAAGTTTAAAACAGAGTATGCAGATAAGATCTCTCTTGCAAGGGATAGGCTGATCAAGAACGATTTAAGAGAATTCCATTCGATTGTGCAGAATTTAGAAGAGATTGAAGACCCTTTGTATTATGGCAGTGACGGTGTAAATGTCTATACGAACCGTACCCAGATTGAAAAAGAACAGTATAAAACCTATCCTTCTTATCTCGTGTTTGATGGTTATAAAAGAGAGATTTATCCAAAGGAAATAGAAGAGAATGAGCACTTCTATCAAATTAACGAAAGAATAGAAGAATTGGATCCAGAAAGCCAAGTTGTCTATGTTGCTTTTACGAAGGAATTTTTAACTTCTAAAATGAATGAATGGAAAAATCAAAAAGAAGTTATCAAAACAAGTTTTTATCAATTTTTAGCATTTTTATCAGGATTCATCCTTACCTTTTTATATTTAGTCCTCGTGATTGGGAGAAAGTCTTTTACAGACAAAGAAGTAAAACTTAATCCAATCGATAAATTATATATTGATGTAAAGCTGGTACTACTCATGTGCCTAATGGCTCTTTGGGCTGGCTTAGTGGACAGCGTTAATATCGAAAATATGGATGCATTGGTCTTTCCGATTACAATTCCGATTGCAGCAGCAGGGTTCGCGCTTGTTCTATCAGTGGTAAGGCATATCAAGAATAAAACGTTCTTTACACATACCTTAATCTATAGGCTGATCCATCTGATAGTTACATTTGTAAGAAATGTCTATGATAGCGGAAGTGTTGGGGTAAAGACGGTATTACTAGTCATCGGATATCCACTATTGGTCGCGGCAACGTTTTTCATATTTCCGGTAACCCTGGGAATTGCAGCCTGGTTTGCCTATAAGCGTGTCAAGTCGTTCACGGCGATTCAAGAAGGGGTAGCACGAATAAAGGATGGAGATATCCAGCACAGCATCGATGTTGGTGGAAAGGGAGAGTTTGCGAAACTTGCCTCCAATATAAACAGCATCACGGATGGTTTGAAAAAGGCAGTTAACAGTGAACTAAAAAGTGAGCGCTTAAAAACCGAACTCATCACCAATGTGTCTCATGACATTCGAACACCTTTGACTTCTATTATTACCTATGTAGATCTATTGAAAAAAGAAAAAGACCCTTCGAAGGTTGAACAATATATTGAGGTACTTGATCAAAAATCAAAACGGCTAAAAGTGCTGACAGATGATTTATTTGACGCAGCAAAAGCCTCCAGCGGTAATATACCCGTTCAGTTTGAGCGAATTGATATTATCTCTTTAATCACCCAGGGGCTTGGGGAAGTGAATGATAAAATAGAACATTTAGATTTAGCATTTAAGTTCAGTCATCCTAAGGATAAGGTGTATGTACAAGCTGATGGAAAATTACTATGGAGGTCCATCGAGAACGTATTATCCAATATATTTAAATATACGCTTAAGGGGTCAAGGGTCTACATCGATATTGAAGTTTTGGAAAACGAAATTCTTCTTACCTTCAAGAACATTTCAGCCTATGAGTTAAATATTTCAGCAGACGAATTAATGGAGCGTTTTAAAAGAGGAGATGAATCCAGATCGAGTAATGGAAGTGGATTAGGGCTATCGATTGCGAAAAGTCTAATTGAGATCCAAAAGGGTGAATTTTCCATTCAAGTAGATGGGGATTTGTTTAAGTCGATGATCTATTTACCAAAATATAAAAATAGCCTAGAGTGAATCATCCGCCGTTTTTAAAAAGGAAACAGGATAGGAATAGGGCATCGTCTAGATGTCCTATTCTTTTTTCGTTATCCACCTATCCATAAACTAGAAGGAAATGATAGAAGTACCTATTTTTTAGAATTTGGGTTTGCTAGAGTCACTATTAGGATTAGAAACCTACTTTTAGTACAGTGGATTAGCGTATTATCCAGGTCCAATATTAAGGTTGTTGATTCATAACCAATTACCCCTTAAATAGTGGTGTAAACTAATTATATGGGGAATCATTATGTCGATGACAAAAATAGCATTTTCCACCTCAAATTCGTTCATATGTATGAACGAAACGGTAATACAACATTTTTTGGATTAATTAAATTCGGGTATTATATCCTAGTAGTCATTACAATTATGTTTGAGGGAGGGAAGCTATGGGAGGATTCATGTTTTGTGAGTTCATTTCGGTTGACGAAAGGTTTTAGCGTATGCTAATTTCAATATACATTTAATCATCCATTTCTTAACAAAAACAAATATATGGAAAAAGATGAACAGGAAGGACAGAAATAGTGAATAAATTAACAGGTACGAAACGATTACAACTAGCTTTACTTTTAGGGTCACTTTCATTATTAGGTCCTTTTACGATTGATACGTATTTACCTTCATTTCCGACCATTGTAAAGGAATACAACACAACTGCTTCTTTAGTACAAATTAGTTTAACGACATGCTTATTAGGATTGGGATTAGGTCAATTGATTATTGGACCCATGAGTGATGTTCAAGGGCGCAAGAAGCCGTTGCGATTTTTCCTCATTATGTATTTACTCACTTCTGTGATATGTGCATTTGCCCCTAGTATTTACATCTTTATCGGGGCTCGTTTCTTGCAAGGCTTTGCAGCTGCAGGCGGACTCGTTATTTCGCGAGCGATTGTTCGCGATGTCTATAGTGGAAGGGAACTTACCAAGTTCTTCGCGTTATTGATGTTAGTGGGGAACCTCGGGCCGATTGTGGCACCGATTGCAGGCGGGATTATACTGGCATTTACCGATTGGTCAGGCGTTTTTCTTGTTTTAGCTTGTATTGGGATTGTATTGTTTTTAATCGTTTTATGGAAACTGGAAGAAACATTACCTAAAGAAAACCGTGTCCCGAGTGATATTTCACAAATTGTGAAGAATTTTGGCTCCTTGTTAAAAGATCGCCAGTTCACCGGTTATGCTCTTACGCAAGGCTTCATGGTTGCTGGAATTTTCGCATATGTTTCGGGAATTTCGTTTGTCTATCAGAATATTTATGGTGTGACTCCCCAAGTGTTCAGTCTATTGTTTGGAGTCAATGGAATTGCGCTCATTATTGGAACTCAGATGGTTGGCCGCTATGCAGGTGTTTTCTCGGAGAGGACTTTTTTAAAGATTGGGTTATTGATTGCGAACTTAGCAGGTTTGGCTTTATTGGTCGCTCTTCTAGTTAAGGCACCCCTGATTGCAGTTGCGATTCCAATTTTCTTTTTTGTTTCATCAATTGGAATCACTGGTACTACTTCGTTTGCATTAGCAATGGAGACACAAGGACATATTGCGGGAAGTGCTTCTGCGTTATTAGGACTCCTTCCATTTGTACTCGGATCATTAACCGCGCCCCTCGTAGGAATTGCAGGGGAATATACGGCGATTCCAATGGCGGTTATTATGTTTTCAGCAAGCTTACTGGCATTCTTATCTTATTATGGATTAGTTGGAAAAGGTTCTTTACGGGTTCAGGCTATAAAATAATGAACTGCGTTACTCTTTAATGTTCGATAAAAATGGACTTTAAACGATTAATTCTTACCCATTCTAGCTTTCAACTGGAATGGGTTTTTTTGATTACACTTTTGGGGCTTATACATAATAGTAAATGATTGTACCAAAATAAAACGGTTAGGATTAGGTGGTGGCTTATGGAATACAGCGAGTTTTGGGAGCAATAAAAAAAGGGGTAAAATCCTAATCGCACAAAATAGATCACTGATTAAGCAAAGGGAGAGGAGATATTATACCTCTCCCTTTGTGAAAAACCAAACACAAAATTTACGTGCTATATATAAAGCAAGACCTATTGTAATCAAAGAGGTATACCAATCCCAATGTATGTAATTGATGAGGCTGGTGTATTTTTCGATAATTACTTCAGCAATGGTCAAAACAGAACTAAATCCAACATAATACCCTACTTGAATTAGGTTACTTCGATCATTGGGATACCAAACATTAAAGGCGGCACATATGACTGGAAACGCATAATACTCAAACGTGAAGCTCGTCCGATTAACTGTAGGAAATAATCGAACAGGATATTCAAGCAGACCAAACTCTACGACAACTAATCCTATAAGAAAAGTAATAATCTGCTGGAACAAAAATGCGACAACCGCAAGACGAATTTTATTTTTAGGTATGAAAAAAGAATTCCTGTTGCCACTACCCAAACGGATAATAAGAGCCACCATTCAATTCTCATTCGTTTCCCACCGCTCCGCATGAAACAAGGCCTTGTCCTTAAAGAACCAATTACAGCAGACTTGACTCACATAAAAGAGAAAAACTATGTACATCCACATCCCATACCATTTTAAAAATTCATATTCTAATAAATCTGTATATCTCTCAATGACAATATCAAACAAGGAGATCACTGAGACCCATACAAAAAAGTATGTAATCCTTGACGATAGATTACCCTTTGATCTCCTATGGACGTAATAGATGGCAAACAATACGGGATAAAAAAAATAATCGATTGTAAGGGGAAGATCAGTGGCTTTTGGCAGCTCTCTTACAGGCGCTCTTAATAGATCATATTTAAAAGCAGGCATATCGCATAGCCATATGACTGCTTGGAACATTAAGAAAGCCAAGAATCCCTTGTGCCGATCTTTTCGTGGAATAAACAGAAACAAGCCAACAAAGCCGAACAGCCACATTGCAACCAAAATTAAACGCTCCATCAGCATGTTTAGAAACTCCCTCCGGTTAAGTGGATTTTAACTATTTATTTGCATTTTTCCTTTGGTAAATTCATGTTATACAATAAAAAACGCATAAAAGTTTAAATAATGCCTTTCATTAACCTATTTTTTTATCGTGCCTTCCATATCGTCAATCCTCGTACTCATTTTTCGATGAAAACCTGCTATGATAAAAGGTTTCTCTCCAAGCTAATCAAACGTTTGATTACACTGTTTAATGTCATATCCAGTATACAATTGTATGAATTTGGCCATTTATCAATGATTCTGAAACGCAGCCAATCCTAACTAATCCAATCCTCGACAAAATATTTTCTCGGAAATAACTAATAGTTCGTTTTTTTAAAGGGATTAATCCACATTTAATCAAACGATTGATTGGAAATTTTATTAGCTAACTTTGTCAATTCTCGTAAGTTTCACAGCCAGATAATACAGGTAACAGAGATGAAGCCCATTCAAGAAGGGGCAATTTACTCCAGTTCATTCTGCTAAATGATATTTTTTTATCTAAACTTTAAATTCTAGTAAGTCTAAGATTGTTGCACTAAACGGACAAGCATATGAGCCAGTTTATGCTGCTCTTCCTCGGTCCCCACGTTCCAAAGTTCCTGCAACAAACGCTCCTCGGAATTCTTAGGCGGCTCCTTTTGCGCAAGATAATCGGCTACTTTCTCAGCCGAGTTGGCTAACTGTTCTTCATCCATACCAAGTTTTTTTCCTAAACTAACTTTGCCACTAAGATATTCCCTGAAATCATCAAAACTTGTTAACGCATCTCCGTTTTTGTATAACTGGTTTTCTATCTTTTTCTCATCTAACTGTTTGTCCATGAATATCACTCCTTTAGTTGTACATCATTGTTTCACGTGCTAGTTCTATGCATTCCCTGTGCCCTTAAAAACAAAACCTTATAAAAAATAATTCTTTATAACGGTTAAACAATATACTGGGAAATGGTAATCCGCATGTTTGTAATTGAAATTTTGGACAGTTTTAATCAATGATTAATTAAAGCAGTTCTTGACGAATTTTTTAATCCATATAAGCGTCTGGCTCAGTGTGCAGCCAATCATAACTCAGAACTTCTCCACCTGGAAGCACCATTCGAAAGGCCATGCTGTCAGATTGATTTTCAGCAAGCTTCTCTAAATAGAATTCTTTCAGTTTGTTGGTTAAGATTCCGTAAAAAAAAGCAATTGGTTTAGCTACCTGTTTTGTCGATTTTAGTTTACAAATCAACTGCTTGAACGACTTAATGGCGATAGCAAGTACGTCTTCTGTACGTTTGTCACATTCAAAACGGAAGGCAGCGATTTGGACCATATGCCAGTATTCTTCAATCGTTTTTGCATCGGAGAAAAAGTATTTTACGAGCTGGACAAATGCTTGTGGGACTTTATCACTAACAAAAGTATGGTCAAGTTCAATCGGCGCTTCATTACGTTTACTATTCTTTTGTTTATCAGTTTTTAAAGGAATACTAGTTTCTTTAGGCCGGTTCAATTTTTTCGCTTTTGGTGGTTCACTTTGAGGGAAACGATTAAAGCTATGAAGATTGCTAGACTGCAAACCGACAAGTTCCCCCTTCGAGAACTCCTGCTTCATCACCGCTAACCACATCTCTATATGAGTATTAAATTCCTTCACATTATTAAACTAGAATACCCTTAAACCCAAGCTATAAATGTAAAAAAGTAATCGAGGAGTGGAAAAGTTAAAGTTTCAGGAATCGCTTAAACGCCCTGTAAAGCTTGTACAAGAGTACTAGATTGATCATCTAATATATCTAATAGATTTTTATTAATAATCCTGAATATCCATAGATTCTATTTACGTCATTTTATTAATGTAGAAAATCGTCTTACCCTGACAATTAAAAAATGTTTTTATTAATGCAAAATTATTTTGCGTTATTTTAAGAGACAGCTTCGGAACGTTTCTCTACTATTTCAAATACACAATTATAAATGAGGAACTACTCGAATTAGAGTGTGATATTCTTGTTCCAGACATTCCTGCAAGCGCGGGTGATGTAACCGTTTCGTATTTTGAATGGGTACAAATCAAGGTTATTATTGGACCGAAGAAGAAGTAAATGAAAGGCTTAAGAAGATAATGATTAGTTCCTTTCCAAAATATTTATGAATTTGATCAAACACATCAAGTGATATGCGTTTAGCAGCATTTATGGTGGGGATAAGAAGAGTTGCAGAAGTCTAGTTTTTAGGGGATGGGTAAAATTAGTCTGCTAATACAACTTCGAAGGGTTAATTCTTAACCTGCATTTGTAGCCATCCTAGATGATTGAAAAAATATTGTATCCAAAATAAAGACTCTTTCTATTTTATTAGAATGGTTTTTTTTGCATGTTAAGTGCAAAAAATCTAAGGATAGTGCAAAAATATTTTGCATATAAGGTTCACGAAAAGTTCACAAATAGTGGTTTTTAATTTTGGCACGGTAATTGCAAGTTAATAAGTTAGAATAGTGATAATTTCGAATTGTTTGGCTGTTGTAAAGTTTTCTATTAAGCCTAATGATTAAATTTGTCAGGAATGTGAAGCGTTCTTTTTTGCAAATTTTATCGCTATTATTGGAAACAAAATGGAAGCGCATGCATTTTTAAGGGGATGAAAGGGGGAATTTTATGCATTTACAAGAAAACCAAACAAATGAATTGAAAAGAACGATGAAGACTCGGCATTTATTTATGATCTCTCTCGGAGGGGTTATCGGATCAGGTCTATTCCTTGGTTCAGGGTACACGATTCAACAAGCAGGACCATCAGGTGCAATTCTCTCATATATTGTTGGCGGTTTGATTATGTTTATGACAATGCTTTGCCTAGGGGAATTGTCTGTAGCAATGCCAGTTTCTGGGTCCTTCCAAACGTATACCACGAAATTTATTGGTCCAGGAACAGGGTTTGCACT
The DNA here is from genome assembly GCF_030817595.1 of Neobacillus niacini. GTDB lineage: Bacteria > Bacillota > Bacilli > Bacillales > Cytobacillaceae > Neobacillus > Neobacillus niacini_G. The sequence continues at coordinate 4,928,368 of NZ_JAUSZN010000001.1, forward strand.
TGGATGGCTATATTGGTTAGGCTGGTCGGTTACTGTTGCATTAGAGTTCCTTGCAGCTGGGCAGCTGATGCAAAGATGGTTTCCTGATACTCCGATTTGGATTTGGAGTGCGATTTTTGCAGTGATTTTATTTTTACTGAATTCTCTTTCCGCAAAAGCGTTTGGTGAAGCTGAATTTTGGTTTTCCAGTATAAAAATAGTAGCTATTATTCTTTTCATTGTATTGGGCGGCGCTGCTATGTTTGGGTTCATCGATATGAACAGTGGCCAAGAGGCACCATTCCTATCTAATTTTACCGGACATGGTCTTTTACCAAATGGATTTTCTGCATTAATTATTACGATGATTGCTGTCAATTTCTCTTTCCAAGGGACCGAATTGATTGGGATCGCTGCAGGGGAAAGTGAAGATCCTGAAAAAACGATTCCAAAATCGATTAAACAGACTGTCTGGCGTACATTATTCTTCTTTGTTTTAGCCATCTTTGTTTTATCAAGTTTAATTCCGATGGAAAAAGCAGGAGTTGTTGAAAGTCCATTTGTAGTCGTATTTGATAGTATCGGAATTCCTTATGCAGCAGATATTATGAATTTTGTTATTCTTACCGCATTGCTTTCAGTTGGGAACTCAGGTCTTTATGCAGCTACACGGATGTTGTATTCGATGTCAAAGGAAAAAATGGCTAGTCCGGTTCTTACTAAAGTAAATAAACGAGGGGTTCCTTTTAATGCTCTTCTTCTAACTATGGGAATTTCGTTATTATCACTACTTTCAGAATTTTTCGCTGCTGAAACGGTCTTCGTTTGGCTGCTGTCAGTTGCTGGATTAGGTGCTCAGGTAGGTTGGATTTCAATCACAGCTTCGCAAATCGCCTTCCGGAGAAAATTCATTCGTGAAGGTGGAAGAGTAGAGGATCTTAAATTTAAAACACCTCTATACCCTGCTCTGCCGATCATCGCACTAACGTTAAACTGCTTAGTACTTGCAAGTTTAGCATTTGACTCTGAACAACGTCTCGCCCTGTATCTTGGAGCTCCTTTCGTAATAGCTTGTTACTTAATCTATCATTTCCGAATTAAAAAGAATCGGGAACAGGACGGTAGCGGCGAACATGAACTACAGCTGCAGAAAGATAAAAAAATGATTATATAAGATCTTTAAAAAGCCTTAGAAGCAAGCGTTTTAGTTTTAAAATAATTCCTATTGAATTAGATGTGATTTCCTTATAAAAGTTATAGATACTTTCACAAAATTATCAAAGGGGGCTTAACATGAAAACAGGTACGGATCGTGTAAAAAGAGGTATGGCTGAAATGCAAAAGGGCGGCGTCATTATGGACGTTGTGAATGCTGAGCAAGCAAAAATAGCAGAGGAAGCAGGAGCGGTAGCTGTAATGGCATTAGAGCGCGTTCCTTCTGATATCCGTGCAGCTGGCGGAGTAGCAAGAATGGCAGATCCGCGAATTACGGAAGAAGTCATGAACGCGGTTTCCATTCCAGTTATGGCAAAAGCACGTATCGGACACATCGTAGAAGCCCGAGTTCTTGAAGCAATGGGCGTTGATTATATTGATGAGAGTGAAGTTTTAACTCCAGCAGATGAAGAATACCATCTGAATAAAAAAGCTTACACGGTTCCATTTGTTTGTGGCTGCCGTGATCTTGGCGAAGCAGCGCGCCGTATTGGTGAAGGCGCATCTATGCTTCGTACAAAAGGAGAGCCGGGAACTGGTAATATCGTAGAAGCTGTGCGTCATATCCGTAAGGTCAATGCACAAGTACGTAAAGTCGTTTCGATGAGTGAAGATGAATTGATGACAGAGGCTAAGCTGCTTGGAGCCCCATATGAACTGCTTCTTGAGATTAAACATCTCGGACGCCTCCCTGTAGTCAACTTTGCAGCTGGTGGAGTAGCAACGCCTGCAGATGCTGCACTTATGATGCAGTTAGGTGCTGATGGAGTATTTGTTGGTTCCGGAATCTTTAAATCTGATAATCCAGCAAAATTCGCTAGAGCGATCGTGGAAGCAACAACCCACTACCAGGACTATAAACTAATTGCAGAGATTTCAAAAAATCTTGGGATTGCCATGAAAGGTATTGAAATATCAAGTCTCTCTCCTGAAGCACGTATGCAGGATCGTGGATGGTAAAGTGTTTTTCCAATGCCTTAAGGTTGGAGTACAGTGTGCTTAATTGTTGTTAGACTATTTGGATATTTCGAAAAATTAAAAATACCCAGTTGACATTGTATTTTCTGGCACATATACTCGAGTTAGAAAATAATAATGAATAGTTGGTTTTGAAAGGAGTTTTGGGGCATGCAAACATTGGATACAGTGATTGCTACAGGATATGCTAAAGCTCCACAGGGAACTTCCATGTATGAAATGTATAAGCATGCGGGAATTGTCCTCGAAGTGGATCTGAAAGAGCATATCATTATCGGCGCCGAATTCACATTTGTAGCTGAACTAACAAAAAATTATTTTCAAAAACTGCTGATAGGCTACTGTCTTCAAGACGGGGTTGAGCCGCTGATTAAACGAATTCAAAGCTTTTATTTTGCTCCATCTCAGCAAGCGATCATTGTGGCTCTCCAAGCTGCAGTTCAACGTTACTGGGATAACGTGAAGCAAATGAATACATAACGTTTGGTTATAATAAAGTGGGAAGATGACCTCTTCCCATGGTCTTATTAAAACCGGGCAGACATGGACACTGTGTAAGGAATGTTCGTTAGAACAACATTCTTTATAGAGGATTCATGTTTTGCTCGGTTTTTTATATTTCCGAACTGTTAAAAACAACAATAGCCGATGGAGAGGAAGGGAAAAAAGATGAGCAAGCTGATTACATGCGAAGACGCGGTAAAAAAGGTTAAAAGCGGCTCACGGATTATGGTAGGGGGGTTTGGACTTGTAGGAAGTCCGCTGAGTTTGATTGACGCTTTGGCTCAGACGGAAGTGAAAGACTTAGAGATTATTAGTAATAACCTTGGAGAACCAGGGAGAGGTCTTGGAGTTTTAGTACGGCAAAAACAAGTAAAAAAAGCGATAGGTTCATATTTTACATCCAACCCAGAGGTAGTTAAAGCCTTTCTGAATAAAGAATTGGAAGTTGAGCTGCTCCCGCAAGGAACGATGTCGGAAGCGATTCGAGCGGGCGGTGCGGGCCTGGGAGGGTTTTATACGCCGGTCGCCGTAGGAACGAAAATTGCCGAAGCCAAAGAAGAGCGTACTCTTAACGGTAAAAAATTTGTGTTCCAAGAACCTCTTAAAGCTAATGTTGCTTTAATTAAAGCGAAAAAAGCAGATCAATTAGGAAATCTCATATACAACAAATCGGCTAGAAACTTCAATCCTATGATGGCGACAGCTGCGGATGTGGTTATTGCAGAGGTAGACGAGATTGTGGAGGCAGGTCAAATTTCTCCTGAAGAAATTGTGACCCCGCATTTATATGTTGATTATATCGTTTTGAAGGGAGTGAACTAGCTTGAACGTGAAACAATACATTGCTGCAAGAGCGGCGAAGGAATTAAAGCATGGCGATATCGTCAATTTGGGGATAGGGATTCCAACGCTTGTCGCTGATTATATACCATCCGATGTTGAAGTTTTCTTACACTCGGAAAACGGAATTCTTGGAGTAGGACCTACCCCTGACTTAGAGAACATTGACCAAAATCTTGTCAATGCAGGGAAACTGCCCGTCACAGTATTGGAAGGTTCATCCTTTTTTGATAGTGCCTCATCTTTTGCGATGATTCGTGGAGGACATGTAAGTGTTTCAATTCTTGGGGTGCTGCAAATTGACGCGATTGGGCGGATCGCCAACTGGGCCGTACCAGGAAAAAGTGTTCTTGGTGTAGGCGGGGCGATGGATTTATTGGAAGGCTCCAATAAGGTGATCGTAACAACGCTGCATACGAATAACCAAGGGGAGTCAAAAATCGTCAAGGAATTAACCTATCCAATCACCTCTGAACGCAAAGTCGATTTAGTTATTACTGATTTGGCGGTTTTCACTGTAAAGGAAGATGGACTTTATCTTATTGAGCTGTCCCCTGGAGTTTCCCTTGAGGAAGTTCAACAGAAAACGGACGCTCCCTTCCACATTGCCGAAGCTTTTAATATAGGCAAAGAGGTGACGGCGTAATGGTAGTAATCGTAAATGCATTTCGGACTGCTATCGGAACCTTCGGCGGGTCACTGGCGGATACATCACCAGAAGAGCTAGTATCCCTTGTTATGAAAAATAATCTTTCGGCTTCCGGTTATGGTGCCAATATTGTCGATGAAGTCATCGTCGGACAAACAAAGCAAAGTGCGCATGCTCCAAATATTGCTAGGGTCGCTGCCTTGCATGCCCAATTTCCTGAATCGATTCCTGCTTATACTGTTCATCGTCAGTGTGGTTCGGGGATGCAGGCCGTCATTAACGGAGCGATGTCCATTTTGACTGGTCAGGCAGAGGTTATTTTAGCAGGAGGTGTAGAAAGTATGTCTCAAGCTCCCCATTATACGGTCGGTTCGCGATTCGGCCTTAAGATGGGAGATTTGACACTGTTTGATTCAAATACGGAAAGTCAGCCAAAATCCCAGCCTGAAGAGATATATGGTCGATTTACGATGGGGCAAACAGCCGAATGGCTTGCTGAAAAATATAACATAAGCCGCCGTGAACAAGATGAATTTGCCTTCACGAGTCAGCAGAAAACGAAACGTGCGATTGAAATGGGCCGGTTTGAAGAAGAAATCATTCCTGTTCCGGTAAAGGAAGGAAAAAGGGGAATTAGACACTTTGCGACAGATGAGCACCCAAGATTGACGAACATCGAAAAGTTAGGAACTCTACTTCCTGTGTTTCAAAAGGATGGTACGGTAACTGCAGGAAACTCATCAGGCAGAAATGATGGAGCCTCCATGCTGCTGTTAATGTCGGAAGAAAAAGCGGAACAGCTTGGAGTAGTTCCTATGGCAAGGATCCGTTCCTTTGCTGCAACGGGTGTATCACCAAAAGAAATGGGAATCGGTCCGATACCTGCCTCCCAAATCGCGTTGAAAAAGGCGGGTCTTTGTTTGGAAGATATCGATTTGATTGAATTAAATGAAGCGTTCGCAGCGCAAAGTCTTGCTTGTTTAAGAGAATGGGGCATTAAAGGTGACAACGTGAATGTAAATGGAGGAGCGATTGCACTAGGCCATCCACTGGGGTGTTCCGGTGCAAGAATCGTCACTACATTATGCCATGAGCTTGAAAAGCAAAAACGGCAATATGGCCTTGCAACGATTTGTGTAGCAGGGGGATTAGGAATGGCAATGGTGGTGGAAAGATGGATGGAATAAAAAAAGACTATGTGTTTCATCGAGATTTAAAAAAGGAGTACCCAATTATTACCCACGGTGAAGGGGTCTATCTCATAGATGAAAACGGGAAAAAATATTTGGATGCTTGCTCGGGGGCGGTTGCAGCCAACTTGGGTCATGGGATTTCTTCTATTGGAGAGGCGATGGCAGAACAAGCAAAAAAAGCGGCTTTTGTCCATACAATGCGTTTTGAGACAAAAGCGTTGCATGCACTGGCTGAGACAATCGGAAAAATGGCACCAGACCATTTAAATAAAGTGTATTTTACAACCGGAGGCTCAGAAGCAAATGAAAGCGCTTTGAAGCTGGCGAGGCAATTTCATAGGGATGCCGGCAGACCCCAAAAACACATTGTGATCGGGCGTTGGCAATCATATCACGGTAACACCATCGGTTCTTTATCAGCAGGAGGAGACGTTAAAAGAAGACATGCATACACTCCTAATCTTTTAAACTATGCCCATGTCTATTCTCCGTACTGCCACCGATGTCCATACGATCGTCAAAAAGATGATTGTCTCTCCAAACAAAACTGGACGTGTGTAACGGATATTGAAAGAACCATTTTAGAGCTTGGTCCTGAGAACGTGTCTGTATTTATCGCCGAACCGATTGTCGGAAGCCAGCAAGGTGCTGTACCACCGCCACCGGGGTATTTTGAGAAAGTTAGAGAGTTGTGTGACCGGTACGAAATCGTCTTAATTATCGATGAAGTGATGACTGGATTCGGCCGTACTGGCACCAACTTCGCGACAGAACAGCTTGGAATCGAACCTGATATTATCACGTTTGGAAAAGGGGTTTCGGCAGGATATGCTCCGCTGGCCGGGATGATTGTTCATGAACGGTTGATAGATGGGCTTATTCAAAACAGCGACGGAAAATTTATTCACGGCTATACCTATAGCGGGCATCCTGTGGCAGTGGCAGCCGGCCTTGCTGCCCTGGATGTATATAAGCGTGACAGGGTGCTGGAAAATGTGAAAGAGCAGAGTTCTTACCTTTTCGATAGGCTTTTAGAACTTAAGCAAAAACATACCTGTATATCCGATGTCCGGGGCAGGGGGCTTTTAATTGGAATGGAGCTTATCAAGGATTGGGAGCGTGATTTACTGTTCAATCCATCTGAAAAGGCAGCTGAAACATTGAATAGTATTGCGATGGAACTTGGTGCGGTTTTTTATCCGGGTACCGGTTCAATTGACGGCACAAATGGGGAACATCTAATCATCAGCCCCCCTTTAAATGTCACGAAAAAAGAGATTGATGAGATTGTGAGAATATTAGACGGATCATTATCAATATTCGAAGGTCAATTAAGAAAGGATGAGGCATATGAAATTGCAAAGTAAAACAAAAGAAATTCAAGAGAAAGCACGAAAGCATCTATCTCCTGTCATGACAAGGGTCACCGAACTAGTCATTGAAAAAGCGCATGGCGCAAAATTTTGGACGACAGACGGAAAAGAATATATCGATTTCGTCTCAGGAGTGGCCGTCAATGCAGTTGGACATACGAACAAAAAAATGGTGGAAGCCATTCAGAAGCAAGCTGAAGCCTTGATACATCTTGGGTTGAACTATGGTTATTATGAAACGGCGGCAAATTTGGCAGAAAAGCTTGCTCATATCACTCCAGGAAATTTAGACACTGTTTTTTTCTCCAATTCGGGAGCTGAAGCCATTGACGGTGCGCTTAAACTGGCAAAAGCGGCAACAGGCAGACCGGCCATTATTGCTTTTGAAGGATCGTTTCATGGCCGGACATTAGGAGCAACAGCCATTACGGCATCAAGCTCTAAATACCGTCGTTATTATGAACCTATTTTAGGTGAGGTGTACCACGTTCCATATCCGTACCCAACCCAGCTGAAAAACATTAAAGAAGAAGAAGCAGAAGAGTACTGCTTGAATCAGCTTCAGAAATTGTTTGATTTACGCGTCGATCCTTCACGTGTAGCGGCCATCATCATTGAACCGGTAATGGGTGAAGGCGGCTATTATCCGGCACCGCCAAGCTTTTTGCAGGAATTAAGAAAGATTACAGACGAACACGGCATTTTGCTTATCTTTGACGAAGTACAAACAGGATTTGGCCGTACAGGTAAAATGTTTGCCGCAGAGCATGCAAATGTGACTCCTGATATTTTGGTTCTAGCAAAAGCCCTATCTGGCGGCATGCCTCTTGGTGCCATTGTAGCAAGTCGTGAGCTTCATGAAAAATGGCCGACGGCTGGTCATGGTTCGACATTTGGAGGAAATCCAGTTTCTTGTGCTGCGGCATTGGCAAACATTGAGGTCATTGAAGAAGAGAAGTTAGTAGAACGCAGTGCTAAACTCGGTGCCAAGATTGTCGGCCGACTTCATAACTCGGTAGGACATTTACCGGGCATTGCTGAAGTCCGAGGAGTCGGCATGATGATCGGTATTGAATTCGATTCGCAATCTGCTGCTTTATTTGTACCGAAAATTAAATCGAAAGCACTGGAAAATGGCTTGCTCATTATGAACTGCGGTGTAAGCGGGCAAACGATCCGATTAATGCTTCCTCTTAATATTCAAGAAGATGTGCTTGATAAAGGATTAACCATTTTAGAAGATGTGATAACAGAAACAATTTCAGGAAACTAATTTTCGATTCTTCGGGAATACCACGAAAAAGGAGGTCAAGTTTATGTCTAGTCAAATCAAAACAGATATCCTTCAGGGAGATCTTTATATAAATGGAAAATGGGTTAGTGCCCCCGATCAGTCCTACTTTGAAAGCTTAAATCCGGCAACGGGGGAACTTGTCGGTATATGTGCAGCCGCGACAACGGAGCAAGTGAATGAGGCTGTCGCATATGCGAATGAAGCGTATTCACAATGGAAGAACATCCCTATTCCAGAACGAGCTGCTTATTTAGCGAAAGCAGCCCAATTGTTTGAAATACGAAAAGAGGAACTTGCTCGTGTCATGACAATGGAGATGGGCAAAGTGCTGCCTGAGTCTTTAGGCGAAGTTGGAGTGGTCATCGCGACTGCTCAATATATGGCAGGCGAGGGACGACGCCTCTTTGGAGAAACGGTCCCTGCAGGGTTCCCAGATCGGAACGTAAGAATGGTTCGTGAACCTCTTGGAGTTGTGGCGTGCATTACCCCCTGGAACTTCCCTGTTGCACTTGGTTCCTACAAAATCTTTTCAGCTCTGATTGCTGGTAATACCGTCGTATGGAAACCGGCTTCAGAGGTAGCGCTATCGGCAAAGATTTTCGTAGAAGTGTTAGATGAAGCCGGATTCCCAGCAGGGGTTGTCAACTTAATTACAGGTTCAGGTAGAACAGTCGGGCAAACACTCACAGAGCATTTGGATGTGAAAGTCATTTCGTTTACGGGCTCAACTGAAGTCGGACAAAAGCTGGCGGAAATGAGCAGTAAAACTTTAAAACGTATTTCATTGGAACTGGGTGGAAAAAATGCAGTGATCGTCTTGAAGGATGCGGACTTGGACAAAGCGGCAGACGGAATCGTAAAATCAGCGTTTACGACAACTGGTCAACGCTGTACAGCGGCAAGCCGAGTAATCGTCGAGCGACCAGTAAAGGATTTGCTTGTCCAAAAAGTAGTTGACTTAACAAAGTCTATGAAAATAGGAAATGGACTTGAAGAAGGGAAACAATTGGGCCCTCTCGTAAATGAAGACCAGCTTCATACAGTCGAAAAATATGTAAAAAAAGCGATTGAAGAAGGTGGGAAAATTGTAACAGGCGGCCAGCGTGTCAAAGAATTGGGCGGCTATTATTATGAGCCGACAATCATTGAGAATGTGAAACCGAATGATACCATTGCACAGGAAGAAATATTTGGTCCTGTTCTTGCCTTCATTGAAGTAGATTCATATGAGGAAGCAATGGAGGTAAATAACGGGACAATTTATGGGTTATCGACTTCCATTTATACAGAGAGCCTTCATTATGCGAACCGGGCGGCAAAGGAAGCGGTAAGCGGACTTGTCTATATTAATAACGGAACGTCTAATGCCGAAATGGGTGTGGCATTTGGAGGCATGAAAATGTCCGGAAATGGACACCGTGAAGTTTCCCATCATGCATTCGATGTCATGACAGAGTGGAAGTCGATTTATACGAACTATTAATAAACGGGCATATCTAGTAGAAGGTGGGAGAATATGAGAAAACACCGTATTGGAATTGCATTCTTTTACCATGAATCCCACAGTTTTAGTCCGATGAAAACCGAAATCGAACAGTTTCGAAATGAAGGCTACTATATCGGCGATGAAATTTATGATGCCTATTCAGGAACGAAAACTGAAGTGGGCGGGTTTCTGGATGTATTGATACAGGAGGATGTAGAAATTGTGCCGCTGCTTTGTGCGGCAGCGGTCCCATCAGGCGTAGTGTCAGCTGAAGCATATTCAATCATCGAAGAGCAAATGCTCCAGTCAATCCGGGAGGCTGGAAGGCTCGATGGTTTATTGCTGGCACTGCATGGAGCAATGGTCGTGGAGGACCTCTTCGATCCGGAAGAGCATTTACTGGGAAAAATTCGTGAGCTGATCGGGCCGATTGTCCCGATTGCGACAACACTGGATATGCACGCCAATTTAAGTGAAAAAATGATTGATTACACACCGCTTCATTTTGGATTTAAAACATATCCACATGTTGATATGTATGAACAAGGCGTTCATGCTTCAATCGCTTTATTGAAGCAATTAAAGGAAGGTGTGCATTATTATGCTTCTTTTGAAAAATTGCCTATGATGCCTCCCTCTATCAATATGAGAACTGCAGAAGGACCAATGTACAAAATGATAGAGTGGGCGAAACAAGCCGAAGAGGAAGAAGGAATTTATAATGTGTCCGTATTTGGCGGCTTTCCTTACTCGGATATTCCGATGGTCGGTGCAAGTGTACTTGTTGTTTCGTTCGATCCGCAAAAAGGAAAAGAGACTGCCCAAAAGATGGCCTCCTTGTTCTGGAGTGTAAGAGAAGAATTTATCATGGATTTGCCGGGTGTAAAAGAAGGACTCGATTTGGCGATGTCGATTGAAGATGACAAACCGGTCGTGCTGGCGGACATCTCGGATAATCCTCTAAGCTGCGGGAGCGGGGATACAACAGAGCTGCTTCGGGAGATGTTGAAGATGAACATTCCTGACACGTTGTTTGGAGGACTCTACGATCCAGAATCCATTGAGGCCTGCCGTAAGAAGGGAACCGGAAATAAGGTATTGTTGTCCCTTGGAGGGAAAGTATCGCCTGAATTTGGGGAGTCCGTACAAGTCGAAGCAACGGTAGTAGCCGTATCAGACGGTGTATTTCACAATTCTGGACCGTTCAATCAGCATTTAAGAGTCGATTTAAAGGGTGCGGTCCACATACGTGTTGGCAATATGGATATCCTCCTCATTGGAAGGCCGATGTCAGCAAATGATCCGGAAATGTTTCGTCATATTGGTCTTGAGCCGCAGGCAAAGAGAATTCTTGGGTTAAAGGCAAAAAATCATTTTCGGGCAGCGTTTGAGCCAATTGTGGGCCGTATCATTTATGTGGATGCACCTGGTGTTGCATCCAATCGTTTAACAACTTTTACGTATCGTTACATTCCTAAGCCAATATGGCCGCTGGATGATATCGAATATGAAGTAGAACGAAGGGGGACAGAAAAATGGAAACATTGAACAAAACCTATTATGTCGAAGTACCAGCTTCATTGAATCCAGAACAGCAAAAAATGATGATGGAGCTTGAGCAAGATGCGTTTCCGGGATTAGGAGCAGTAGATGAACAAACCCTTGTCCCACTTACACGCTACGGGAAACTCATTCAATACCGGCAGCAAAATGATCCAAGGCCGATTGCAATTTGCGAAGTGATGAGAGCTTACAATGATATTCAGAAAGCCTACATTTTTGGGTTTTATGTACGCTCCGACCAGCAAGGGAAAGGAATCGGGAAATTATTTTTACAGGAAATTTATCCGATTCTAAAGCAAGATGGTTTTCGTAAGGTTTGCTTAACGGTCAGTACTAAAAACAAGGCAGCCGTCAAGTTATATGAGAAATTAGGGTTTGTCATAAAAGAGACAAGATTAGATGAATTTGGCGAAGGGGAAAATCGCTATTATATGGAATACCTCATTTCTTAATATAGTAATGATCGAAGGAGAAATCATTAAAAATGGTTGATAAAAAATAGGCTAATTTTAGGAGGAGTTTATGATGAGAAACACTTTATTCAAACCAAAAAGACATTGGAAAGAAATCGAGCTTTGGAAGGATGTTACAGAGGAGCAATGGAACGATTGGGTTTGGCAATTAACGAATACTATCAAAAATTTAGAAGACTTAAAGAAAGTAGTTAACTTAACACCAGAAGAAGAGGAAGGGGTTTTAATCTCAACAAAAACAATCCCATTAAACATCACGCCATATTATGCATCGCTTATGGACCCAGATGATTCAAGATGTCCGGTGCGAATGCAGTCTGTTCCAATTTCTGCGGAATTGCATAAAACAAGATATGATCTAGAAGATCCCCTTCACGAAGATGAAGATTCACCAGTACCTGGGTTAACACATCGTTATCCGGATCGCGTATTGTTCCTAGTAACAAACCAATGCTCCATGTACTGCCGTTACTGCACAAGAAGACGCTTCTCCGGACAAATCGGAATGGGTGTACCAAAGAAACAGTTAGACACAGCCATTAATTATATCGCATCTAACTCACAGATTCGAGATGTGTTAATTTCCGGAGGAGACGGGCTCCTGATTAATGACAATATTTTAGAATATATTTTAAAGAATTTACGTGAGATTCCGCATGTAGAAATTATTCGTATCGGTACAAGAGCACCTGTCGTATTCCCACAGCGTATTACCGAAAATCTTTGTAATATCTTGAAAAAGTATCATCCGGTTTGGTTGAATACACATTTCAATACATCTATTGAAATTACGGAAGAATCGAAGCGTGCATGTGAAATGCTTTCAAATGTTGGTGTACCTGTTGGGAATCAGTCTGTTATTTTGGCAGGTATTAACGACAGTGTACCGATCATGAAACAGCTTATGCATGACCTTGTTAAAATCCGCGTTCGTCCATATTATATTTACCAATGTGATTTATCAGAAGGGATTGGCCATTTCCGTGCACCAATCAGTAAAGGATTGGAAATTATGGAAGGACTTCGTGGTCATACATCGGGTTATGCCGTTCCGACATTTATTGTTGATGCCCCGGGTGGAGGAGGCAAAATTCCATTGCAGCCGAACTATATCATTTCTCAAAGTTCTAATAAAGTCGTATTACGTAACTTTGAAGGTGTCATTACATCTTATCCAGAACCAACAAATTATCAGTCAGGCAGTGCAGAGGATTACTACAAAAAGGTATATCCTGAAGTGTTTGAAAAGTTTGAAAGTAATGGTGTTCTATCCATTATTGATGATACGAAATTTAACCTCACACCTGAAGGATTAAAACGGTTAGATCGCCGCAAAACGTATAAGGAAAATACTGAGCATAGTTCATTAAAAGATAAACGTGACAAACGTGACGAGTTAAAAGAGAAAAAATTCCAATCACAAATGAAGAAATATGAAACGGTAGGAGCAAAGGAGGAATAATTTTGATTTGTCAATGGTGCGAATCTGACACAGCACGTGAAACGAGCAACACAGTGTATTGGGAACTTCCAGATGGAACAAATGCGATTGAAATTAAGGACACACCATCCATTCATTGCTTGGAATGCGGTATGACCTATCAAACAGATAATACGGTGAAAGAAATTGAGGATCATCTATTTTTAATCGATTGCTCAAAGCTCGAAAAAAGTATGAAGTATGAAACACTTATGGCCGCTCCACGTTTATTGAAGCGAAACTACTTTGATTTTTCAAAATAATTAGCAAGCCGTCTCTCGCTTTTCGATATTAAGCGAGAGATGAATTTTTTCTTATGGACAATTTATCCCCATCATCCTCAAGAAGGGATAAATTGCCCATTAGAAATAGAAAGTTTAGCAAACAATCAGTAGGAATAACATAATTCAACTGATTGAGGTTTATTTATTATGATTATTTGCATGCGTTTTCTTGTCAGCTAAGTACCTACATCGAAAAAGCAGATGGATAATGCTTTCTAAAAAGTTAGATAGATGCTTATCGTACAAAAATGAAGGAGGACAAGAATGGAAGCACTCAAAAGCTATAAAAATGACCGAAATAATCAGAAGGTTCAGAATAACGGAGAAAACAAAGGGCATGTTAAACGCAATCTAAAGGCACGTCACATGACGATGATTGCTATTGGAGGGTCAATCGGGACAGGGTTATTTTTAGCGACAGGGTCGTCCATTCAAACAGCTGGACCTGGTGGAGCGCTAATAGCTTATGGAGTTATCGGCATCATGGTCTACTTTTTGATGACAAGTCTCGGCGAAATGGCTACCTTAATGCCGGTTTCGGGATCCTTTTCAACATATGGCAGCCGTTTTGTCGATCCGGCATTTGGTTTTGCGCTCGGTTGGAACTATTGGTTCAACTGGGCTGTTACACTTGCGGTTGAAATAGTTGCATCAGCCATTATTATGAAGTTCTGGTTTCCGGATGTACCGAGCATCGTGTGGAGTACACTGTTTTTAGGTGTAATCTTTTTATTGAATGCATTGTCGGTTAAAAGCTACGGAGAATCCGAGTATTGGTTCTCCTTAATAAAAGTAGTGACAATCATCGTTTTCATTGGAGTCGGTTTGCTCACCATTTTCGGCATACTGGGAGGACCGTTTATCGGGTTTAAAAACTTTACAGTAGGACATGCTCCTGTGAATGGCGGCCTTTTATCCGTTTTAAGTATTTTTTTAATCGCAGGTTTTTCATTTCAAGGAACGGAGCTCGTGGGGATTGCTGCAGGTGAAAGTGAAGAGCCGGAGAAAAACGTACCAAAGGCGATTCGACAAGTATTTTGGCGAATTCTACTATTTTATATCGTCGCCATTGCTGTCATTGGTCTAATTATTCCTTATACAAGTCCTGACCTGTTAGGAAGGGATGTCGACAACATCGCTGTCAGCCCTTTTACACTTGTATTTGAGAAAGTGGGCATTGCATTTGCGGCATCTGTGATGAATGCGGTCATTTTGACTTCGGTCCTATCGGCAGGGACTTCCGGTTTATATGCATCGACACGCATGCTTTGGTCCATGGCAAAGGATGGTCAGGCACCTAAATTTTTACAAAATGTAAATGATCGCGGGATTCCGATGAATGCCCTTGTCATAACGACGATTATCGGAGGCTTGGCCTTTTTAACGTCCATTTTTGGAGATCAAGTATATACATGGTTATTAAATGCGTCAGGCTTAACGGGATTTATTGCATGGCTTGGAATTGCAGTCAGCCACTACCGTTTCAGAAAAGCTTATATGGCACAGGGCAGGGACATGAATGATTTGAAATTTAAAGCGAAATGGTTCCCTCTCGGACCGATTCTCGCTTTTGCGATGTGTATCTTTGTCATTTTCGGCCAAAATTATCAAGCTTTTTTAACTAGTGAGATTGATTGGTATGGAGTAGCCGTGTCCTATATTGGTTTACCGATCTTTTTGGCATTATGGCTCGGGTATAAACTCGTTCATAAAACGAAGGTCGTTCCACTAAAGGAATGTTCTTTTGAAGAAATCTCATCTAAATAGAGATACCGTGATTCGTTTTGCTCCGCCACTCATGATTAGCCAAGTGAAATTAGTTCATGGGGACGGTTCTTGTGGCCGATATTAACTATATAAAACCATACAGAAATGGTTACGAAATTGTGTACATGAAAAGTTAACAAACTATTTTAACCGGATGTGCCTCGATGTTAATGAATACATTCAACCCATGAATAATAAAGCTACTCGTATTGACGAGTGGCAAGGGCTTATGGAGGCAAGGTAAAACAAATAACAACCAAAAGGCCTTTGTCTTATCCTATAACGAAGCAGGTTACAAAATACACATCTAAATGTACTTTAACTTATAAGCGCAAGAAAGAACCCCAGTAATTTCCATTGTTAATAATACATTAAACAAATATTTGTGGACATAGTAATGCCAATAATCATTTTTTCTACAATCATTTGAAAATAAACGTAGCTGATAGCAAAGAGATATCAGCTACGTTTAACAAATTTGATTTTAGTGTGTTTGATTATAATTCATTTGACCTTGACCTTGACCTTGAGCTTGACCTTGACCTTGAGCTTGACCTTGAACTTGGCCTTGACCTTGAACTTGGCCTTGTCCTTGACTTTGTTGCTGTTGTAATTGTTGTTGTGTTTGATTAATTTGTTGAGTGATTTGGTTTAACATATTAATGGATTGTATTGATTGTTCTACACCAGTTAACGTTTGAGCAGCTTGATGAACAGATTGTTGCAATTGTTGAAAAGTTTTATGCTGTTGTTGTTGAGCTTGTGAACTAAACTGTTGCAGTTGGTTTAATAGGTCATTTGATTGATTCTGAATTTGATTTTGATTTTGATTCTGCCCTCCAGAAGACATTGTAGTTTGGTCGTTGACTGAATTAAGTTGATTTAGGGTATTTTGAATGGATTGAATTTGGCTTTTTAACGGTGCAAGCTCAACAGCAATTTCTTCCTCAGCCTTTGCAGCTGCCACCCTTTCAATTTTAGCATTTTCTGCAGTTTTAACTCTTTCTTTAATAACCTTTGTCTTTTCTTCCATAGCGAATTCCTCCTTGAATTGATTGTTTGAAAATGGTTTGGGTGTTGTTTCTATTGCAGGAATAGGGTTATTTCTCTTCATGCCCATAAAGATAACCACCCCTATAGCAATAGCCAACAAAAGAACTATGAAGAATAACATTCCATTTATGGTAATGCACCTCCAAGTGTATCTACTTGTAATGCCAAGGTAGACAAATATATTATCTTCTAGGTCTAAAGTTTTATTTGTGGCAAGAATATCCAATTAATGAAGTTATTAAAGGTGGTAAACAAACTAACAGATACGCAAGTAGTAAACTAGGTCGGTCAAAAAAAGCAGAGTATTTTCTTTTTCAACGGTTGATTTAAACCAATATCAAATAAGACGATACAAAAAAGTGGGAGTAATCAAACTGTTAGACAATAAAAAGGGAATTCCTACTTAATTTGAGGATTTCCCTTGATGATTTTTCATTCTCGAGCAGTAATCATGATAAGCCTGTATTATCGGATCAATAATCGGATTCCATAACCAGCCTGTCATCTTTACTACTATGCTGGTTATACTTCCTAGTAATGAACTACCTAAAATATCCAAAGGGTAATGTTGTCCCATCCAAACGCGGGAGAGTCCTGTTAGGATAGCGGAAAGGTACATCATACTGCCTAAGAAACGCTTATAAAACATGACAGAAGTTGCTACTGCAAATGCTAGAGCGGTATGTTTACTTGGAAATGAAGAGTTCTTTTTTGATGGAAATGGGGATAATAAATGGATCCCGAGATTCAAGAAAGGGCGAGGTTTAAAATAAAACAGTTTAATGATTTTATTTAAAACCATCGATACCCCAGCCGAAATGATTGCATATAAAGTGATTTTCTTATGTGAGTTATCTCGAAACCACATGAAGATTAAAATAAATAGAAATAAATAACGAACTTTTTGAGAAAAGATAATCACCATCATATCCAAAAGCCGATAACGACCAGCAAATTGGTTAATCGCTCTAAATATCCTGTAGTCCATATACATATCTCCTTTGTCCCTAGTCTACTAACAAGTCTAGTTTTCCTGTTTAAAAAGTTAATATGTATTGAATAGAAGCTCTAAAGTCCAACAAAAAGGATTCGGCCGATTGCCGAATCCAAAAACTATATAAAAAAGGGGGGGTATGAAAAAGTTTGAAAAAGGCTTACCTCTTCATGTATCTATCATAACCGGTACAGATGAATAAATTATGAACAAAGGTTTAAAGATCTATTAATACTAGCATTCTATCATTTGAGATTGTATTCTGAATTGCCTCTGGAGCAGGGATTTGAGGACTTTGGATTTATTTTGTAGAAAGTTAGTATAGTAATTCTCCTTTTTGTTTATCTTCAACAACTAACTACAATCCACTTTTGCAGACATTATTCAATTCCCTTTGACGGGCAGCTGTAGTAGCTAATCACTTTTATAGCTGTGCATTTCCTTAATTTTTTGGAATCCACTGCTTGCTAAGATGAATGTAGGCAACAGCGATAAAAAAATCCAACCCTTTTGCTGAGTAGAAACAGGGTTGGATTTTTTAAAATTATTGAGAAATGTTTAAATTTAACAGATATCTGGATTACCAATTTGAAAAAAACGGTGAAAAGTTCGGGATTGAAGAGGCGGCCGATTTCCACTGGAATTTTAAGTGCTAGATAAGCCAACTAAAAACTTAAACAGCCTTGGATTTCTTATTTAATTTCCTTTGATTACGTACTTCCTCATTTCTTGTACGGTACGTGGCTACTTTTTCTTTGATCATTTCAGCGTCTTGTTTTTTTGACAGCATCTTAATGAATAAATCTTCTACTTTATAACTAATGGTTCGGTAAATGCCCATTTCTATTCTCCTCTGTTAACCTATCATTTTTTTCGCAACATAAAATCTTCTGCCTAACCAAACTAATGCTAATCCTCCGACACCACCAACAGCCGCTTTTTGATTAGTGCTTTGTTGCTCTTCGTATTCCTTCAATCCTAGTTCATAATTATGTTTAAAGATGACTTCGCCGTTTTTGTATTTAGAAGGTAGGTTGTAGGAGCCTCCTGCTTGTCCTAAAGCAAGTCCTGCCGCACTTATTTCTTTAACTTCTGTATTGGATTCAAAACCTTCCTTGTACCAACCAATGAATTTTTCGTTATATAAATTAGGTTTCGTATATTTCAATATGGTAAACGCGGCTTCATATCCTTGTTTTAAATACTCGTCCTTTAGTTCTTCTTGGGCTGTATTGTATCCTTCCAGATATGCATTT
The DNA here is from genome assembly GCF_030817595.1 of Neobacillus niacini. Taxonomy (GTDB): domain Bacteria; phylum Bacillota; class Bacilli; order Bacillales; family Cytobacillaceae; genus Neobacillus; species Neobacillus niacini_G. The sequence goes on from NZ_JAUSZN010000001.1 coordinate 4,946,749, forward strand.
ACATACACTTCTTCGATGTCTTTAGGAACATTGTTGACATCCTTTTTTCCGTCAGTGTAACCCAAATCCTTGTATTCTTTTTTCTTAGCTTCTACTCGCTCCGTTACTGCTTTATTAAAACCGCCTTCAAAGGATTGCTTTAATCCTGCATGGTTTATGTAAAGTGCTGGAATTTCGATGGTATCTTGTTTTTCTCCAAGAGCATACCCATCACTGGCAGCTTTTGTTTTTTCACCGGTTATCTTCGTTTTCCCTTCATCGTACCCTTTAGTATAACCAGTTGCATATCCTGCTTTATATGCCTCCGAACCTGTAGAAGCAACATTATTGCTTGTGACCTCTAGATATCCATCGTTCACCCCATTAGGATATCCTGCATTTTCTCCACTTGCTAGATCTTGTTCCTCTTGGTTATGCTGAATTTGTTCGGTACTATTATTTATCTTTGTCTTATCGTAGCCACTAGGGACTTCGCACGGTATGCCATCATCAACAACACCATTTCCCCAACCGTCCAAATTTTCTGGGTCATTCGTTGCTGAATATCCCTTTGTATTCCAATACTCAACCACTTCATCATAACTAGCAAAATCTGTACAATCTTTTTCACTATTAACGATGGTAGCGCCACTGCTCGTTGACCCTCCGCCTCCGTTATGGTTGTGATAGCCTGTGCAAAGACCTTTTGCTTTTGATTTCTCGCTGCAATTGTGTCCACCGCTAGAATCTGTTCTCCCAGAATGTGCTGAAGCGAACGTTCCGAACAACAACACAAATAATAACGTAAACAAAAATACTTTCTTCTCCATTTTCTCCCCCTGTATATCTATTATTCTTGTAAAAACATTTGCAAAAACCGATGCATAAAAACTACTTAGGTTTATAGTAAATTAGGTACATTTACATATTAACTAACTTAATAATAACAGTTTCCTTTACATTTCCAATAAAAATAAAAAAGAAATAGACTAACGTACCTGAAGACTCGAAAACAATTATGCATGGATTGCGACCACAATAGTAGAAAAGGGCATACCAAGGGGACGGTTCTTGTGGCGGTAATCGCTTTTAGCAGCGTCCCAATCTTTGCATTAAATGCCCCATCTTATCGTGATTTTAACCAGAAGTTAATCATAACTTTACATTCTAGTTTTACAATTTAATAGAGTAATGAATAGGAGGAGAGAGTATGAATAAAATGAGAAAGAATTTATTGACGGGCTGCTTTTCACTGGCGATGGCTGCTGCTTTTGTCGTAATACCCGTTACGGCAAATGCCGAGGAAAAACTTAAGGAGGGAGAGAAGTTTGAACTCACCATTCTCCAGACGAATGACTTTCATGGTCATGTGGATGACATCGTCACACTGGATGATGGAACACTTCATCACAATTCCATTGCGAAGTATGCCACCATCATTGAAGATGTTCGCAATGCAGAGGAGAATGTACTACTCGTCGATGGCGGGGATGTCTTCCTACGCGGTGAGTTTCAGGCGGGTCAGGGAGAGTTGGAGACGTCTCTTTTGAAAGCAATAGACTATGATGCGATGGTTCTTGGAAACAACGACTTCCGCGTTTACCCTGCCGGAGAGGGTACACCTGACAGCCGTTATCAACAGTTAAAGAATTACCAGCGCAACGTGAACTTCCCAATCCTTACAGGTAATGTCATTAATAAGGAAACAGGAAAGTACATACAGAATGTCAAGCCTTGGAAGGGTTTTACTTTCAAAGGTGTTCAAGTCGGATTAATCGGCCTTACTTCGATGAAGCCGGAAATGCGCGGTTGGAATGACGTTGCAGACCTCGATTTTATTGAACCGGTGGAAGCTTTGCAAGCATTGCTTCCTGAAGTAAGTGAAAAGTCGGACATTAACATTGTTCTTTCTCATGCTGGAAACCCGGAAGACCACAACTTGGCTCAGGTTCCCGGAGTTTCTGCGGTAATCGGCGCTGATACACACAAAGTCATCGAAACGCCTGAATACGAATTCAACGGAGAGGTGATGGTGCCAATTACTCAAGCCGGCGGAGAACAAGAGAATTATTTGGGTCGCCTGGATTTAACTTTTGAAGTCGTTGACGGTCAAATGAAGTTGGTAGAATCTGATGGATTCCTCTACGACGTCACTAATGTTTCTGCAGATCCGGAGATACAAGCGATTATAGACCAATATCGTGCAGAGATGAATGCACAATAAAATAGCTAAAGATTACACTTCACGAGGTTTTCCCTTTTCAGACATTGTGTAAAATAAATGTATGGCCCAACTAACGAAAAATTTGCTAGTTGGGCCTTTTACTGCACATAACTTCCTGTTATTTTCCAAAAGAACACTCCCCTAATCTTTATTTACTTAGACAGAAGAAGGGGAAAGATTTTACAAAAAAAGTCTCTTTAGATTTTTTGAAGATTAGTATTTGTAGTTGGCAAAGCCCCCTTCGCGACTTCGAAGGGGGCATTCTTGAGTACAATGTTAAAGAGTAAAAAAAAATGTACTAAATACTGTTATGATCTCAGACATGGTTTTGAAACCTATAGGTATAGCAATGCACAAAAAAATCAATAAAAGTGGTAAAACCAACACCTTAAGGTCCAAAATAATTCCTCCTAATGGAATTGTCATTATGTACCAGTATAAAACTCTAATATTAAGTGAATTTTGAGTTCTTGTTAAGACTTTATAAATTTATTTTTAGACTGGTTTCAGGCAATGCTTGTAACCTTCCAAAAATTGTCGTTATTATAGGTAAATTGTTGTAGGTTATTTTATCTAAATAGAAGGGAATGGCAGAATTACTGTCGAATAATTAATTTAATATTTCAACTCATAGAAAAATGGTGATGTTATAAATTTAACTGTGAAGGGTGCATAATGTATGATACCTAAACTAAAACCAATCAATCCACAAGTAGAGAATAAACACAACCCATTATACATTCCGGTTGCAGGTAAGTTTTGGATAAGCCATTGTTTTGCACTTTTATGGTTATGCATTTCGATTTATATAGCTCACCCTTGGTTAGAAGATTTAGCTGATCATGTATCTGGCTTTACTTATCATTGGTGGGCTAGCGTATATTCCGGGTTATATGAACGCTTTTCTAGTCATAAGCCTAATTTTAGATCGCCAGCCCCCCTCTAAGAATGAAAATCCTCAAGATGACATAACGATACTTATCGCTGCACATAATGAAGAAGATAAAATTCTCCAAACGTTGCAATATATAGATAGACAAGACTATTTAGGTAAAGTAATGGTAATAGTCATTGATAACTGTTCAACAGATGAAACAGTTAATAAAGTGAGAAAGGCAAAGAAAAAATTATCGATTGATATAAGGTTGGTTCATGAAAAAAACTGGAAAGTTTCACGCACTAAATTATGCACTAAAGTTTGTTTCCACACCCTATTTCATTACCTTGGATGCTGATACACTACTTCATCGTTCTTCTATCCGTTATCTTGTATCAAGGATGAAATCCAGTCCAGAAGAAGTTTGTGCCGTCGCAGGCAGTGTATTAGCGAAAAACAGTAGAGAAAATTTATTAACTAAAATGCAAGAATGGGATTATTTCTTGGGCATCGCATCCATTAAGAGACTACAGGGGCTATATCAGGGGACCTTAGTCGCCCAAGGTGCATACAGTCTGTACAAAACACAATGTATTAAAGAAGTGGGAGGTTGGCCGGACGCCATTGGCGAGGATATTGTTTTAACCTGGCGTTTGCTAGGGAGAAAATGGAAGGTTTATTTTGAGCCATGTGCAGTTGCCTTTACGGAAGTTCCCAGCTCCTTTAAACATTTGGTACGGCAACGAGCAAGGTGGGCAAGAGGCATGATTGAGGGATTGCATGAAGTAAAACCTTGGAAACAGCCTCAAATTTATGTGAAATATTTGACCGGAATCAATTTAATCATGCCTTATCTGGATTTAACCTTTACATTATGTTGGATTCCCGGACTCCTATTGGCGTTTTTTGGGAACTTCTTGATTGTTGGTCCTGCCACATTATTTGTTCTACCTTTAACACTAATCAGTTATAGTTTCCTCTATTTCTATCAAAGAAATTATGTATTCAAACGTTTAAAACTTAGAATTCGTAAAAATATAATAGGCTTTATCTTCTACTTTCTTTGCTACCAAATGATCATGTCTCCTGTGTCTGTTTACGGTTATCTGCAAGAGATTCTTAAATTCAAAAGAAAATGGAAGTAAATAACCATTGGGACGGTTCTTGTGGTCAAAAGTTAACTAATAAACCAAAAGAACCGTCCCTACATACCAGAAATCCCCACCTGATGGTGAGGATTTTTTTATTATTGCTGTGCTGCAGGCTTGATTTGTCTGTTGCCCTGCTGTTCTAACTTTCTAACGACTTCTTCACTTGTATCCACGCGTTTAACGAATAGGGCTAATACGAGAGCCACGATGTTAATCGCTAATGTCACATAGAATGAATATTGAATCCCGGCTAATAAAGCTTGCTGTGTTAATAAAGCCGTGGAAGCTTCTGTTAGAGTCGTTGGATCGACACTAGCCATAAGGCTTTTAGCTTCTGTTTTTGTCACTGAGTTCATAATGGTTACGAGAACTGCTGTACCGATGGAACCAGACACTTGCTGAGCAGTGTTGTTAATCGCAGTACCATGTGGGTTTAACACAGTTGGTAATTGGTTTAAACCATTTGTCATAATCGGCATCATGACCATGGACATACCCAGCATACGTAATGTGTAGACAAGAATAATATAGGTGTAGCTAGAATCAATTTGTAAATGCGCCAGCATATACGTAGAAACGCCGGTAACGGTCAGCCCGATTACTCCTAGTATACGTGGACCAAATTTATCGAAAAGTTTACCTGTGATTGGCGACATAATCCCCATTACAATCGCACCCGGAAGCATCATTAACCCTGAATCAAGTGGTGAAATCCCGCGAACATTTTGTACATAAGCAGGTGTTAAAATCATACCTGAGAACATAGCTACTGCGTTGACAATCGCAATGACAGATCCAAGTGCAAACATTGGATATTTATAAACACGTAAATCTAATAATGGCTGATCCATCTTTAATTGACGAACAATAAAGGCGATTAAGGCAATACCACCAACGATAATAGTCGTTAAGACGATGGTATCGTCCCAGCCGTCGGAGCTTGCTGAACTTACACCATAGAGTAATCCGCCAAAACCGATTGACGATAATACCACTGACAGGTAATCAAGTGTAGCATTTTTATTTTGTTCCATTACATTTTCTAGCTTCCAAACAGCCAATAATAAACTAATGACGGCTAATGGTAAAATCATTTCAAACAGTACGCGCCAGTCGTAGTATTCTACGATATAACCGGAAAGCGTTGGTCCGATGGCTGGTGCTGTAATCATAACTAAACCGAAAATTCCCATTGCCGTACCACGTTTTTCGCGTGGGAAGCTTACTAACATAATGTTCATTAATAAAGGTCCCATGACGGAAGAACCGGCTGCCTGAATCATGCGTCCAGTAAGTAAAAGACCAAAATTTTGCGCAAAGGCTGCGAGTGCTGTACCCAGTGTGAAAAGTGCCATGGATGTAATGTATAAACTACGATTTGAAAACCGTGTTAGTAAGAAGGCGGACGCCGGAATTAAAATCCCGCTGACTAGCATATAGCCTGTAGCTAACCATTGTACCGTTGAATAATCTTTAATTCCTAAATCGACCATAATCGATGGAAGTGCTACGTTTAAGAGCGAGTTATTTAAAAAAGAAACAAATGCTCCAACGAATAATATTGCAATCATTAAATATGGTGGTTTCTTTTGTAAGGATGTATCCATATATTTTTTTCTCCCTTTTCTAATTTTTTTGCAAGCCTCTTTTTAGAAGGTCTATCTGTACGAGATAATTTTTAAGCGCTTCTTCATCGCTATATTCTTTAACGAACAGTTGAACAAGGTTCTGAAAGGTAACGCCCATCAGAATTTTTAATACATGATGTAGTTCTTGTTCATCTTGAATGTTCAATTTACTTGTATCAATTAATTTGATGGTAGTAAAATATTGGGTTTTCTGAGTTTCCTCATAAACATCATTTGCTAAGGTTTTTTCATGTTTATAGTTCATATTTAAATAAACATTTTTAAAGAAGTTTTTGTGTTCTTGATCTCGATGAACCTCGAGCATAAATTGAAAGGTAGCAATAAACGTCTCAAATAAATCTCCGTTTTTGTCCATAAGAACGGAAATAAATCGACGATTACTTTTTTCCGCTAATTGATTTAACAAGTAATAAAATAAATCCTCTTTATCCTCAAAATATTGATAAAAGCTGCCCCTCGGGATTCCAGCACTTTTGATAATGTTAGCAACGGATGCTTCATGTAACGGAACTCTAGAAAATTCCTTTTTAGCAGCCGCAATTAAAGTTTCCTGTTTTTCCTTCGATAAGTGAAAATACGTTTGTTTTGGCATATTCATTCTCCTATCTGCAATGTGACACCGTGTCACAACTGAGTACTAACAGATTATAAATGACACCGTGTCACAAGTCAACAAAAAAGTGACACAGTGTCATTGTTGGTGCCTGTCACCTTTTTTAATTGAGGCTATTAAATTCGGAATGTTATTAATTTTGTGTTTTAATAGAATAATACGTTAAAGTAGTGAAAAGGAGTGGAAGATAGTTGCTAACAAACCATTTAGATTTTAGACTTGAACCGCAATTAAAAGAGCTCTATGAGGAACATAAGAGAAGGGCTGCAAAAATAGATTGGGGCTATCATGATTTCTTGCCTTGGGATAAAGCACAGGATTTTAAGAGGGTGCCTTGGAAGCCTGAGCAGGTAACACTGCCCGCGGGTGTTGTAACAGCTGTAGAGACGGCTCTTTTGACTGAAGTGAATCTACCTTGGTTCACATCCCATTTAGATCAAACCTTTAAAGGGTCTCTTTCTGTCATCAAGGATTTTGTCCATACCTGGACAGCAGAAGAAGATCAACATTCAAACCTTTTGGAGACCTATCTTTTGATAACAAGAAACGCAGATCCTAAACGTATTCGTCAATTGCACAAGATGACGGTAGAAGGAGGATGGGAACCGGATTTTCATACCCCTTTTGAGACGATGGTCTATACGTCGCTCCAAGAACTTGCAACTATGGTGTTTTATTATAATGTTGCGAAGGTAGCAGGGCCTCATGATAAAGAATTGGCTACGCTCCTCAGACGTCTCGCCAAGGATGAAACACTGCATTATGCTTTTTATCGCGATGTTATCAAGCTACATTTGCAGTTGGAACCGAACTATTGCTACTATCTTGGTTATGTGATCAAGAATTTTCAGATGCCTGGTACAGTCATGCCTGATTTTGAAGACCGGATGGCCATTATTGCAAAAGAAGCCAATTACGGGCCGCTTGAGTACTTTGATCAAGTGCTGGATGTCATTGTTGACTATTGGGACATTGAAAACTTGAGACCGATTGCTCCTGAAGCAGAAAAGGCACGGTTGGATATTCTTAACTACCATGCAAGGCTTAAACGTGTAAGAGATCGATTTTATGCTGGTGCTAACCGTAAATAAAGGTGCTATGTTGGGAATCGCTGCGAAACATATTTGCAGGTAAATGATAGGTTTTGGAAGATAGAATGGTTAATCAGGCAGATAAACAAATGAATAATGCAGGTAGGAAGTAGTTTTCCGCAGGTAAGAGTTTTTTCATGAAAGAAAAGGTAATATAAAATTTGCCTATACCCTTTTGATTACGCCTATTTCTTCCATCCAATTACTAGAGCCGGGCTGACGCCAGGCTTTTTCAATTAGGCGGGTATACATTCGATGCAGAAACGCAGGTAAATGATAGGTTTTGGAAGATAGAATGGTTAATCAGGCAGATAAACAAATGAATAATGCAGGTAGAGAGGAGTTTTAGGCAGGTAAACTGAACCCGGTGCCAGGGACCATGTCACACCAACTTAGTATGGTAACTAATCGATTCCATCTTGGCTATCGCTTCTGTCTCCGCTCATTTGATTTTTTTATTTTCATTAATTTTGTGGAAGGCTGTTTCCGGATCCATTTAAGGTAACGTGATAGTTGGGGATCGTCTTTTAATTCAGGGATGGTTGTTAATCGTGCTGCGATCTCCGCATTGGTATAAAGGGCATGGATTTGTTTATGACAAGGGATACATAAGTTGGCCGTAGGTCCAAATGTACCACCCATTTCTTTGGGCAGCAGATGATGAACAGTTGTCTCAACCTCCTCTCGCTCACAAAGTTCACATTTACCCATTCGGATGCCTCCTTTAGATTCCTAACCATTGCTAGCGTACTATGATCAAATCATGCTCACCAGACCACAAGGTATTTATTTGCATTTATTCCTTTTTACATTCATTCAAACGATTGGTATATGTATATTACCAGAGCCTGGCAGCACCTAGATAATTTTTAAAAAGATTACGTTTTTATAAAAAGTCTTATGATGGATGTTCGTCCAAGCCATTTTCCATACTCTTAATAAACTAACTATATAAATAAGTTTGTTATGAAGGGAGTAAGGAAAATGCCAGGTAAGAAAAAACACCATAAGCATCATCATGGTAAAGACCAGAAAGACAAAAAGGAAAAACACGATCATAACGATAAGCATGATGGTGGCAATAAGCAAGATCAAAACGACAAGCACGATGGCGGCAATAAACAGGACAAAAACGATAAGCATGGAGGTGGCAAAAAGCACGACAATAACGACAAGCACGGTGGCGACAATAAGCAGGACAAGTGCGAAAACAAGCATGATGATTGTATGAAGCAGGATGATAAAGACAAACACGATGATTGTGGCTGTAAAAAGCAGGACAATAACAACAAGCATGATGATTGCCACAAGCAGGACAAGAATGACAAACATGATTGTGGCTGTAAAAAGCAGGACAATAACAACAAGCATGATGATTGCCACAAGCAGGACAAGAATGACAAACATGATTGTGGCTGTAAAAAGCAGGACAATAACAACAAGCATGATAATTGCCACAAGCAGGACAAGAATGACAAACATGATTGTGGCTGTAAAAAGCAGGACAATAACAACAAGCATGATGATTGCCAAAAGCAGGACAAGAATGACAAACATGATTGTGGCTGTAAAAAGCAGGACAATAACAACAAGCATGATGATTGCAACAAAAAGGACAAGAATGACAAACACCATGATTGCGGCTGTAAAAGGCAAAACAAAAACAACCACCACAATGATGGCGGCAAGTGGGACAATAACAACAGGCATGATGATTACGACAAACAGGACATGAAAAACAAACACCATGATTGTGGCTGTAAAAAGCAAAACAAAAACAACCAACACAATGATGGCCGCAAGTGGAACAATAACAACAGGCATGATGATTACGACAAAAAGGACATGAATAACAAACACCATGATTGTGGCTGTAAAAAGCAAAACAAAAACAACCAACACAATGATGGCGGCAAGTGGAACAATAACAACAGGCATGATGATTACGACAAACAGGACATGAATAACAAACACCATGATTGTGGCTGTAACAAACAAGACGATAGATGGGGTCAAATGAATGATAATGATTATAATCATTACCAAAAGCAAAACAATGATTATAATGAACGCAGACCATGCAGGAATATTGGTTGTATATTTAGATGTAGATGTTGGTAATTTTGAAAGGGAGCATGCTATTTACTTAGCAAGCTCCCTTTTGATGTATGCAGGTAACAACAGGGGTAATCTAGAGACTTGTTCTACCACTATAAAAGTGTCTATGCGGACGGACTCCTTCGATGGTGGTGACACCATTAAATTCGTGATAATGGCCACCGTTTGGAAGCGGAATGGCCGGACCTGTTACTCCCTGTATTTGGTGTCTATGTCTGTCATCAACAGAAGTAAAGGTAAAATATCGATGGGTATGCGGGACCCCAGTGGGTGCTGGCTCTGTTGTTCCAGCGTATTGATGGCTGTGTCCATCTTCAAAAGAGGTAATCCCGCTAAAGCTGTGAACATGAACAGGCCTTCCATCCCAAGATGTAATATACATTCGATGGGAATGCATCGGGTCTGAACCATCTGAAGCATACATAAAGCCAGAAACAGGGATATCCATGGAAATCACTCCTAAAAAGCTTTTTAACACAGTATTCAACCTCAACCTAATTAGTGCTATTGCCCCATAGAGAAATTCTAAGACATATTATTTCAATGCTAAAATTTCATAAAATCTTCTATAGTAAGAGACAATTATTTTACCTGAGACAAGATGAAAACCTTTATATGATAGGATTTATCCCATTTTCACACAATCGTTTAATTATCACTTCCGGCTGGGAGAATTCGTCGATAAATGTTGAAAGCTATCTTTTTTGGCGGGAATTGAAAAACTAGATTTGAAAACAACCCTCCTCCTCGACAAGAAACTATCTTGAAATGTTACTAGAGTTCGTTTTTCAAAAGGGGTTGGGATGGTTTTAATCAAACGTTTGATTGATAGGGAAGTTTGCAGAGAAGTGTCGAAGTCTGTGTGGAGATATAGTAAAATGAAAGCATCGGGTTTCTGGGAGTGAATGGATGTTGAGTCTATATAATATTTTGAATAAACAGTTGCTAAAAGAAGGTTATGAAGCATGATCGCCGATTTGCTTACTACGTTAGAAGATGAAAAGGACCAATGGATTTTTCAAGCGATTGACCGTTTTAATGAGCGGTTTCTGGTCTTTGGATATCAAAGGGATGGAACTGCTGAGGATCAGGTTACCGAGATGAAAAACAACGAGCATAGCATGTACAAGGAGAGGAGTCTTGATCTCGAACGGATGGAGATAGAGCTGAAAACGCTGGTAGAAGGCTTGGCGGCGGATGAGCGAACGATCGAGAACCTAGAGTTAACCTGTGATGTTTTGCAAAAGGAACTTGCGATTTACGAAGATGAAGAAAAGGTCTTGGATCAGATTCAGTTGGAAAAGTTCGAGTGCTTATTGGACGACAAGTTTACTTTTGATAGAAAGGATCAGGTCGTCTTTAAGGAGAGAAAAGTATCTAGGTTGTTGGAAAGCTACAACCTAGTCGAGATGGAAATGGTAGATTTTTATCAAAGGCAGCTCTCCCGTATTTGGGTGTTGATGTCACGTAGTATGCAAAACATTGATTCGACAGCAAAGGTTGATTTTAAAACGGATCCGCCGCTGATTGAGCTTTCTTTGAAGCACGGACGGGGTCTTGACCACTATTTAAAATCAGGGAATTTTGAAGAGGATTATCGGATAGTGCTTGATACGTTGGTGCGAAATAACGAAAGTGTGTACGACTATTATGTCAGCCAAGTGGAACAGTTTAAGGACAATGGGAAAGCGGAAATCTTGGGGCTCTGGGAACGTAAGAACGATCAGAAAAAATTAGCAGCAGAAACCCTGAGTGATCTTCAAGAAAAAAAGGCGCAAAGGGAAGCTCGTATTTTAGAACTGCAGGATCAGTTAGGTAGAGCGAAGTCGGAGTGGGAACAGAATAGGCTGCGCCCCAAAGTGCTGGAGGATATGTTAAAAGAAGAGTTTGTGAAACTTGTGTCAAACTGGCAGGAGAAGTTATTCGCGGAGAGTGCTTCTGATGAGGAACGGTGGGCCTATCACCAATACTGCCAAATTATCTTAAAGCAAGCGGAGAGGATCATTGGAAATGAATACGTCTAATACTGTTGATGAGAAATATACCGAGGCCATTCAATCACTGAAGAAAATCAATGACGAACTTTTTTATGATGACTTGAAAAAGCTGATGAAAGACCGTGAAGAAACGATTGCGGCCTTGAATGAGGAAGTTTATGAATCTATTGAAAACATGCGGACGTCCATGCATGGCTTCCCTACGCAGGTGAGTGAGCGGTTAAGGGAAGAGGTGATTGACCCTCAGAACGAGTTATTTGAGCGCGGGATGGAAAGGTTTAATGAGAATATTTTGGTGCTAGAAAAGAAGATTGCCTTCTGGCACCAGCAGTATCAGGAAAATCTGGAGAAGACGGAAAAGCTGTTAGCGGAAGTAAAAGGGTTCCAGCAGGAGGACCAAGCGTTTATTATTGGGGAAACAGATCGGGCACGGAAGGATATTAGGCGGCTGCAGGAAGCGTTGAGTGAGCAGTCTTCCGCATTGAATGTGAAATTTGAGGTGGTGAGTGATCGATTAGGGTTGATTTTACAAGAGATTATCGCCATTGAGGATAGGTATAAAGCGGAAATAGCGGAGTTGACACAGCAGGTGGTGCAAGTCCAAAAAGATGCTCAGGAGAAGTGGGAGGAAAAGTGGAAGCAGAGTGCTAAACGTACTGAAATGAGGGAAGGTCTGTTTAAAAAATGGCTGATTGGGCTGGCTGTTGGACAGGGTGTTTCGGTAGTAATGATGGTTTTGTATTTTATTATGAAGTAATGCGAAGACCTGCTCTTGAAATGAGGGTGGGTCTTATTTTTATTGAAGCTTATAAGGAGCCGCTGCATGGCTTTTTAAGCTAATAGTTTTAGTGTGGTATTAGGTAGGCAGGTAAACAAAGAGAATAAGCAGATAAAAAGGATAATTGGCAGATAAGAAGAAAAAATCTGCAGGTAAAGGAAACGATTTGGCAGGTAAGCAATAAAGCGCACCACGATTACTACCAAAGTAAAAGCTTGAGGACTGTCCTCAAGCTTTTACTAGTTTTATAGGGAAGGTAGCAAAATAATGGAAAAAGAAAAGCGCTTGCAAAATTAAAAATCTAGTTTTATAATACTTGTATACAAGTATCCTTGTATTACATTAAGAGGGTGAAATGATGATAGAAACACAGGAATTTCTGTATCCCGAGAAGAGTCTTTCAAAAGCTTCTGCTGGTGAACGTGTAGCTTGCGAGCTTAGAATGCGTATTATCTCAGGTGCAATTGAAAGCGGCACCATCTTATCTGAAAATAAATTGGCTGCTGATTTTGCGGTGAGCAGGTCACCCATTCGGGAAGCGTTAAAAATACTAGCATCCGAAAATATTATCCGATTGGAAAGAATGGGTGCAGTTGTCATTGGTTTAACAGAAAAGGAAATACAAGAGATTTATGATGTTCGGCTGCTTATTGAAACGTTTGTATTTGAACGTCTTATAAAAATGGAAACAAAACAACTATCAAGAGAACTTAGTAAAATACTAGAAATGATGAAGGTTGCGATAAAGTATCGTGATGCTGACGAATTTGCCCTACAGGACGTCTTATTTCATGAAACGATTATTCGCTCGATTAATCATTCGCACATGCTGATGATTTGGGATAACTTAAAGCCTGTTATGGAATGCTTAATTCTTTTATCGATGCGTATGCGGATTAAAGAAGAGTACGAAGACTTTACCAGGGTTATACGAAATCATGAGATTTATATAGAAGCGATTGAATCGAAGAATCGAGAGCTCATGCTTGAATCTTTACATTTAAACTTTGATGATGTTCAAGTTCAGGGAACAGTAGATGACCTCTGGATGTCACAACAAATGCTGGCTAAAGGAGCTGTGCAAAAACATGACTAACTATATGTTAGGCGTCGATATCGGAACAACAAGTACCAAAGCCGTATTATTTACAGAAAAAGGCGAAGTCATCCAGGTGGAGAATCATGGGTATCCACTTTATACACCGGATATGTCGACTGCTGAACAAGACCCGAATGAAATTTATCAAGCCGTATTGCAAGCGATTACGAATATAACGAAACGTCATCCTGATAAAAAGCCGGCTTTCTTATCATTTAGCAGCGCCATGCATAGTGTCATTGCAATGGATGAAAACGACCAGCCACTGACACCTTGTATCACTTGGGCGGATAATCGCAGTGAAGCTTGGGCACATAAAATAAAGGATGAGTTGAACGGACATGAAGTCTACAGACGAACTGGAACACCGATTCACCCGATGTCGCCGTTAAGCAAAATAGCATGGATGGTCCATGACCGTCCTGAAACCGCTGTAAAAGTGAAAAAGTATATCGGAATTAAAGAATTTATTTTTAAAAAGTTGTTTGATCAATATGTTGTCGATCATTCCCTCGCCTCTTGCATGGGGATGATGAATCTCCAAAACCTTGATTGGGATGAAGAAGCATTACATATTGCGGGTGTAACGCGTGATCAATTATCTGAACTCGTTCCAACAACGCAAGTTTTCCGCGAGTGTGATCCTGAAATAGCTAAACAAATTGGTATTGATCCAGAAACTCCTTTTGTGATTGGTGCCAGTGACGGAGTTCTTTCAAATCTTGGTGTCAATGCGATTGGAAAAGGCGAGATTGCTATTACCATTGGGACAAGCGGTGCGATTCGGACGATTATTGACAAGCCGCAAACAGATGAAAAGGGAAGAATTTTCTGCTATGCCTTAACGGAAAAGCATTGGGTCATTGGCGGCCCGGTGAACAATGGTGGAATGGTTCTTCGCTGGATTCGTGATGAATTTGCCTCTTCTGAAGTTGAAACAGCAAAAAGACTAGGAATTGATCCATACGAAGTATTAACCAAGATTGCCGAACGTGTAAGACCAGGTTCGGATGGATTGTTATTTCATCCATACCTCGCGGGTGAACGAGCGCCATTGTGGAATCCAGATGTACGCGGATCATTCTTCGGTCTAACTTTGTCACATAAAAAAGAACATATGATTCGAGCAGCATTAGAAGGAGTTATTTACAATCTATATACCGTTTTTCTTGCCTTAACGGAATGCATGGATGGTCCCGTAACTCGAATCCAAGCAACGGGAGGCTTCGCAAGGTCGGAGGTTTGGCGGCAAATGATGTCCGATATATTCGAATCGGAAGTTGTCGTTCCCGAAAGCTATGAAAGTTCATGCCTGGGGGCTTGTATTTTAGGACTATATGCAACAGGAAAAATTGATTCATTTGAAGTCGTGTCTGAAATGGTTGGAAGCACCTTTACACATGCACCTGAAGAAGCTGCCGCAAAAGAATACAGGCAGTTGCTGCCAATCTTTATTCACTTATCAAGAGTATTAGAAGAAGATTATACACGGATCGCTAATTATCAAAGAAAACTTACATCACACAACTAGAAAAAGTGCGGAGGAATTAAAATGCCATTAGTAATTGTAGCGTTAGGAATTATAGCCTTACTTATTTTGATCATGGGCTTAAAATTAAACACCTTTATTTCTTTAATCATCGTATCGTTTGGAGTGGCGTTAGCACTTGGAATGCCATTAGAAGAAGTGGTTAAAACTATCGAAGCCGGATTAGGCGGAACACTTGGACATATTGGTTTAATTTTTGGACTTGGAGCCATGCTCGGTAAATTAATCGCTGATTCAGGCGGTGCGCAGCGAATTGCGATGACTCTTGTGAACAAATTCGGTGAAAAAAATACTCAATGGGCAGTAGTCGTTGCCTCATTCATTATCGGTATCGCGTTATTTTTTGAAGTAGGTTTAGTATTATTGATTCCAATTGTCTTTGCGATTTCAAGAGAATTAAAAGTTTCGATCTTGTCACTTGGTATTTCCATGACAGCAGCTTTATCAGTCACACACGGTTTCTTGCCGCCTCATCCAGGACCAACTACAATTGCTGGTGAACTTGGTGCAGACATTGGTGAAGTATTACTTTATGGTTTCATTGTTGCTGTCCCTACCGTTATCTTAGCTGGGCCAGTTTTTACAAAGATTGCGAAAAAACTTGTACCTGAATCATTTACAAAAATGGGCAGCATTGCATCATTAGGTGAACTAAAAACATTTAAACTGCAAGACACACCTGGATTTGGTATCAGTGTTTTTACCGCTTTACTTCCTGTTATTTTAATGTCCATTGCGACAATTATTACCTTGCTGCAAAAAACACTGGGCTTTGAAGATAATACTGTACTAGCAGTCATTCGATTTATCGGTGAAGCAGGTACGGCGATGTTAATCTCGCTATTATTTGCTGTTTATTCAATGGGTATCGCAAGAAAGATTCCAATGAAGGATGTCATGGAGTCTTGTACACAAGCGATTCTTCACATTGGTATGATGCTCTTAATCATCGGTGGCGGCGGAGCCTTTAAGCAAGTATTAATCAACGGCGGTGTTGGTGACTATGTAGCAGAATTATTCAAAGGGACTGCTATATCACCGATTATCCTTGCATGGATGATTGCTGCCATTTTACGTATTGCATTAGGATCCGCTACTGTTGCAGCATTAACAACAGCTGGTTTAGTGATTCCAATGTTAGGACAATCTGATGTTAACCTTGCTTTAGTCGTTCTTGCAACAGGTGCGGGAAGTGTCATTCTTTCCCATGTAAATGATGCTGGTTTCTGGATGTTTAAGGAATACTTTGGTTTAAGTATGAAAGAAACATTTGCCACATGGACCTTGCTTGAGACGATTATTTCCGTAGCGGGATTAGGATTTGTTTTATTATTAAGCTTGTTTGTATAGGTACTTTCAGGCAGTAAACCTTAGGGTTTTACTGCCTATTCAACTTAGAAAAAGGAGAATGAAAATATGTTGAATACAATAGGTGTTATTGGTTTAGGAGTCATGGGCAGTAATATCGCTTTAAACATGGCCAATAAAGGGGAACGAGTGGCTGTATATAATTACACGAGAGACTTAACTGATCAACTTGTGGAGAAACTTGATGGACAGAGCATTACTCCTTACTATGAAGTTCAAGATTTCGTACAGTCTTTGGAGACTCCGAGAAAAGTTTTTGTAATGGTGACAGCTGGCAAGGCGATTGATTCAGTAATCAGCTCATTGCTGCCACATCTTGAAGAAGGCGACGTCATTATGGATGGTGGTAACTCCCATTACGAAGATACGGAACGTAGATACGATGAATTAAAGTCTAAAGGAATTGGTTATTTAGGAATTGGAATTTCTGGCGGCGAAGTCGGAGCTTTGGAAGGACCATCGATCATGCCGGGTGGGGATTCAGACGTCTATGAAAAAGCAGCACCTATTCTTACAAAAATTGCAGCCCAAGTGGACAATACGCCTTGCTGTGCTTATATGGGTCCAAAAGGTGCCGGTCATTTTGTAAAAATGGTACATAACGGGATCGAGTATGCCGATATGCAATTAATTGCAGAAGCCTATACTTTTTTAAGAGAAAGGTTACATTTATCGGTAAATGAAATAGCAGAAATTTTTGAAACCTGGAATCAAGGTGAACTGAAAAGTTATTTAATCGAGATTACGGCTGAGATTCTTCGAAAAAAGGATGAGGTAACTGGCTTACCATTGATTGATGTGATTCTTGATAAAACAGGACAAAAAGGAACGGGTAAATGGACGAGCATGCAAGCCATTGATAACGGGATTCCGGCATCGATTATTACACAGTCATTGTTTGCGCGTTATTTATCCTCTCTAAAAGAAGAACGAGTACATGCTCAAGAAATTTTAGCAGGTCCAGATTTCGAACCGCAGAATTTCGATCGTGATGTGTGGATTGAATACATTAGACAAGCATTATATGTGGGTAAAGTTTGTGCCTATGCACAAGGATTCACTCAATATAAAACGACTTCTGAACTTTATGGCTGGAATTTACCTTTAAAGGATATTGCCCTGATTTTCCGTGGTGGATGCATTATTCGTGCAGAATTTTTAAATGTAATAAGCGAAGCCTATCAAGTGCAGCCAGATCTGGCGAATTTGCTGATCGCCCCTTATTTTGCTGAAAAGGTGAAAGAGTATCAAATGGGATTGCGTAAAGTCGTCTGTGAGGGCATTACTGCTGGCATCTCGTTTCCATGCTTAAGTACGTCTCTTTCCTACTATGATGGTTACCGGACAGCTGTCTCAAACGCCAGCCTCTTACAAGCACAACGTGATTACTTCGGCGCCCACACTTACGAGCGCAGGGATATGCCTGGAGTCTTTCATACCAATTGGCAATGAAATTAATCCTACTCCTTTATTGGGGTAGGTTTTTTTGAATCCATAGCTTGTAACGTACAAAACAAAAAAAGGATCCAGCAAATGCTGAATCATGAAAAGGGGGAAATATGAAAAAGCGAGAAAGATTAATAGGAGGTCCTTCTCATACATATATCTTACCCCGTATTCATGAATAATTTATGAATAAAGGTTTACGTTATTATTAATTTCACTCGCTGAAAGAAAAGAGGCTGGCTTCGACTGAAACCGGCCTCCTTCTCTATTAAACAATCTCGTATTCCGTAACATTCCGGTCAATCACTCGTGCTCCTTTTACAGAAGCAAAATTACCATTTGTGGATGTAAAAATTCCAGACGCGATCATTTCCTCCATCGCCGCCTTTACCACAGATTCGTCAATTGGTTCCTTCGGATTGTCTACAGATAGACGTGCCGTTTTACCAAACTCGGTAACAAACTCTAGCTCCAGTGTTTTAGCCATTTTATTCACCTCCTATCATTATTTATTTTTTAATTATGCTAGTAAATCAGCATTGTCGACTCTCTCAATATTGCTGAGAGTGTCATTGGATAAACCAATAAGGGCTTGTGCTGCTTGTAAAAGTTGATCCGGTGCGGCGGATTTCTGGATATTGTTGAATGTCTTTGCTTTAAGAACCGGTTTGCCTTCATCATCCATACCCACCTGGAACACCAAACGTAACTTGGACGCTGTTACTACTGCTTGTGCCATCGTTATCACCTCCTTTCACCCTTTATATATAGAAAAATAGGCAAAAAGGACAGGATGATTGAAAATTTATATAGAATTTTAATTGGGATTGTTAATGAGTAGAGGATGCTAGAGCGTGAGGAGAGATTTTTGCAACAAGCTATATAGATAGTGAAACCTGTTACGTGCCAAATTTTCAATTTACGTGCCAAATTTCATTTATACGTGCCAAACCGATTTGCCACTACCCAAAATAGCTGAAAAGCTTGGCGAATGCCAGGCTCAAGGTCATTGTTTTTGCCTTTAAACTAGCTGGATCCGAATTTGAGGTGATGAAAACAGCTCTAGATACCAGCAAACTTACCTTTTTTTAGATTTACGTGCCAAATCCAAAGTGTTTATGTGCCAAATATTCAATTTACGTGCCGTTTTTAAAATTTACGTGCCAAATTTCATTTATACGTGCCAAACCGAATTGCCGCTACCCAAAAAAACTGAAAAGCCTGGCGAACGCCGGGCTCAAGGTCATTGTTTTTTCCTTTAAATAAGATGGAGCCAGCTTTGAGGTGATGAGAACAGCTCCTGATTCTACAATCCTCGCACTCACCTTCAGGAATTAAACCTTGCTGCTATTGGCTTTATCCGCAAATTAATCAATTGTTTGATTAGATTAAAGGGCTTTAGAATCAAGTCGAATGGTATACTTTGATAAAAAGGCGAAAGAAGTGAGAAGAGGAAATGAATTTAAAGAAAATACACCACGTAGCAGTTATTTGTTCTAATTACGATGTATCAAAAGACTTTTATGTACGGATCTTAGGTTTAACGCCTATGAGGGAAGTGTACCGCGAGGAAAGGGGCTCTTATAAACTGGACCTAAAGGTAAATGGACAATACCAAATTGAGTTGTTTTCCTTTCCAAACCCGCCAGCACGGGTCAATTATCCAGAAGCGGCTGGATTAAGACATTTGGCGTTTGAAGTGGATAATATGGAAGAGGCCGTCCACCATTTAAAAGCATTGCAGGTGGAAGTAGAGGACATACGGATAGACCCATGGACACAAAAGAAATTTACCTTCTTTGCGGATCCGGATGGGTTACCGATTGAACTTTATGAATGCTAATAGCAGATTTGGGTCGTTAATCGTCAGCAAACATTTCACCAAGATACTCTGCATGGTCGAGATACTGTAATACAAATTCATCTAAAGTCATGGGGATATTGGTGTCTTCTAGCCAATAATCATAACTAACTGCAATCGTTTTTTTGATGAGATCGTGGCAAAGCCATTTTTGGGCTAATGGATGTTGTAAACCGGAGAGGACTTCATTTACTTCCTGGATACTGGTAATCATGAACACCCCCTATAGATTGCCTACTTAGTATATGCAAAAACTTTCCATTAAGAGTTAAAATTTTCTACGAAGAGGAATTTTAATGTTATATTTTGGCTAAATGATGGATATCAGGATATAGTAATATATGTGGATTTGTGATAGCATTTAAAGCACTGTAGAAAGAGGAAGTGAGCTTGCATGATCAATATAACCGTTCCAAAGCCAGATGTTACGATTACTAAACAAGATAATCCAGAAATGAGCAACATTTATGGGTTTACTGATTTTCATCTTATCCCGCGTGATAAAGGTGGAATCTTTATGTTTTATAACAAGGATAAAGAGTTGCTGTTTGTAGGGAAAGCTAGAAAGCTGCGACCTAGAATCAAGAAGCATTTTGAGGATAGTGTCTCGCCAGTCAAGAATCACCGTGATGAAATTACCAGAATTGAAGTATGTGTCATTGAAGACCCAACACATAGAGAAATTTATGAAACGTTTATCATTAATGAATCGAAGTCGAAGTACAATATCGACAAGGTGTTTTTTAGATAACAATAAAGGCAATAGGTACCGTCATTAACTGACCATGCCTATTGTTTTTTTTTATAAAGGATGAGGATGAAATGGTAAGTACCTATATCTATACGTACTCCGGTTATGAGGATGAACGCTCCTTACGTGAGTTAGAGATGCGTTCTTTGTTTGGGACGGAATCACAAACGAATATCCTGGAAAGCACTATTAAAATTGATCCCAGTCGAAGTCCGTTCATAAAGGAGAGAATTGCGGTAATTTTTCAAGGAGAGAGTATGGAAGAACTCCTTGAAAAATCAGCAAACTTCCAAGTAACCGGAGAAACGTTTAAGGTGATTTGTGTGAAAAATGGCGAGGAACCATTTGAGAAGCGGCGAACGATTGAGCGAGAAGTAGGTCAAAGGATGAAAGGTGTAGCGGATATTCGGAATCCACAGGTTTTGTTTGCTGTCATGCACGTAAACGGTAGATGGGTTTTTGGTGACTATGTAAAAAGTGAGTCGGTTTGGTTTCACCATCAGCAGAAGCCACACAATTATTCCACGGCGCTCAGTACACGCGTTGCAAGAGCAGTGGTGAATATCGCAATTCCAAACCCAGTTGGGATAAAAGCGATTGACCCTTGTTGTGGAATCGGGACCGTCCTGATTGAAGCACTATCGATGGGAATTGATCTCGAGGGAAGCGACAATAACCCTGTTATTCTTGCTGGTACAAGAGAAAATATCGCACACTTTGGGTTTACTGGAGAAGTCACGTTTAAAGACATGCGTACGATCACCAATCATTACGATGTCGCGATTATCGATTTACCCTACAACCTATGTTCTGTGATCTCTCCACAAGAGCAGCTGGAGATGCTTCAAAGTGCTCGAAGGTTTGCGGATAAGGTTGTAATGGTAACCGTGGAACAGATCGATAAGATTCTAATTGAAGCGGGATTTGAGATTGTGGATCGGGCAGTTGCGAAAAAAGGGATCTTTATGCGTGAAGTGATTGTTTGTAAGCGATTATCTAGGTTGCGATTAAGCTAAAAACCACCTTTTCCAAGAAGGTGGTTTTGAACGAAACGTAGTCTATTAATTAAGTGAATTAATAGATTCATGGTTATCCGTAGCACCAAGGGTTAGTACCAATTTTAGAACAGTGGGCAAACGAAAAGAATAACTCCTGAACGGTAATCTTATTTGTAAAGTCCATTTAGGTGGTTATAAAATTTCTCCTGATGCCCGAAAAATTACATTCCGTGATAAAATTATGGGTTTTGATGTATAGGTTTGAGCCAATGCTTTCATTTCTTCTGTGTAGCCCATGCAGTCAAGGACGATTGCTTTAACCGGAAACTGGTCCAATTGCTTGACTGCATCTTGCAGCGCCTCTGCCTGAAAGGAGTATGGCGAGCAGACCACTGGAATGGTCATAAAGTCTGCTTGCTTCCATTTATCAAGGATTGCTTCCGCTTGCTCTGGGAGGGGAACGATGACCCCAAGCATCCCGTCGCGAAATAATCCTTTAACTACATGATTAAGTAAAAAGTCCGGATAAATTAAAGGAATCTTACTTTTAAATAAAGGGAATTTTCCCGTACAAGCGAGAATGATTAACAAAACATTTGTTTGATTCAGGTCGTCAATCAGAGATTGTAGGATGGGAAGGATTTTTTCCTTTCCCATGACCGCACTTCCGCCATTTTTTAATCGTGAAATCAAGGTAGTTTGACCTGGTTCGGGTGCAAGTTCAAGAATCTCCTGCTCCGTTCTCCCATCAAGAACACCTTTTTCAATAATGACCGTTTCTTGTGGTAAGAAGGATCTAATGGAAGGGATCATATCACTTCTCGGCGTTTGGCCAATCGTAATTACACAAACAGTCTGTTGCATAAACGGTCCTTCTCCTTTCCATAGGCTTGATTCCCATTAATAAAGGTAGCTAACAGATTGGAGCGGGATTCAAATGGGTGATGAGACCAAATGACAAAGTCAGCGTCCTTTCCTGCTTCAAGTGAACCTACTCGTTCATCTATTCCGGCGAGCTTCGCGGCTTCACTAGTAATGCTTCTCAGAGCAGCCACTTCATCCAAACCGTACTTTACGGCCTCTGTCGCACAAAGAATTAAATAGTGAATCGGAATAAACGGATGATCCGTCATGATTGCAAAAGGGATGCCAGCTTCATGGAACATTTTTGGAGCTGCTGGTGTTGAATGACGGGTTTCATACTTTGTAGATGGCAGCATGAATGGTCCCAATGTAACGCTTGCTTCACTTTCTTTAATGGCTTCAAGCATTAGATGACCTTCTGTACAATGCTCTAAACATAGCTTAATTTGAAATTCCTTGGCAATCCGAATCGCTGTGGCAATATCATCTGCACGGTGGGCATGCAAGTGAAGGGGCATTTTCCCCTCTAACACTTCTATAAAAGGTGACAGCTCGGTTTTATTTTCTATTTGTGACCGACGTTCCTCGCTGGATAATACGGCTGCTTTTAGGAATCCTTCTCGGATAATTTTTGCAACCGCCATTCTTGTGTAAGGTGTTTTCTTGTACTGTTGGCCAAATACATTTTTCGGGTTTTCACCAAGTGCACCCTTTAATCCGCTCTTTTCCGTGATAATCATCTCTTGTAAGGAGTTACCACCCGTTTTCAAGATACTCCAAATGCCGCCAATTGGATTCGCACTTCCAGTCCCTGTTTGAACGGTCGTTACCCCGCCTTTTCGTGCCTGTTGAAAAGAGAAGTGATTTATATTGATTCCATCAACTGCCCACATAAGTGGTGTAAAAGAATCAGAGTATTCACAGGCATCATTTGTTTGTTCATCAATTTCTCCCCAAATACCTACGTGAGTATGGATGTCAATCAGTCCAGGGGTAATGATGGTGCCATTGATGGGTTCGATAATAGCATCAGAGGGAATATCGGTGTTGGCACCAACTTTAACAACCTTCCCATCGTATACCCAGAGATCTGCATTGCTGATCACCGTATTTACTTCATCCATTGTATGGATGGTTGCGCCGCGATAAACCTTTAATGTTTTCACTCCCATCTGTATACTTCCTTTCCTTCGATAAATGTTCGCACGGCACGGGCTGTTAACTCCAGTGGGTGCTTATTCCATAACACCAAATCTGCAAGTAGCCCTTCTTGAATGCTTCCAGTAAGCTGATCAATTTTTAAAAGTTTAGCAGCGTCTTTTGTTAAACCATTCATAATCACTTTTTCGGGAACACCAGCTTTTAACGCCAAGCAACCTTCCATTTGTAAATGTCCAACTGAGCTTACGGGATGGTCTGTTGCGAATGTAAAGGGAACCCGTTGTTCAAAGAGCGTTTGATATAATGCTGGATCTAAATGCTTTAATTCTCCACGTTCCATTGGCTGAAAGCATGGTCCGGCTATGACCGAAATATGATCATGGTGCTGGGGTGGGAGCATGGGATATTCAGTGCCATGTACGAGGATGAACGGCAGGCTGAATTCCTCAGCAATGCGTATGGCTGTAACAATGTCATCAGCACGGTGGGAACGTATAAAGATTGGTACTTCCTGCAATTTAGCTGTATTTTGTAAAACCTGTAGTGAAGACCTAATTTTTTGAGCAATTCCCATTCTAGTAAGCGGAGATTTTGTTTTTTCCCAAAACGCCCTTTTGGGGACGTCTCCCATTGAAAAGCTATACCCAAGGTGTTGATTCAAAATCATTTCATCTACCGTTTGTCCATGGGTGTGGATAACGGCAGTTTTTGCCCCAACTACAGCTTCTGGGGATGTAACGATATGGGCTGCAGTTACTCCAGCAGCAACCGCATCTTGAAATGCTTTGTCAAAAGGGTAAATCCCGTCTACTACATCTAGATGGTAGCCGTTTTCTTCGTGTGGCTCGTACCCATCATTTCCTTCCCAGCGAATGCCGATCTCCTTTAACCCTATTTGCGAACAGGTGTCAATAAACCCTGGGGTCAGATATAATCCAGTAGCATCAATCTGATTACATTCAGGCAAGAGCTCGGTAGGGGACGAAACAGAACTAATTTTTCCTTCGTTGATTATCACTGTTTGTTTGGAGAATTGACCTGATTCCAAATTATAAACTTGCGCATTTTTAATGGCGGTAGTGGTCATTTGCATTACCTTCTTTCTAGTACTTTTTAAGACAGTCTAAAAGAAAAGTAGAGATTCTCATCTCTACTTTTCGAAAAACCATTTGAAGTTAACAGTCAGCTTATTGCTTTAACCATACGTTTGTTCCGTTTGGATTGGCAATTTGGATTGAGAAATCTGGTGAAACATTGTAGCCTTGTACCGTTTTACTAATACCTGCTGACGCTTCAACATTATCCAGCTCAATTCGTGGTACATCTTTTTGAATGATTTCAAGAGCTTGTTGGTAAAGGGCAGCACGTTCATTTTGATCAACTGTCTCGGAGACAGCTCTTTCTAGAAGCGTATCAACCTCTGGATTAGAATATCCTTTACCGTTTCCTAGTGCACCAATTTGATCAGTGTGGAACAATTGATATAAGAAGAAATAAGGATCTGGATACCACGTCCAGCCGCCAATTGACATTGGCGCATTACCTTTTGCAACCGTATCACTGTAAGTGCCCCATTCTACTACTTTCATTTCAACATCAATATTTAAGTTTTCTTTCATTTGGTTTTGGAAAATAGTCCCATATGGTACACGGGATTCAGCAAGATAAATCTCAGTCTTAAATCCATCTGGGTATCCAGCCTCAGCAAGAAGTTTTTTCGCTTCTTTCGGATTGAATTTTGGGGTAAGCTTTTCTAAGTCTTTACTGTAGCCCCATGATTTTTTCGGAAGTCCCATGAAGGAAGGTTCAGCACCGCCCCACTGATTCGCACCTTTTACAATTTCCTCAACATTTGTTGCCATATAAATGGCTTGACGAACCTTTGGATCAGCCGTTGGTCCTTTTTTGTTATTCAGATCCAAGTATGTTAATGATAAAGCTGGTTCTGAAAGCAGTTCAAGATTGTCATCCTGCTTAATAAGTTCACGGTTTTGGCCTTTGATATCAGTACCAACATCAAGGTCACCAGAGCGTAATGCGTTTGTCATCATGTTTGGATCTGTAATGATTTTAAATGTTACACCATCTAAATGAGGCTTTTCTCCCCAATATTTTTCATGGCGTGAAAGCTTAACTTCAGAATCCTTTTGCCAATCAGTAATTTGGAAAGGACCGGTACCAACTAGATGGCTGCCGAACTGGTCGCCCCAGCCTTCAACCTCTTCTTTAGGTACGATAACATTTCCAGCATCAGTCAACATAGCTAATAATGCTGCATTTGGTTTCTCTACATATACAGCTACTTCAAATTCTCCAGTAACTTCTACTTTCTCCACACCGCGAAGACGGTTCATAGCAGATTCTTTCGCTGAGCGTTCAAGACTGTACTTAACATCTTCTGCCGTCATTTGTCTACCATCTTGATATTCACCAGGTTGGAAATAAACATCATCACGTAACGTAAAGGTATAAACCTTCATGTCATCCGATACTTTCCATTCTTTTGCTAGTGAAGGTGTAAAATCACTTAAATCTTTGTTATAGACAAGAAGTGTATCTGCGACAGATCGCATTACCTGAGATTCATAGACTCCTGTATATTTAATAGGGTCTAATGTTTTAGGATTTGCGGAAAGTCCGACTCTTAAGACACCTCCATCTTGTGGTTCACTTGATGCTGAAGCGTCCTCCTTGTTCTTTTCACTAGGTGAAGAACTTGAATTACTTCCTGATGAACAAGCGCTTAGGATTAAAGCGACAATAAGTAATAAAACCCAACCTCGTAACCATTTACCTTTCATATAAACCCTCCTTCTGATTCACATTGTGAATCGGCAATTCAAATATTGAACTTAGAAATAAATTATCACATTCAAAAGGAGTAGTAAATAAGTTTTTTAAATTTTTTAAAAACAATATTTCTTTTGACTATTCTATATTTACAACTAATTATCTCGGTGATAAACTATTGATTATTCACATAATGAATCAGTGTTTCAAATTGTGATTTAAAAGGAGGTACGTATGGGGAAATATATTATTAGAAGGCTTGTTGATCTATTGCCTACTATATTCGTTGTGGCTGTAATTGTTTTTATCATTACCCGGATGATTCCCGGTGATCCTGCAAGTGTCATGCTGGGACCGCAAGCAAGTGTGGAAGATGTAAATGAATTAAGGGAAAAGCTTGGCTTAAATGCTCCTTTATATGTCCAATTCTTTCAGTATATGGGCGACCTTCTAACTTTTAATTTTGGTGTATCCCTTACTTATAATGAACCAATTGTAAACTTAATTTTGGATCGTTTTCCTAATACACTAATTTTAGCGGCTAGTGCCTTACTAATTGCTTTTGTTATTGGTGTTCCAGCCGGAATTATTTCTGCCTGGAAACAGAACTCTCCGTTAGACTATTCGGTTATGCTGATTTCTTTAATAGGTGTATCAATGCCAATTTTTTGGCTTGGTGTCATGCTCGTTCTTTACTTTAGTGTAAATCTTGGTTGGTTTCCTGCCACTGGGATGGGGACGATGGAGGAGGGCTTGATTCCCTATTTAAAGCACCTGGTTTTACCGAGTATTACTCTTGCTACCATTCCGATGGCAACCTTTGCTCGGATTACACGTTCAAGCATGCTGGAGGTTATTTCGCAGGATTATATAAAAACAGCGCGTTCTAAAGGATTGAGTGAGTTTTGGGTTATCTGCAAGCATGCTTTTAAAAATGCCCTTACTCCATTATTAACGGTTCTCGGTATGCAAATTTCAATGATGCTCGGGGGAGCTGTCTTAACAGAAACGATTTTCAGTTGGCCGGGCATGGGACGGTTAATTGTTGATGCGATTGATAAAAGAGATTTCGTTGTTGTTCAAGGAACTGTCCTGTTTATCGCTGTGATTTTCGTGCTTGTTAATTTATTTGTTGATGTCATGTACAAAGTAGTGAATCCAAGAGTGAATTATGCCACGAAAAAAGGAGGAGGGGAGTAATGGCTTCGGTACAGAAATCCATTTCGGCAATGAATTTGAAAGAGAACAAATTATATAAAGAACCAGGCGTATTTAAGAAGTTGATTCGAAATCGTCTGGCAGCTATTGGACTGCTAATCATGGTTGTTATGACCCTTATAGCTATATTTGCACCGTGGATTGCACCCTTTGCTCCCAATAAGATGGACGTGGCAAATACTTTAGCGGTGCCTGGCACCAACGGTCATTTGTTAGGAACAGATAATTATGGAAGAGATTTGTTTAGTCGGCTTGTTTATGGGGCGCGAATTTCCTTGATTGTTGGAATTTCAGCGGTACTTTTTGGAGCTGTTTTTGGAACATTGCTAGGCTTGGTTTCAGGATATTTTGGTGGTCGACTTGATGCGATTATCATGAGAACGATGGATGGTTTATTCGCCTTTCCTTTTATCTTGCTTGCGATTACCTTAATGACTGTTTTAGGGCAAGGGCTTGTCAATGTCATCATTGCCATTGGTGTTGCCAATATTCCCGGATTTGCAAGAATCGTCCGCGGACAAGTTCTTAGTGTAAAGGAAGAAGAATTCATTGAGGTAACGAAATCTCTAGGTGCAACGAATGGCAGAATTATTTTTCAGCATATTCTCCCTAACTGTTTAGCACCATTAATTGTTTATGGAACGATGAGTATTGCTGGTGCGATTATTTCTGAAGCGGCATTGAGCTTCTTAGGACTTGGAGTGCAGCCGCCGACCGCGTCATGGGGGAGTATTTTAAAGGATGGAAAAGACTTTTTAGTGTTAAGTCCACATATGGCTACTCTTTCAGGACTAGCAATTTTACTTACCGTTCTTGGTATTAATTTATTCGGGGATGGATTACGGGACGCATTGGATCCAAAAATGAAAGTTTAATTGTTTACAAGGGGGTGACTAGCTTGTCAGATTTTTTATTAAAGGTTGAAGACCTTGAAGTGGAGTTTCGCTCTTCGTCTTCCGTTGTAAAAGCAGTTAATGGTGTTAGTTTTACACTAAAAAAGAAAGAGACATTGGGGATTGTTGGTGAGTCTGGTTCTGGAAAAAGTGTTACCGCAACCGCCTTACTCCGACTTATTCCAAGTCCGCCAGGAAAGATCGCGGGTGGAAAGATTTTATTTGAGGAGAGAGATCTTCTTACGTTATCGGAAAAAGAAATGCGTTCGGTACGTGGTAATGAAATGTCTATGATTTTCCAAGATCCGATGACAAGCTTAAATCCTGTTTTTACTGTTGGGGATCAAATTATGGAATCCATTCGTACACATCGAAAGGTGACGAAGAAAGAAGCGAAACAGGCAGCCATCGATATGCTTAAGCTAGTTGGAATTCCAGAAGCTGAAAAGCGAATCCGCATGTATCCCCATGAATTTTCAGGGGGGATGAGGCAGCGTGTCATGATTGCCATTGCCCTGGCCTGTAATCCCAAGCTGCTTATTGCCGATGAGCCAACAACTGCACTTGATGTAACTGTACAAGCACAAATTCTTGATTTGATGAGAAATCTGCAGGATACGATTAACACTTCTATTATTATGATTACTCATGATTTAGGAGTCGTTTGGGAAATGTGTGATAAGGTCATCGTGATGTATGCAGGGAATACGGTTGAATCTGGCAGTGTAAAAACGATTTTTGATAATCCACTTCATCCCTATACTTGGGGATTATTAGATTCGCAGATTAATAGTGATGTAGAGAATGAAGAGCGGTTATCGGCCATTCCAGGGACCCCGCCAGATTTACGTCAGGAAATACAAGGCTGTCACTTTGCTGCTCGTTGTCCTTATGTAAAGGATATTTGCCACTCCACAAAGCCATCGCTTATTGAGGTAGGGGAAGGACATTTTGCTTCCTGCCATTTTCAAACAAACGAGACTAGGCTGGAGAGAAAGGAGAAGGCGTATCATGAATGAAGCAATCATTAAGGTTGAAAATTTAAAAAAGCATTTTCCTATTCAAGATGCGCTTCCTTTCAAAAAATCGAAACAAAATGTAAAAGCCGTTGACGGTGTTAGTTTTGAGGTTTTTCGCGGTGAAACGCTTGGAATCGTAGGTGAATCGGGCTGCGGTAAGTCCACCATGGCTCGTTTAATCAATCAGTTAATCCGTCCAACGGAAGGTCTGGTTGAATTTAAAGGACAGGATTTAGCTTCTCTTGGTGAAAAAGAGGTTCGTGCTTCTCGAAAATCAATACAAATGGTGTTCCAGAACCCTTATGCATCATTGGACCCGCGAAAAAGGATTAAACAGTTAATCGCAGAGCCTCTAGAAATCCATCGTGTCGGCAACAAAAACTCACAACTAGAACGGGTCTATGAATTATTAGAAGTCGTCGGATTAAGTAGTTACCACGCGGACCGTTATCCTCATGAATTCTCTGGGGGGCAACGGCAGCGTATTAATATTGCTCGTGCGCTAGCGCTAAATCCAGATGTTATTATTTGTGACGAGCCAGTTTCCGCTTTGGACGTATCCGTTCAGGCGCAGGTGATAAATTTATTAAAGGATTTACAGAAGAAATTTGATTTAACTTATATTTTTATCTCTCACGACTTAAACGTTGTCAGGTATATGTGTGACAGAATTGCCGTTATGTATCTTGGTAAAATTGTTGAAATCGGGAAGTATGATGAAATATACGAAAATCCGCAGCACCCATATACAAAAGCATTGCTGTCAGCAATTCCAAAAGAAAGTCCTTATGAGAAGAAAGAACGCATTCTTTTAAAAGGCGATGTACCAAGTCCTGTTAATCCACCATCAGGCTGTCATTTCCACCAAAGATGTGCCTATGCAATGGATATTTGCAAAAGTGTTTATCCAGAGCTTAAACAGACTGGAAGCAATCAGCGAGTTGCCTGTCATCTACAAGATAACTTATAAATGGAGGAATTTTAAATGTCATTAAAGCATGTTACCGAAGTATTAGATTTAATGGATAATATTCATGTATCAGGATTGGATGTAAAAAACTATCTTGAAACGATTTCAACTCGTGGAAATGTAACAGTTCAAACTGTTGAAGGCAAGAAAGGATCAACTGATTTTATTAAGATTGTCGTGCCTGGTAAAAATGGCAAGCTAAATGGTGGGAATGCGCCTACCCTAGGGATTATTGGCCGGTTAGGTGGAATTGGAGCCCGTCCAGAAGTAAAGGGATTTGTTTCGGATGGTGATGGTGCACTTTCATGTGTTGCGGCTGCAGCAAAGCTTCTTGATATGGGTGGTAAAGGTGATCAGCTGAATGGCGATGTTATTTTAACTACACATATCTGTCCAACAGCACCAACCTTACCACATGACCCTGTACCATTCATGGACTCTCCTGTCGATATTTTAGCGATGAATAATCATGAAGTGACGGAAGAGATGGATGCGATTCTATCAATTGATACCACAAAAGGGAATATGATTACCAACCATAAAGGGTTTGCGATTACCCCAACAGTAAAAGAGGGATATATTTTAAAGATTAGCAATGATTTATTAAAGGTTTATACGCAATCAACGGGAATCCTGCCAGTAACCCTGCCAATTACAACCCAAGATATTACACCATACGGAAATGGTGTTTATCATGTTAATAGTATTCTTCAACCTGCAGTGGCAACAACGAGTCCTGTTGTCGGCGTAGCGATTACAACTGAAACAGCAGTAGCTGGCTGTGGAACGGGTGCAACACATCCATTAGATGTAGAACAAGTTGTTCGTTATGTGATCGAAGTGGCTAAGCTTTTTGGTGAGAATAAGTGTTCATTTTACGATCAAGAGGAATTTGCAACTTTAGAATCTCTTTATGGGAAAATGACTCATCTACAAACAAAGGGAAATAAGGTGACAGTAAAATGAGTGATTTAACTAGTTTAAAACAAGTACTCATTGACGAAGTAGAAAAGAGAAAGGATGAATTAATCGAGCTTTGTAGTTCATTAATTCAGATTCCAAGTGAAAATCCTCCGGGAGATTCAACCGAAATAACCGAATTTATTGCAAACTACCTAAATCAATTTGGATTGGAATCCGAGTGGCATGAATCAAATGATAAAATGTTTAATCTAATTTCTTCGATAGGAGAAGAGAATAAAGGAAAGCATTTAATCTATTGTGGGCATACAGATGTGGTCCCTGCTGGTGACTTGTCTAAATGGGACTTCAATCCATTCTCTGGAGAAGTAAAGGATGGATGGCTTCTTGGAAGAGGGGCGAGCGATATGAAAGCTGGCCTTGGCGGTTTGATTTTCGTCTTTGGTCTATTAAAACGATTAGATGTTGAATTACCTGGCAAGCTGACCTTGGCCATCGTTCCGGATGAAGAAACGGGCGGAGAATTTGGTGTTCCATGGCTACTTAAAAACGGTTTGATTACAGGGGATGGCGCTTTAATTGCAGAACCTTCCTCACCATTGAACCCAACAATTGGTCAAAAAGGATCTTACTGGTTTGAACTGGAGGTTTTTGGTGAACCCGGTCATGGTAGTTTATCACCAATAGCAGGTAATAATGCGATAACGGACGCCATCGCGGCCATCGAAAAAATTAGATCGCTATGGGATTTAGAAATAGAAATTCCTGAGGAAGCAAAAGGGTTAGTTGAAGTTTCGAAACGGTATATGAGGGAAGTTGAAACAGACCGTGAAAAGTTCCAGCCTGTCCTTGAAAAAATCACTTGTAATATTGGGACGATTCAAGGTGGAACAAAATCAAATGTAATCCCTGAAAGCTGTAAAGTCCAGATTGACTGCCGTTTACCTTTTGGCGTGACACAAGACTTTGTTACTTCATATTTACGCAAAAATCTTGATGAATTGGGAATTCGCTATGAAATTCATCAATTCGGATTTAAGAGCGAGGCAAACTACACGTCTGCTGAAGATCCTGTTTGCCGAGCAATTGTTGATAATATTTCCTATGTAACGGGAAAAGAGGCATATGGAGTTATGCAATGGGCTAGCAGTGATGCCCGCCACTTTAGGGATTACCAAATTCCTGTCCTGCAATACGGACCTGCCTACTTGCCTAGTATACACGGGTACAATGAAAAAGTTAGGGTAGAAGATATCGTTCGTTGTGCGAAGGTTTATATTGCAGCAGTGATTGATTTCCTGAATGAAAAGTAAGTTTATTTATACCAAAGTAAAGGTTTCGTTTTGAGTTTGCGTCCTTGCTCGTTGCTATTACCCGTAGTTACTATACCATGGATATTTTCTGAAAAGTTTAGGGCTGGTAACTGCGGGAAATTATAGAAATCCTCTTGCTTTTAGGAAAAATTATGTATGTAATAAAAGAGGGGGGAATCTCTATGTTAAAAACGCTAGATTTGGCTCTAAAGGTGCTTATGATGTTTACTAGAGAAAGACCAGTTTGGGGAGGAAGAGAGCTCGCCAATGAACTGGGTTTAAATCATACCAATATTTATCGAATTCTCGAAACTTTGGAGAAAAATAGATTTATTTCGAAAGATAAGGTTACAAAGAGGTATTCATTAGGATATGCTCCATGGGAATTAGGAATGATTATGTATGAAAGTCTAAATGTAAATAAATTAATTCGTCCGATACTTAATGATTTAATGGATGCAACCGGTGAATCGATTTTTTTAACCATATTAGATAGAAGTGAAGCAGTTACACTTGAGGTTTTAGAACCTGAGAATAAAGTGAAGTTTTCGGTTACCGCAGGAAGCAGAGCGCCATTATACGTAGGAGCCTCTTATCGCTCAATCTTAGCTTACTTGCCTGATGAAATGATTGAATCGATTATTGAGAACGATTTAGTAAAGTACACAAAAACGACCATGACTGATCCAGATGAACTAAGAGCTGAATTGAAGAAAATAAAGGAATCCGGCTGGGCTCAAAGTCAGGGTGAATATACGCCCGATGTTATCGCTGTTGCAGTCCCGTTGTTCGAACAAGGGGAGATCATCGGTTCTGTAACCGTCTCTGGCCCAACTTATCGGATGTCAGATGAAAAAATACAAGAATACCTCATACCCCTAAAAAAGGCAAGAGACTTGATAAGTGATACGATTGAAAGATACCAATTAAAATTAAAGGTCTAATGCTTTAGGAGGAAAAAATGCAAGAATTAATTATAGTAGCCCAAGCTATATTAAAACATAATTTAAATCTCAAAGAAAACGAGAATATCTTAATTGTTACTGATTCTGAATCATCGGAAATTGCCGATGTGTTTTATCAAGCAGGTATCAATTTAGGTAATGAAACCATCCTGATGAGGATGGTGACGAGATCCAAATCGGGCGAAGAGCCACCACAACCTGTTGCTAATGCGATGAAAGCAACAGATGTCGCTCTGTGCATTACCCACCATTCTCTTACACATACCATTTCTAGAAAAGAAGCCTCAGCAGCAGGTGCTCGGATTGCGACAATGCCAGGAGTTACAATGGATATGCTCCAAGAGGGCGCCATCACGGCAGATTATGCAGAGGTAGAGGAACTAACCGCGTATTATTGTAGCTTGCTAGATGAAGGTGAGCAGGTTACCATCGAGAAGGAAAATATGAAATTGACCTTTTCGATAAAAGGGAGACCGGGGATTCCAAGTACCGGTGTTTTTCGTGAAAAAGGAGAATCCGGAAACCTGCCTTCAGGTGAAAGTTATGTTGCACCCCTTGAAGATTCTGCGAATGGGACGATTATGGTTGACGGATCGATTGCAGGAATTGGTGTCGTTCGGGAGCCTGTCACTTTAACAGTGCAAAATGGGAGATTAACTGATGCAGATGGTGAAGTAGGTAAGCGTTTACTCGAATTACTTGGTGATGGCAATGGTCGAGTGATCGCAGAATTTGGAATTGGAACAAATAAAAAAGCCCGATTAACTGGAAACGTCTTGGAAGATGAAAAAGTATTTGGAACTGTACATATTGCATTTGGAAGCAACAAACCATTTGGTGGCACCAATGAGGCAGGAGTCCATATCGACTGCGTCATTAAAGACCCCATTGTCAAAATCGATGACAAAATCATTATCGGGGGATGATAATGGATTAAGCACATGGTGGTAAAAATTATTAATAAAAACTAAAGCCAATTGTTTATTGGCAACGGTTTGTTATCGTATAATTAGAATTGTTTGATTTATTAAAAAGCGAAGGTGCCTAAGAACGTGTAGAGTTTTGCAGACTCTACACGTTTTTAGTGTTTTTTATAAAGTTAAGAGAACAGTCCAGTTTTCCAAAGGAGCCCCGACTTGTATTTTCAAAAAACTGCCTACCCATCATCGGAAATCAATGAAATATAAGCGGAATTCATTCCTGACAAAAAACGGCAACGAGTGCTCGCTGCTGCTGAAGTACGACTTAACTATAGATTTTAATATTTTTCCTAACCATAATCCCATCATTTTCGGCAGAAAGGATCTTAAATAGCAATCCTTGTATGAATATCACAAATAGAAAATAATAAATGGTCAGCTCTTTAGCCACCAGGTAAAGCAAAATAAACGTGGTGATTGATAGTAGTCTGCCAATGTTAAGCATGATTTCCCTCATGACCATTGATTCTGTCCGCAACCCTGACTTGGGCAAATCCTTAATGGACCTGAACATGAAACTGAAATAGGTTACTCCTATTAATGCTTTACTGATTTCATTGACAATCAGGAAGATAAAGACTGTCCATATATTCATAGTGAGAATCATCGGGATACAAGCAAGGAAGTACATCAACCAGACAATCAGTAAGGTATAGGGTTCTCGGTCTCTATTGTTGTACCTGCTATGCCATAGACTTGAAAGGATAGCAACGGTTCCAAACAGGATGGAGCTGATTCCAACGAGAAATTCATTCTTAACGGTCATAAATAAGATGACTGTTGGGAAGAAAGCAAGTATTCCTTCACAAGTCCCCCAAATTAACCATCCAAACCACATTGGTTTTAACGCTGATTTCCGCTTGTTAACCCTCCATAATAATCGTAAATATAAAGGTTTTTTAGGCGAGGCATCTTTCGGAAGCCGAAAGCTAAGAATAAGTCCGGTAAAAAATAATAATAAAGATAGAGAAAATACAAGGTTGTACCCAGTAAAATTTAGGCTAGAAATGACATATCCAGCAATGGCCGGACCCAATGTATTGACTAATCCAAATACGGCCATTTGTTTTCCCATAAATTGTGAGCGTGAGTGATTATCCACAAGGTCATAAATCAACACTAGGTAGCCCAACCAGTAGAAACCTGTGGCTGTTCCATTCAAAATGCCGATTACCATTGGATACGAAGCGGTCTTCTCCTGTAATAGGATCACAAGTAAATAAAATAACGCTGTTAAACCAATCCCGATTTGAAAACTAAAGATTCTATCTGTCTTTTTTGACAGCAGTGCACCGACAGCAAAAGAGACGGTACCAAAAAAGAATGTTACAAGGATAAAGGAAGCGTTTACTGTCAAATCATTTGAAAGTCTCCATAGATAGAGATTTAAGAACAAGCCTGACATTGTAGTGGCCAAGCCGAAACAAGCATGAATACTGAGTAATAATTTTTGTGATGGACTCAAATTGTTTCCCCTCTATCCTTTCTAAACTATTTCAAATCAAAAGTATACCGATTAAAGAAGATTCATGTCCACATGTTTATTATGGAATATTCACTTGAAATTAAATAAAAAATAGCGTAAAATTTAGTAAATAAGTTTACTAAATAATACGCATCCTGAGAATTGCACACTATGAATATATGGAGGTTTCACAATGGCAACGATAAAAGATATAGCCGAAAAGTCGGGTTACTCGGCTTCTACTGTTTCAAGGGTTCTAAATAATGACCAAAGTCTGTCTGTTTCAGATGAGACACGTGAAAAGATTTATGATGTGGCAGAGGAGCTCAATTACCGCAAGAAAACGGTGAGGCTGTTAGTAAAGAATATCGCTTTTTTATATTGGCTAACGGATATAGAAGAATTAGAGGATGTATATTTTAAAACAATGCGCATTGAGATAGAAAAAATGGCAAGGTTATTCAATGTTGAGATGATTACTTACAAAATTTCCGATGGCATTCATCAGATTCCTGATACGATTGAGGGATTCATTGCTGTAGGGACTTTTTCAGACAAAGAACTTTCACATTTGAGAGGTATAACGACAAATGGGGTCTTTCTAGATACATCACCTGATCCGAATCATTTTGACTCTGTAAGACCTGATCTCCCGCAAATTACAAGAAAAACGGTAGATTTCTTAATGGGAAAAGGTCATACAGAGATTGGTTTTATTGGAGGGACTTACCACAATCCAAACACCGGTGAGGATGAAATGGATTTGCGGGAGCGTGTGTTTCGCAGATATATGGAGCAAAAGGGTTTGTTGAAGGATTCTTATATTTTTCATCGCAGGGGATTTTCTGTAGAAAGTGGTTATATTCTCATGAAAAATGCTATTCAACAGCTGGGGGACAAGCTGCCAACAGCCTTCTATATTGCAGCTGATCCAATCGCAGTAGGCTGCCTTCAGGCGTTGAATGAATACGGTGTTGCCATCCCAAATCGTGTAAGTATCGTCAGTGTTAATAATATTAGTGTGACAAAATATGTCTCACCGCCACTTACTACCTTTCATATTGATTTAAGGGAAATCTGTAAAAATGCGGTTCAGCTATTGCTCGAACGAGTAATGGAAAAAAGAAAACTAGTGAAAACATTGTATATTGGTTCTGAGTTAATAATTCGAAAAAGTACTAACTGAAGTTTGAGTAAAACAATTTACTAATTTAAGTAAAAAAATTGTTTACATGTTTTCTAGTCAGTGGTATATTATATTTACTGAAACGCTTTCATAAAGCGTCAAGTAAAGGAATTATTAATATATTTTGAAAGGATGTACATCCATGAAAAAGTTTAAAAAATATTTTTGCCTTATGAGCGGTGTTGCTTTAACTTTATCTTTAGCAGCATGTGGACCACAGGATGACGCTAAAGGCGGAGACACAAAAGAAGCAGATAAACCGAAAGAGTTACTTGTTTGGGAAGACATTATGAAGGGTGAAGGTATTAAAGACGCCATTGCCAAGTTTGAAAAAGAAAATGATGTAAAAGTAAAAATGGTAGAAAAACAATATACAAAACAAATAGAGGACTTACGTCTTGATGGACCAGCAGGTACAGGTCCAGACGTTCTTACTATGCCAAGTGACCAGATTGGTACAGCTGTTACTGAAGGGTTAATCAAAGAATTAGATGTGGATGATGCAACTCAAGGAATTTATACAGAAGCTGCAATGGATGCACAAAAGGTTGAAGGTAAGGTTTATGGATTACCGAAAGCTGTAGAAACAACAATGCTTTTCTACAATAAAGACCTAATCTCTGAGGACCAGCTGCCGACTACTCTTGAAGGATGGTATGACTATTCTAAAGGTGTTGCGAATGGTGAAAAGTTTGGTTTCCTAGCACTATTTGATCAAATCTACTATGCAAACAGTGTATTAAGCGGATATGGCGGTTACATCTTTGGTCAAGATGACAACGGCAGTTACGATCCAACTGATATCGGACTAAATAATGCTGGTGCCATTGAGGGTGCACAATATATCCAAAAGTTCTATAAAGAAGGTTTATTCCCAGCAGGTATTGTTGGTGAACAAGGTATTAATGTAATCGAATCATTGTTTACTGAAGGAAAAGCTACGGCGATTATTTCTGGTCCATGGAATATCGAGCCATTTACAAAAGCAGGCGTTAACTTCGGTGTACAAAAATTACCTGAGCTTGGAAATGGTAAGAACATGCAAGCATTTATTGGTGTAAAAAGCTATAACGTAAGTTCTTATTCTAAAAACCCTGAGCTTGCTGAAAAGTTTGTTGAATTTATTTCAAACGAAGAAAACTCTAAAACAAGATATGAAATTACGAAGGAAGTTCCAGCTGTAGCATCTTTGGCTAATGATCCTGTTGTTACTGAAAGCCCTGCTGCAAAAGCTGTTGCTGAACAATCTAAATTCTCAGTATTAATGCCTAATATTCCTCAAATGAACGAAGTTTGGGCACCTGCTGATTCTGCCCTGCAAACAATTGCAACTGGTAAAGCTCAACCAAAAGAAGCATTAGATCAAGCGGTTGAAACCATCAAAGGTCAAATTGAAGCAAAACATGGTAAAAAATAAGTAGTAAATCAAATAATGGTGTCAAACGCTACTTATGTTTGACACCATTTGTTATATGAATTTGAATATTAGAGCCAATAAAAAGTAACATTTTTAACGGTCATCTATATAGAGAGGTGAAGAAAGTGCAACATCGTACGATAGCCCCGCTTTTATCTATCATACCTGGACTAGGCCAGTTTTATAATAAGCAATGGGTGAAGGGTCTTGTGTTCCTTATTCTTGGTGCTTCGTTTGTGGTCGCATTTGGAGACCTATTGAATATGGGGTTTTGGGGACTCTTTACCTTAGGAACGGAAGTACCTCGCGATAACTCCATCTTTCTTTTAGCAGAAGGAATTATTGCTTTAATTGTTTCTGCCTTTGGACTAGGTATTTATTATTGGAATCTTAAAGATGCATATAAAAATGGAAAGCTGCGAGATGAAAATTTCCCTGTCACTTCACTGAAGAGTGAATATCAAAATTTAATTGGACAAGGATATCCTTACTTAATTAGTGGTCCATCACTGTTTTTATTAATTTTTGCGGTAATCTTTCCGATTTTGTTTAGTTTCGCATTAGCGTTTACCAATTATGATTTGTACCATTCGCCACCTGCAAACTTAGCCGATTGGGTGGGCCTAGAAACGTTTGCGGAAATCTTCACGGTTGATATTTGGCGTTCCACGTTCTTTGATGTTTTAGCGTGGACGGTTATTTGGACGCTTGTAGCATCATCTTTACAAGTAAGTCTTGGTGTTTTCTTAGCGATTGTAGTGAATCAAAAGGAAGTACGCTTCAAGAAATTCTTCCGTACTATTTTGGTGTTACCATGGGCGGTGCCTGGGTTTGTAACAATCCTAATCTTTGCAGGACTATTTAATGATAGTTTTGGTGCGATCAACAATGATATTTTAGCGTTTTTTGGGATGAATCCTATCCCGTGGATGACAGATGAGAAGTGGGCGAGGGTCGCACTAATCCTTATGCAGGGATGGCTTGGATTCCCTTATATCTTCATCGTAACAACAGGTGTCCTTCAGTCGATTCCTGAGGATTTATACGAAGCGGCAACCATTGATGGTGCCTCCATTTTTGCTAAATTTAAGAATATTACGATGCCAATGATTTTAATTGCGATGGCACCGATTGTCATTACGCAGTTTACCTTTAACTTTAATAACTTTAATATTATTTATCTTTTCAATGGCGGTGGTCCTGCGGTGGCTGGATCAACAGCTGGCGGAACCGACATCTTAGTGTCATGGATCTATAAACTGACAATGCAATCAAGTCAATACTCGCTTGCCGCAGCCTTAACGATTTTATTATCAATCTTCGTTATCGGTATCGCCTTATGGCAATTTAGACGTACAAATTCATTCAAGGAGGGGGCATAAAATATGCAGACAACTATGAAAACCAACCGATTCGTTCGTCTATTTTTTACCTATGCCCTGCTGCTTTTTATGACTGTGCTGATTATTTATCCTTTACTTTGGACCGTAGGGGCAAGCTTTAACCCAGGTAACAGTTTAATCAGTACCTCGATAATCCCGAAAAACCCAACTCTTGAGCATTATAAAGAGTTATTTGCGGGAAAAGAAAGTCTTCAATATGGTAAATGGTATTTAAACTCTTTGAAAATCAGCATTTTTACCATGCTGGGGTCAATGATCACGGTATCGTTTACAGCTTATGCTTTTTCACGTTTTCGCTTTAAAGGAAGAAAAAATGCATTAATGTTGTTTCTGTTATTACAAATGATTCCTCAATTTGCTGCGTTAATCGCACTGTTTGTATTAGCGCAAATTCTTGGGATGATGAATAGTCATTGGTTATTAATCCTTCTCTATATTGGCGGACAAATACCGATGAATACCTATCTAATGAAGGGCTACATGGATTCGATTCCAATGGATTTAGATGAAAGCGCAAAGATTGACGGCGCCAGCAACACTCGAATCTTTTGGCAAATTATCCTGCCATTATCAAGACCGATGTTAGCGGTTGTAGCAATGAATGGATTCACAGGTCCGCTTGGGGATTTCGTTTTATCATCGGTTATTCTGAGAACACCTGATTCTTTCACATTACCAATTGGATTATATAAATTAGTGAACGATGTAATGGGTGCGAGTTATACAACATTCGCAGCCGGTGCGATTTTAATTAGTATTCCAATTGCGATTACCTTCTTGCTGCTGCAAAAGCAATTCGTTTCTGGCTTAACTGCAGGTGGTACGAAAGGGTAATGGTGAAGTAAGTAACAAATGTAAAGGGAGATTACTATGTCTAAACATGAAAAAACTTACGTGACGAAGGCTGACTTTATGCTGCACGGCGGAGACTATAATCCGGACCAATGGTTAGACCGTCCAGATATATTAGAAGACGATATTAAATTAATGCAGAAGAGCCATACGAATACATTCTCGGTCGGAATTTTTGCGTGGGCGGCACTTGAGCCGGAAGAAGGTGTCTACAACTTTGAGTGGCTTGATAAAGTGATCGATGACATCTATAGCATTAATGGCCGAGTGATTTTGGCGACACCAAGCGGGGCTAGACCTGCTTGGATGTCACAAAAATACCCTGAGGTACTGCGTGTGAATGGTTCACGAGTTAAAATGCTGCATGGCGGCAGGCACAATCACTGTTTTACTTCGCCTGTTTATCGTGAAAAAACGCAGAAGATTAATCGTTTGCTGGCAGAACGTTATGGGAATCATCCAGCTTTACTTATGTGGCATATTTCAAATGAGTATGGCGGTGAATGTCATTGCGACCTATGCCAGGACGCATTTAGAGGATGGCTTAAAAAGAAATATAACAACGACTTAAAATCTTTAAACGACGCATGGTGGGGCCCTTTCTGGAGCCACACTTTCACAGATTGGTCGCAAATTGAATCCCCTTCTTCAATCGGAGAAAGCATGGTTCACGGCTTAAATCTAGATTGGCGCCGTTTTGTTACCGACCAAACCATTGATTTCTTTGAAAATGAGATTGTTCCGATTAAAGAATTAACCCCAGAGGTTCCCATTACAACAAACTTTATGGCGGACACACATGAGTTAATCCCATTCCAAGCGCTGGATTATAGCAAATTTGCAAAGCATTTGGATGTTATCAGCTGGGATGCTTATCCTGCTTGGCATAATGATTGGGAGAGCACAGCGGATTTAGCAATGAGAGTAGGCTTTATTGATGATTTATATCGTTCCCTAAAGCAGCAGCCATTTTTACTAATGGAATCCACTCCAAGCATGGTTAACTGGCACCCAGTCAACAAAGCGAAACGACCTGGCATGCATATGCTTGCTTCGATGCAAATGGTGGCACATGGCTCTGATAGTGTTCTTTACTTCCAATGGCGGAAATCCCGCGGCTCTTCGGAAAAATTCCATGGTGCCGTTGTCGATCATGACAATAGTTCAGAAAACCGCGTATTCCAAGAAGTTGCCGAAGTCGGTAAAACGCTTGAAAAACTTTCCGATATTGTTGGTACTAATCGTCCTGCTGAAGTCGCGATATTCTATGATTGGGAAAGCAATTGGGCACTTAATGATGCACAAGGATACGGGTTGGAAACAAAACGTTATCCGCAAACCTTGGTTCAGCATTATCGGGCTTTCTGGGAAAAGGATATTCCCGTTGATGTCATTACGAAGGAACAGGATTTTTCGAACTATAAATTATTGATTATTCCAATGCTTTATTTAGTCAGTGAAGAAACAATTGCACGTCTTAAGGCTTTTGTGGCCGGCGGCGGTACGTTAGTAACGACGTATATTAGCGGCATTGTTAATGAACATGATTTAACCTATACGGGCGGGTGGCACAAGGATCTGCAAGATATTTTTGGAATCAATCCCGTGGAAACAGATACGTACTATCCAAGTGATAGAAATGCTGTGGCCTATCGCAATCAATCTTACGAATTAAAAGATTATGCAACGATTATTAAGGTTGGAAAAGCAACAGTGGAAGCCACCTATACCGATGATTTCTATGCAGGAACACCGGCGGTAACAAGCAATAAGTATCAAGGTGGAAAAGCCTACTACATTGGCGGCCGACTAGAAGACCAGTTCCAACGTGACTTCTACCAAGAATTGATCAATGATCTGTCACTTGAACCAGCCTTTAAAGTAAATCACGGGCTAGGCGTTTCCGTTCAAGTTCGACAATCAGTAGAAAGTGACTACGTATTCGTCATGAACTTTACAGAGGAAAAACAGCCGATCACCATCGAAACACCAGTAACAGACCATCTTACCGGTGAAGAGCTATCAGGTGAATTCACCCTAGAAAAATATGAAGTAAGAATCCTTGAGAAGAGGAAATAGTTCGGGTACCAATTTGGGTGCCTGTCACCGTCGGTGGACACTGTCCACCTCAGGCGGACAGTTGGACTCTTTTTA
Organism: Neobacillus niacini; assembly: GCF_030817595.1. Classification (GTDB taxonomy): domain Bacteria; phylum Bacillota; class Bacilli; order Bacillales; family Cytobacillaceae; genus Neobacillus; species Neobacillus niacini_G. Next base: position 4,989,869 of record NZ_JAUSZN010000001.1, read on the forward strand.
TAATACTGTAACTAACGACAGTCAAAAATGTTTTCGGTCACTTAGAGGCTTCTATAGTGACCGAAATTAGTCCTTAATAAGGTATGTTGAGGACAAAACTAAGAATACAAGTGAGAGATTTGTCTTCAACAAAGGGTCTTGAAGACAAAACTAAGAATGCAGGAGAGAGATCTGTCCTTAATAAAGGATCTTGAAGACAAAACTAAGAATGCCAGCGAGAGATTTGTCCTCAATAGAGGGTCTTGAAGACAAAACTAAGAATCCCCAGCGAGAGATTTGTCCTCAATAGAGGGTCTTGAGGACAAATCTAAGAATGCAGGAGAGAGATCTGTCCTTAATGAAGGGTCTTGAGGACAAAACTAAGCATGCCAGCGAGAGATTTGTCCTCAATAAAGGGTCTTGAGGACAAAACTAAGCATGCCAGCGAGAGATTTGTCCTCAATAAAGGGTCTTGAGGACAAAACTAAGAATCCCCAGCGAGAGATTTGTCCTCAATAGAGGGTCTTGAGGACAAAACTAAGAATGCAGGAGAGAGATCTGTCCTTAACAAAGGGTCTTGAAGACAAAACTAAGAATGTAAGTGAGAGATTTGTCCTCAACAAAGGGTCTTGAGGACAAAACTAAGAATGCAGGAGAGAGATCTGTCCTCAAGAAAGGGGTTTGAGGGCGCAAGACGATGATGATGGAACCATTCATTCTATTTTTAGGGTGGGTGGTTTCTATTCATATAAATAAGTTTGCTAGATTAATTGGAACCGCTTACTACTAGATTGACATCATTAATAAGCAGACAATACAAATTATTGTAAAGGTGATGGGAGAATGGGAAAACGAAGTGGCAGAATTGTAGCAATGTTTTTAGCGTTTTTAATGGTGTTTAGTTCATTATTGATCAACATCAAACCCGCAAATGCAGCAGCTTTACCGTCTTTGGTGAATGGGGGATTTGAATCAGATTTTTGGGATGATGGATCATGGAAAGTTGAAGCACCTGTTTGGAATCATCTTGATTTACAATACTTCTCCTATTCCGGAGATCCATATATTAAGAAGGATGAAGGTGAGCATGCATTTAAATATTGGATTAAAGAAACAGCAAGCGAAACCCAATCATTTACTGTTAAGCAGACTCTAGCAAAACTTCCAGCTGGAAGCTACGAACTATCAATCCATTCTATGGGTGGTGCAGGTGCGGAAGCGGGATCTGTAAAACTATTTGCTGGAAATCAAATGACAAATGCAGCAGCAACTACAGGCTATAATAACTGGGGAACAATCACGCTGAATTTTGAGGTTAGTGAAGAAGTTTCAAATTTTGAGGTGGGTGCCATTGTGAGTGGTGCACCAAAGGCTTGGGGCTATTTAGATAGCGTAACGTTAAAGTCGCTGAATGCTAGCGTCCCTGATCCAGTGGATGCTGATATTTTTGTTGAAAGAGTAGAAGGTATCAGTAAGGACTTTATTAAAGGTGTAGACGTTTCGAGTATAGTTTCATTAGAAAACAGTGGCGTAACATTTAAAAACGAAGCAGGCGCAGAACAAGATATTTTTAAGACATTAGCAGATTCGGGTGTCAATTATGTACGTGTTCGCGTCTGGAACGATCCATTTGATGCTGCTGGAAACGGTTATGGCGGTGGAAACAACGATTTAGCAACTGCGATTGAAATTGGGAAAAGAGCAACAGCAAATGGAATGAAGTTATTAGTAGACTTCCATTACTCTGATTTCTGGGCGGACCCTGCTAAACAGCAAGCACCAAAGGCTTGGGCAAACTTAAGTTTTGAAGATAAGAAAACCGCTTTATACAACTATACAAAAGAAAGCCTAGAAGCGATGAAGGCTGCAGGAATTAACATTGGTATGGTTCAGGTTGGGAATGAAACAAATGGTGGAGTTGCAGGAGAGAAGGATTGGACAAAGGTTAGTGCACTCTTCAATGAGGGTAGTAAAGCGATTAGAGCCGTAGATTCTACTATTTTAGTAGCGGTACATTTTACAAATCCGGAAACTGCAGGAAGATATGCCTCTTTAGCAAAAACACTTCATGATAACGGAGTAGACTATGATGTCTTTGCCAGCTCTTATTATCCATTCTGGCATGGTACCTTAAGCAATTTAACGGCTGTTCTGAAAAATGTTGCCGATACCTATGGCAAAAAGGTAATGGTCGCTGAAACCTCTTATGCGTATACAGCTGAAGATGGAGATGGCCACGGAAACACAGCACCGAAGGATTCCGGTCAGGTATTAAATTACCCGATTACTGTTCAAGGCCAAGCGAATTCGGTTAGAGACGTAATCCAAGCAGTTGCTAATGTTGGAGAAGCGGGAATTGGTGTGTTTTATTGGGAACCGGCATGGCTTCCAGTCGGTCCAGCTACTCAGTTTGAGCAAAATAAGGCAATCTGGGAAAAGTATGGTTCTGGCTGGGCAACTAGCTTCGCTGGGGAATATGATCCACATGATGCAGGTGCGTGGTATGGCGGAAGTGCAGTAGATAACCAAGCTTTGTTTGATTTCACTGGTAAACCATTACCTTCATTAAACGTGTTTAACTATGTTGATACGGGAGCAGTTGCACCGTTAAAAATCGATGAAATTAAAGATGTTACCGTAAGTGCAATTCTAGGAGAAGAAATTACTTTACCTGAAACCGTAACAGTTACCTATAATAATGGAACAATAGGCTCGACTTCTGTTACTTGGGATGCACCTGCACTTGAACAAGCGATCAACAGCGGTGCTGGAAAGTATGTAATTGAAGGCGTAGTTGAAGGTGGAGCGACTGTAAAAGCACATCTTACCATCAATCCTAAAAATTATGTGGTAAACCCTGGCTTTGAAAATAGTGATCGAGCAATGTGGAAGGTTAGTTATGGAAATGGAACTCAGCCACATACTTCATTCCAAAAAAAGGCTTCAGACGCGAAATCAGGAGAATATGCTTTACATTTTTACTCAGATAAAGGTGTGGATTTCAAAGTAGAGCAAACCATTACAGGTTTAGAACCAGGTTATTACAACCTTTCAATGTTCCTGCAAGGTGGGGAAGCAGCGAACCCAGAAATGTACTTGTTTGCGAAAACTGGCGAAAAAGAACTAAAAGCCAATACCTCCGTAAACGGCTGGGTAAATTGGAGCAATCCTCAAATCAAGGAGATCCTTGTTCTAGATGGAACCATTACCATCGGGGCAAGTATCAAAGCAAACGCAGGTGCATGGGGTACATTAGATGATTTCTATTTATATCGCGTGGATGGTGACACCAAGGCACCCGTAACGGAGGCGGTCCTTTCTGGGCAAGACCGTAATGGATGGTATAACGAGAGTGTAAATGTTACTCTGAATGCTTTAGATGATAAATCTGGTGTTGCAAAAACAGAGTATAAACTTAATACCGGTAATTGGCAAACCTATCAGGGGTCATTTGATGTAAGTGCTGAAGGAGAAAATGTGGTTCAGTACAGAAGTACAGATCTCTTAGGTAACATTGAAGAAGTTCAATCTGTTACAGTAAAAATCGATAAAAGTGCTCCAACATTGAATGTGTCGTTTAATACGAGCGTCCTAACCGATCGAAACCATGCGCTTATTCCAATTAAAGCGTTGGTTGAAGGCGCAGATACTCTTTCAGGGCTAGAGAGAATTGAACTAGTATCCATTACAAGTAATCAACCAGGAAACGGAAAAGGTGATGGGGATACACTCCATGATATTCAGGGAGCAGACTTTGGAACCTTTGATACTGATTTTCTACTAAGAGCAGAGAGAAGTGGAAGCGGGGATAGAGTTTATACTGTAACCTACAAGGCATGGGATCATACCGGAAATTCTGTGATCCAATCCAATCAGATTATTGTAAAGCTTAATAATTCGAAAAAATAAGGTGGATAACTAGCAGGAGAGGGGGGAGTTTCCCCTCTCTTTTTTAATAGTGGTGCTTAAGTGTTTAGTACCCGTAATCGATATATCGAATTGTTTAAAGGTCCTCTCCATTGGTAGCAATAATCTGTTTATACCAATCAAAGCTTTTCTTCTTAATCCTTTCATTTGAACCTTGCCCTTGGCTATCACGGTCGACATAAATGTATCCATAGCGTTTTTTCAGCTCTGCAGTCGAGGCACTCACAAGGTCGATTGGTCCCCATGACGTATACCCCATAATTTCGACCCCGTCGCCAATGGCATTTTTCATTTCCTTGATATGCTCGCGTAGGTATTCAATACGGTAATCATCATTAATACTACCGTCTTCCTCCACTTTGTCGACTGCACCAAGTCCATTTTCAACAATAAATAACGGTTTTTGATAGCGGTCATATAACTGATTACATACCGTTCTTAAGCCTTTCGGGTCGATTTGCCAACCCCACTCTGAGGCTTGTAGATAAGGGTTTTTCACCCCTTCGAACAGATTTCCGGCTGTTCTTGCAGCTTCGTGCTCTGGTGCGGTACTCGCCACAAATGACATATAATAGCTAAAGCCAATGTAATCCACAGTATTTTCCTGTAGAAGCTCTAAATCGCCATCCTCCATTTTGAAATCAATATTATTTTCGATAAAATAATTCGACATATAGGTTGGATAATAGCCTCTTGATTGTACATCGGAAAAGAATAAGGTTTTTCGGTCCTGTGTTAAGGCTGCAAACATATCGTCTGGTCTTGAGCTATACGGATAGGTGATCATCGACGCAATCATACAGCCAATCTGGGATACCGGAATAATTTCATGCCCGGCTTTTACGGCGAGAGCACTTGCGACAAATTGATGATGGGCCGCTTGGTAAATGTCCTGTTCGTTCTTTTGATCATCTTCAAAAAGCAGCCCGCCGCCAGTAAACGGTGCATGAAGGAGAACGTTAATTTCATTAAAGGTCATCCAAAATCTTACCTTATCTTTATAACGAGTAAAAATGGTACGAGCAAATTTTTCATAAAAATTAACGACTTGACGATTTTTCCAACCGCCGTAATTTTTAACAAGCCCAAGCGGCATTTCATAGTGAGAAATTGTCACAACGGGTTCAATATTATATCGGCGTAACTCATCAATCATATCGTCGTAAAATTGAAGGCCCTTTTCGTTAGGCTCTTGGTCATCGCCGTTAGGAAAGATACGTGTCCAGGCAATCGAGAAACGGAACGCCTTGAATCCCATTTCGGCAAATAAGGCAATATCTTCTTTGTATTTATGGTAAAAATCGATACCTTCATGATACAAATTAAATTGAGTCATTGAAAAATCAGGAGGATTCATGATTCCATTCGGTGAAACATCTGCAGTGGACAGCCCTTTTCCGTCTTCCTGATAGGCACCCTCCAATTGGTTAGCGGCTACCGCTCCACCCCATAAAAAACCATCTGGGAATTTTCTAGTTTGTGAACTCAACCCATTCACCCCTTGTATAATTTGCGTTAATCATCCCTTTAAAAAGTCTCAACGATTAGTTTGTCCTAGTGGGACCTCTTTACTTCGTGTTCAACTCAAATAATCGATCGCCAGCTTTTACTTGCCTTTGGTCAGTTATAATCGGGGTTTGATATTGGTCGGTGTTTGTGACAATCACAGGAGTAGTGACAATATATCCTGCCCCCTTGATACCTGGAATATCAAATTCAACTAGTAACTGACCTTTTTCTACTCGCGCTCCTTGCGAGACATGAGAGGTGAAAAACTTTCCTTCTAACTGAACGGTATCCATTCCGATATGAATTAATATTTCTGCTCCTTGGTTTGAGGTAATTCCAATCGCATGGTTCGTTGGAAAAAGTGCTGTTACTGTACCAGAAATAGGGGAGTATAACTTTCCTTCGGAAGGTTCTATTGCCACTCCTTGTCCTAGTGCCCCTGAGGCAAATACAGCATCTTTAATTTCAGAAAGAGCTTTTACTTCACCATTGAATGGGCTAAAAAGAACCTCATTTCCATGGCTCGAATTTGATTGGGTTTGACCAGTAGGTGTGGACTCAACTGTTTTCGTATTTTCCTTTGCTGTATTATTTTTTCCCATTCCAAACAGCCAAGTTAAGACAAAGCCGACGATAAACCCGACAATCATCGCGATGATGGATCCCCAAAACGCCGAATCTAGTCCTCCTTTAGGACTGATATAGGTAGGGATCATAAAAATACCAAGACCCCCAACCATATAGATTTGCGAGCCCATAAAACCTAAAATTGCCCCACCGACTGCGCCGCCAATACAACTAATAATAAACGGTCTTTTTAGAGGAAGTGTTATTCCATAAATAGCTGGCTCCGTTACACCGAAAATACCGGAGATAAATGCAGGTAAACTAAGTGACTTTAATTTTTGATCCTTCGTCTTTAACCAAACTCCCAGTACGGCACCAATCTGAGCAAAGGAAGCTGCAAACATGGTACCAAGAATTGGATCTGCGCCGTGCACGGTAAGATTGTTAATCGCAATAGGGACAAGACCCCAGTGAAGTCCAAATATAACGAATACCTGCCATAAACCACCGACAAAAAGACCTGCAATCATCGGGCTGAGATTATATAACCAAAGAGTGGCTTGACCTAAAAGGACACCGGCCCATGTGGCCACTGGCCCTATGACAAGGAACGTGAGCGGAACCACAATTAATAGAGTTAAAAACGGTACAATAAATGCTTTAACGACATCCGGTATAACCTTTTTGAAAAATTTCTCTACTTTTGCTCCAAAATAAGCAGCCAGTATAATCGGGATAACCGAAGATGCGTAACTCATTAAAATAACCGGTATCCCTAGAAAAGTAATATAAACGGGGGACTGAAACACACTCCCAGAAAATAAAGTGGTGATTGGGTCACCCGTTGTTAAGGTAGTTAACGTCGGATAAACCAGTGATGCTCCAATCGCCATCCCGATAAAGTGCGACCCTTCGAATTTTTTGATGGCCGTATAGCCTAGAAAAATAGGGAAGAAATAAAACAAGGAGTCACCGATTGCGGTTAAGATATGATAAGTTCCGGAGGTATTTTGTAGCCAGCCTAGTGCAACGAACAGGGCGACGAACCCTTTAATCATCCCGGTTGCAGCAAGCACGCCAAGAACTGGGGTGAAAATACTTGAGATAATATCTATGAAACTTGATTTTTGACCTTTACCGCCGTCATGCGTATCAACAGTTGATTGAGATTGGAAACCGCCGACGTCTACTACTGCTTTGTATACATCTGGCACATGGTTTCCGATAACTACTTGATATTGACCACCGCTTTTCATCACGGTGACAACGCCTTCCATGTTTTTTATAACATCTGTGTTCGTTTTTCCTTCATCCTTCAATTTAAAACGTAAACGAGTAATACAATGGACAACGCTGTTGACATTTTCTTTTCCACCGACATTTTGTATAATGTCTTTTGCTAATTGTTCATACTTCATCTCAACACCTTCTTTCTTTAATTACTTACAATAAAAAAACCTGTATTTCTATGAGCACACTGGTTTAGTGTGTTTCAAAGAAATACAGGTTATTCAGATAGAGCTTTTAATAAACTACGACTGGCTGATAGACACTGAGGTTATCATAAACAGCCTTCATCATACTAGGAGATACGTTAACGCAGCCGCCGGATCCTTGTGTAAGATAGGCGTTGTTGTTCCAGTTTGTCCGCCAGCTGGCGTCGTGAAATCCTTGACCGCTGTTGGTAAAGGGTGCCCAGTAATCGACTTCGACGGCATAATCAGCTTTGCCGACGGCGCTGCCCTTAAGTGTGTAAGGGGTGCGTTTAAAGAGAATATACCATACACCAGGTGAAGTATCTTCACCCGTACTGTGTTTACCGGTAACCACATTTGTGGTTAAGACCAAATTTCCATCTCTGTAAAGCCAAATACGCTGTTCGGCAATGGATACTTCGGCATAGGTGCCACCAATTCCATTGTTGGCAATGGTTTCGTACCCATAGCCCTCATTGTTCCAGCCGTTTCCGTGTATGTTGGAAGCAGAAATGGATTTCTCTCCTTTTTCAAAAGCAGCTTGAACAAGTGCTGCCTCTTTTTCGACATCAAGTGCCCAGCCATAGCCTTCACCTTTAACCGTAATGACTGAACCGGAGTGGGTCGTAAAGTTGAAATTTTTCCCTAATGTGGATTGGGCATTATTAATTTCTGTAATTTTATTCTTTATCATGCTCGGGTCGATTGAAACTTTCATATCTGTGGACACAGAGGCATTTTGAATAACCTCACTGCCTTTTAACGTATAAACTTTGTCCTGTACCTTATAGTCAACCGTATTTTGAAGGAGCTCTTGCAGCAGCTTCTCTTGGTCTTTTACCAGCTGACTGTCTTCCTTGAACGGTTGAATCAATATAGGATTCAGATGGATCTCACTCGTAAATGGCTGTTTTTCATACTCCTCTATTAGACTAGGAATATCATATTGCGTACCATCACTGCCATTTATAATCGTTATTTTTCCTTCTTGTAAGGTTACCTGCGCATCCTTAGGGGCTTGTAAAGTCTCATTCCTTGCATTGAGTTCTTGTTCCAGCTGTGTTTTCAAGCTTATACTTCGATATTCGTCCTGTTTGCTCGGGATTAAGGTAAAATCCTTTGTTTTAAATGAAGGAAAAAATGTCCACTGGCTTTTTAATAATTTTTTAACTCCAGGTCGGTCCTCCTCAGTAATTCCCATCTTTGTATCATTTCCGTCTATTAGTAATTCTTCTCCAATATAGACTTTGTTCGTTAAGACAGTAGATTGTAACTTTTTGAGAGCGTCGTCAATAGTTAGACCGCTAACTTTTATACCATTAATCGATATATTTGCATTAAAATGGTTTGCTTGATAAAAGCTAATCCCCGACACCATGAGTACAATGATCATTCCGATGATTACTGATAGGAGCTTCCAATTTTTGTACCACTGCGTTTTCTTTTTTCGTGAACGGTCAATCTCCCCAACACTTTGTTCTAATGCGTTTCCCACAAATGTTCCCTCCAGATACCTTTAACATCTTTCTTTTGAACAACTATTTTACATTTTTATTAAACTTTCATTACAATTCTACAAGATAGTATAACGTAAATTTTGTCGTTATTTGTATTAATTTTATATATTTATTTTTTCTAAAAAATGGTAACAAGTCAATCGACTAAATCGATACATACCTGGTGCCAAAGAATATGGGTGGAAATTAAGGGGATAATAGGGAATATCTAGTTGTTTAAGGGGTTTTCTGACATGAGTTTCTTGAATAAAATGGGGCAGCTTTCTGGTGATATCGAGAAAAATATAAAAATGGTAGAAGAGCATTTTTGCCATACAGAAGATTTAATGAAAAAAAAACTCGTCAGTGCTAAACAGAAGTGTGTCATTCTTTATCTTGATCCATTGGTAAAAAAGGAACTCCTCCAGACCTCTATTATCGAGCCCATTTTAGAAAGCGAAATCAATGATATTGAACAAATTGTCCATGCAGCAGAAGTAAAAAAGACCACCTTAATTTCTGAAGTGGGAAAACAATTATTAGATGGATCCTGTGTAATCCTGTTAGAAGAGTATTCCGAAGCATATACCGCCTCTGTAGGAGGAATAGAAGGCAGGTCCATTGAGGAACCGAATAATGAGCGGAATATTAAAAGTTCTCATGATGGTTTTGTCGAAGAGTTTAGCTCCAATCTGCAGCTTTTACGAAAGAGAATAAAAAGCCCGTATATGAAAGTGAAATATATTACAATCGGAAACCTTACCCATACGAAAGTGGGTATGGTTTATCTAGAAAATCTTGCGAACAAAGAGCTGGTTGACGAAGTGGAGCGGAGATTATCTTCCATCGAAATCGACCAGCTTTATTCCACTAGTGATGTAGAGGAGCTCATTGAAGATCACCCTTTTTCACCTTTTCCGCAAAATCTAGCTACGGAAAGACCTGACAGAGCCGTGTCCTACTTAGCGGATGGAAAAATTACCATCATTGTCGATGGTAGTCCCCGCGTGTTAGTCGTTCCGATTACTTTTTTTGCTTTTTATCAGGCACCGGACGACTATAATAGCCGGTGGTTGGTTGGTTCTTTCTTTCGATTTATTCGTATCTTTAGCTTCATTGTCGCGATTAGTTTGCCTGCTATCTACGTAGCCATCGTTTCCTTTCATTCAGAGGTCCTTCCGATTGGAATTCTATACTCCATCCGGACTTCCTTAGAGTATGTTCCCTTTCCGCCTTTTGTGGAGGCCTTAACGATGCAAATCATTTTGGAGCTATTAAAAGAGGCTTCGATTCGGTTGCCGTCACCTATCGCTCAGACCATCGGGATTGTCGGGGGATTAGTCATTGGAACAGCTATCGTAGACGCCCATATTGTATCGAATATGATGATTGTCGTCATCGGATTTACCGCCATTGCCTCCTTTGTGGCGCCAATTAATGAAATGGGGACGAGTGCAAGATTGTTAGGATTTCCGACCATGATTGCGGCAACATTGTTTGGGTTTTTTGGGATTGTTTTTGTGTTGATGTTGATTTTCATGCATTTAAGTAAACTAGATTCTTTTGGGATGCCCTATTTTTCACCGTTCGCGCCATTCAAGAAAGAAGAGCTAAAGGATTCAATCGTCCGGCTGCCATTATGGAAATTAAATACTCGTCCGACTGATGCAAAGCCAGCTTATGCGAATCAACAAGGGAGAGCTAGGGCATGGAAAAAGAAATGACGAAAAATCGGATAACCAAATTTCAGTTGTTTTTTTTATTGATACAAAGTCAAATTGGTGTCGCCCTCTTATCCTTGCCGCATGCTGTGCAGGTGAGTGCAAAGGGAGACGGGTGGATTTCTACGATCATTGCAGGGGTGGCCGTTCAAGGTATGCTCATCGTTTATTGGCAATTGTTAAAACGATTTCCGACCCTTATGTATACAGAAATAACGAAGAAGGTAGTCGGAAGTTTTTTAGGAAAATTCCTTAATGTTTTCATCTACATAAATTTCATTCTTGTCGGGGGTTTAGCGACTATTCTTTTTATTAAACTTATCAATTTATGGTTATTGCCTTTAACACCTGGGTGGATAATTTCTGCAATGATTTTGACGGCCTGTATTTATTTAGCTATAAGTGATTTAAAAATCATTGCAAGGTTCTTTGTCCTTGCTACCTCATTGATACTATTATTATGGTTTACATCTGTATTAAGCTGGTTTACCCCAAAGGAATTTGAATATGTCCTTCCGATTGGAAGTTCAGGACTGAAAAATATCTTATTGGGTAGTAATAACTCGCTTCTAGCGATGTTAGGCTTTGAAGCGCTGCTATTTTTCTTCCCATTCATGATTGATAAAGATAAAAAGGGAGTATTCAAAACGGTATCGATGGCCAACCTTACTATAACTCTTTTTTACACATACTTTATTTTTATTACCCTCATCAGTTTTAGTACCGATCAACTGACTCAAATGAGAGAACCGATTCTAAATCTTCTTAGAGGAATATCATTTAATATGATTGATCGGGTCGACCTTTTATTTCTATCTGTATGGATCGTGCCAATGGCCACGTCCATTATTACCTATCTATTCGCTGCAAGTAAAAGTTTGAATCTAGAAAAAAAGCATTACCCAAAGGCTGTCGTAGTAAATGGATGCATTCTTTTTCTGATAACCTTGATTCCTAGTGATGATGCCATTATTACTTTGTTTAATCAGTATGTTTCCTATTTAAGTTATCTGGTCGTATTTTTAATTCCTACTTTGTTATTAATGCTTTCATTCCTGATGAAAAAACATGAAATGAGTGAATCACGATGAGAAAAATCTACCTCCTCATTTTATTGATACTCCCCATGATGTTGACGGGTTGTTGGGACCAGCGCCTCTTAGTAAACCGAACACTGGTAAACGGGGTAAGTTTCGATGTGACGAAAGATGGTAAGATAACTGCGGCGGTGAGAGCGTTAAATATACAAAGTAAGGGTGGCGGCCTATTCGAAATCCAGGATGAATTAGTTGAGGCCAAACGACCAACCGTTGTTGGTTTGGGATTGGATCTAGACAGTAAAATTCCGGGTGAACTGGATGCGAGTAAAGCGCATGTAGTCATTTTAGGAGAAGAGCTAGCCAAAAAGGGAATTCACCCTTTCATTGAATTCTTTTACCGCAATCGGGAATCATATTTGTCTTCTAAAATTGTGATAGGTAAAGGAACGGGGAAAGAGATTCTTTCTGTGGAGAAAGAAAAAAGTCCTATTGCTTTCGCCATCTTACAATTACTCGAAGGAGCAGAGTCGGATACGGTCATTCCGAAAAAAAGTACCTTTACGGTTTGGAACAACATATTGGATCCAGGTAAGGATATGGTGTTACCGTATCTTGAAAGAGCAGAGCGGGATAAGGTAGAAGTGGCTGGAGTAGCCTTATTTAACGGTGATAAATATACAGGTAAAACATTATCAAAGGACAAAAGCGGTTTACTCTTGTCCTTAATGAATCAACTAGCCAAAAACAATAGAATGGCAATCATCCTGGGTTCAACTAGCAATGGCCGTTCGATTTCTTTTTCCACTAGAGATTTAAGACGGAACCTAGAAGTCCATGTGAACAAGAGTGAAGAAATCACTTGTAAAATTGACCTGAAAATGGAAATTGAAATCATCACCTATCCACAAGATTTTAAAAATGAAATCAATGTTAAAAAACTAAATCAAGATCTTTCTGATGAATTCACTAGGGAAGCCAAGGAAATAACCAACACCTTAGTAAAAGCCAATTGTGATGCGTTTGGGATTGGCAGGCAAATCTCAAGCTTCCACCCTGAATTATGGAAGAAAGTCAATTGGGATGAGGAATATAAAAATGTTCAAATTGAGCCTGTCGTAAAGGTAAATATCATAAAAACCGGGAATGTGTTTTAAGTTACTTTTTTCAGGGGTTTTTGGCTGATTTATCACTACATACCGAGATTTTTTATTAGTAAATGGGGAACCTGGCTTTTAACCTTTGGTTCCTTATTTATGTCTTTATGTATATTTAGGAGAGTGAAATATGTAAAAATTTAGTGAATCCTTGTATCAAATTTCCTGCAAAACATTATATAATAATTTTGTTAGTAAAACTTTTATACTAAGGAGGGTGCATTTTGCATAATCGAAAATGGACGAATCTCTCAATCGTTCTAGTATTAGTATTTTCTTTGTTTAGCCCGTTTACTAGTTTAAAGACTTATGCTGCGGCAGGGTTGCAATTACTAGACGTGACAGAGAAAAAAGAGTCCACGGTTCTTGTCTGGGAAGTGGTGAATGAGGGAGAAGAATTTACAGACTACCAATTAATAAAAAATGGTGAAGTGCTGGATATAGAGCCGGTCCCATTAGATGAAACTTTAGAGGAAAATGTAAAAAGGTATTCCTATGAAGACCAAAATGTTGAAAAGAACGCCCAATACACATACCAAATCGCTGGAACCCTTTCCACCGGTGAAAAGGTAATAAGTACGCCAGTAGAACATACTTTTGTTGGACAAGCAGAAGAACTGCAAGGTAATGTACTATTAACCCCTGAGTCAGATGTAGAAGTTGTGACGACAAATATCAAGGTGGTTACAGATCAAGGTACGATTCCATGGGGATTTGATTTTTCAATAATCGGTGAAGAAGGTTCCGAAATCTCTTATTATGGTTATTTAAATGATGAAGGATTTTTTGTAGAATACGAGACTGAATCCCGTGATATTGAACTTCCTATCGGAGCCTACAGCATAAATACATACAACTACTCCACAGAAGAAGATATTACGACGGCATTTACGATTGAGAGTGGGAAAGATTATGTAACAAGTCCAGTTGAAATCGTGTTCCCTGACGAACAACTAGTTATAAAAAAGGTTCTGCAGATTGAAGGGACAACGGAGCAGTCGATTTCAATCGGATGGGGAGAGTTTGTCGATCCAGAAATAGTAGAAAAATACCTTGTCTATTTAAATGAAGAACTGGCTGAAGAAATCACTGACCCATACACTACATCTTTTACGTATTCAGAATTGGAACCTGAGACGGCGTATCAGGTAAAAGTAGAGTACGTCTATAAGGATGGCTCAAGCGAGACGGTTACTGCAGAAGTTATGACGTCAGCTCCTCCTGCAGGTGAGGTTGTTGTTTTTGTAGATGAAAATCTAAAAAATGCAATTGCTAATCAATTGAAAATCCAGCACCGTGACATTTATACGGATGATATGGAAAAATTGACTGATTTAGATGCCAGTTATTCAGACATTAGTGATTTAACAGGCATTGAGTATGCTGTAAATCTTACAAGTCTTATGTTATATGGTAATCAAATTGAAGATCTATCTCCGCTTGCGAACCTTATGAATCTAGCGTCTCTGGATTTGGATGAGAATTTGATTAAGAGTCTTGATGACTTGAAAAACCTGAAAAACCTTGAATCTTTGTTTTTATCTTTTAATCAAATTGAAGATATTCGTGTCCTGAACACATTACCGAATCTCTCTTATGTTACGTTAATCGGTAATGAAGGTCTTGAATTTACAAAAGGTTCCGAAGATGCTGAAGTGTTAAAAAAACTAATTACAGCTGGGGTTTCAGTGGAGTGGCTGTTAGAAAACTTCGAAATTTCGATTCAGGATGTAACGGAATCCTTGATCCAATTTGAATTTAATTTTCCTGGCGTTACTGATTTCATCAGCGCGTATAATGTTTATCTAAATGGTAAGTTAGTGGGAGAATTACCAGTCGAAGAGAATGGTTATGAGCTAAGTGATCTTGAGCCCCTGACAGAATATGAGATTAGTGTAGAAGCTGTTGATGAAGCTGGTAATGTTTGGGCTAGTGCCTATAACTATTTGACGACACCGCCTGTACCAGAAGGAGAGGTGGTTCGATTTAAGGATCCAGCCCTGGAAGAGGCAGTACGTGATGCTTTGCATATTTACTCCCGTGACCTTTACGAGAGTGATATGACCATTCTGATAAGCTTAGATGCGAGCGATCGGGGAATTGAGGAGCTTGAAGGATTAGAGTTAGCTGCTAATCTGCAGGAATTGTTATTAGACTCCAACGCCATTCGCAATTTTGAGCCAATAGCTGGATTATCGAATTTAGTTCATTTATCGCTAAGCAATAATAAAATGTCAGACATTTCTGGGCTGGCGGCATTAACAAATTTAGAATCGTTAATCCTCGATGGCAATGAAATAGTAGATATTAGTATCCTATCTCAATTTTCAAAGCTTTCCCTTTTGTCTTTACAAGAAAATAAGGTAAAAGATATTGGTCAGTTAGCGAACTTAAATATTGAATTTCTTAACATTGGCTATAACGATATTGACGATATTTCAAGTCTGCTAGAATTAGAGAATTTACAATATGTCTTAATTATGAACAATCCACTCGATTTAACGGAAGGCTCCGAGACACGATCTGTCATTCAGACGTTAGAAGACAATGGGGTCATCGTTATGTATGAATATCTGGACATTTCCGTCGATGAAGTAACGGAAAGTACGATTAAGATTAGTTGGGGACCAGTTCCGCAAAACGATGTACAGGACTACCTCTACTATGTCCTAGTAGATGGGGAAGAAGTAGCTATTGATTTAACTGATTCTTCTTATACCTTCACTGATCTTGAAGCGGAAACGGAATATAAGATTGAAGTTTTAGGAATAAGTGAGAACTCGGAAAGTTTTATTTATGGAACTACTGCTGTTACTACATCTGCGGTCCAGGATACTCCTGAACCTAATCCTGGGGATTCTGAAGATGATAAGGGAACCGTTGGAGTTGTTGATAAATCTCCAACTAATCCGGGTAAAGAAACTGAAAATCATTCAACTCAGGTTGATAAAGTAACACAAAAACCTGGACTGAATCTGCCAGACACAGCAACAAACAGCTTTAATTTGTTAGTGTTCGGACTTGGTTTAGTTGCAGTAGGATTCACCTTCCTTGTAGTTAAACGCAGAAAAGCAATAAACAAATAAGTTAAGAAATAGGACAAGGGGTCTTAGCCCCTTGTCCTTTATTTTTTTTGATGACTACTACTTTTTCGGTTCTTTATAAAGGCAATCCCTAAGAGTAACATGGGAATTATAACAAGAAAGAACGGGTGCACATAGCGTGTACCAAATTCCAACCCTTCCTTTAAATGCTCAGCATAGCTGCTTGCAATTGTGACGGACATGAACAAAACCACCATCCCCATAGGATAGGTTAACTTGGAAGGTTTCTTTATCTTGAATATCACTGCAGCAATTGCAACGGCCGCATAAAAATAAATGCTTACCTTAAAAAAGATACAGATGACCATAGATATCATGAAAAAAACATCAAGACGTTCAAGAAATTCTGCCACTTGTATACTTTGAATGGTACTTAAAAGCGGAAATTGCGAGCGTGATGCAAGGTCAACACCTAATACACCAATGTTTATTGCCATCGTAATGGCAAGATTAATTCCGCTTAAGACTATTGCAAATAACCCTACTTTTTTCACACTTTTTCTTTTGGTTATATAGGGGAAAATCATAGAAAAAACAATGGCTTCACCGAATGGAAAATATAAGGTCTGTGTGAAAGCTACTTTGGCTATTGGAAAAATGCCTTGCTCTAGCATCGGTTTTAAATTATTCAAATCAATGAGCCCAGAAAAGACAATCAGAATAAAACCAGTAATAGCAAGAAAATAGATAGAAACAAAAAATAATTCTCCGGTTCTTGCCACAACCTCAATACCTTTGCTAACAGCATAAATAATAACCAGCATTAATAGGGCATTTACAATAAATAAGGGAGTTTCGAGATAGGCAAAGGTCAGGAGCATTTCCCCAAAATCGCGAAGTACCCTGGCTGCCGTATACATAAAAAAAATAATATACCAAAAGGCAAGGAATGTACCCGCTATTTTTCCAAGCAGCTTTTGCATATATTCCGGGGGGACTAACTCAGGATAAAAAAGATATAAACGGTAATTTACCCAGAATAAGAATAGACCTCCTACCATGCCAAACAGAATGGCCATCCAGGCATCCTGTTTGGCCTCAATTGCTAGTGGTACCAAAATGGCACTTCCGAGTTCAAATAACAAGATTAGGACAAAAAGCTGGTATAAGCTTATTTTTGCCTTTTCCACGCTTTTGTCACATCCTTTTCATCCTTTTTGATTATTACTTATTCACTTGGTGAGGGTTGTTACGCAATCCTGTACGACGAATAAAGGCGTCGACTACTATATCTGTTTTAACTTCTGGAAAATAAATATCATTCCATTTAGTGTTCATTTTTTTCCATTCCTTAGGGTTTGTTTGATGAAGTGCTTCTCCAAAACCAAAAATATCGGCTTTATTTTTTTGCGCCTTCTTCACAGCCATAGAAATCTCTTTTTTAATTTCCTTTTCAATTACTTTTTCTATTTTTAAAAGAACATCAGGATTATTAAGGTCTATGGGTACTCTCGCCTCACCAATATTTCCCTCGGCCTGAACCTTAATGAAAACGCGGGGCTTTCCTTTTTCCATCCTTGCACTTACCTTTGTCTTTTGTCTGATTAATTCATATACCATAGCCTCGTCTTTTCCTTCCCACTTTAAATCAATTGCCGATGCATTTAATTTGTCAAGGAGGAATATAGAACCTCTTGCGAACTCACCATCAATCCATTGTGTTAACTTCCCTTCTTTAAATATCGCAAGACTCCCTGCAGACAGTAAGGAGGAGGGTTCTGTCTGCTGTGTATTTTCGATTGTTTTTCCTCTAGAGACATCTCCACTTACACGAAATCCTGAAACCGCTAATTCCTTACCTGGCGTGACAAGTGTTTTTATCGCTTCTTGCATACTAACAGAGATATTTTCTCCCCATATCTTTTCAGTAAATTTTAACGTTTTAATTACTTTATTTGCTGGGATTTTATCTATGGCTGTTAACACTTTAACAATGTCTGAAGCTTTCGATTCCTGGGCAATCACAATGATTGCTGTACTTCGGAATTCTGCATCCCGTTCTAGTGAATCAAGAATACTGCTGATAGATTCCTCTTTTGCAAGCTCTTCACTAATGACTACTAAATTTGTATGCGCATAATAAAGTCTTCTTGATAATTTACGGGAGGTCCTTCTGCTTAACTCGACAATAGTATCTCCTGTTCCTGTTACAACGGATACGGGAGGTCCTTGACTTCCGCCGCCGCCTTGAAAGCCGCCTGCAACGTTACCTGGATTGATAATTTGCAAGGTGCCAACATATCTGCCTTCTTCATTCTTGTCTATTCCAAGTGCAGCCACAATCGCCAAATCAGTTAATTCCTTTTTGCTCCAACAACCTGATAAAAGGAGGGCAGTGCCTACTATGACTAAGGAACACATCAGGCGGTTAATTTTGTTCATCTTGGTCACCTTTTTCTAATGCGGAGTTGACCATCCCTCTGCTTTGAGGTGGTTGTGGTTTCTGGTTATCGCCTACCCGATTTTCCTTATTATCGCTAAAAAGCCTTGGTCGTTTTTTTTGTGCCCACATTGGCAGACGGACGATTGTATCGCCGAGGTTTGCCGGGATAAGTGGTGCAATTGGGGTTAAATAAGGTACTCCAAAAGAACGGAGACTACATAAATGTATGGCTAAAATAATGACACCCAAAATGATTCCGTAAAAACCAAAGGTTGCAGCTGCAAACATAAATCCGAAGCGAATTAATCGTGCTGAGATAGCTACGGCAAATGCAGGAGTTGCAAAATTAGCTATTGCTGTAATGGCAACAATAATGACCATAGCGGGGGAAACAATACCAGCTTGTACGGCTGCCTGCCCAATAACCAACGCTCCAACGATTGAGATAGCTGAACCTACAGCTCTGGGCATCCTTACTCCGGCTTCACGGAGGATTTCAAAAGCTACTTCCATAATCAATGCTTCGACCAATGCAGGAAAAGGTACAGTTTCCCTCTGAGCCGCAATTGCAACTAACAGCTGTGTGGGGATCATCTCCTGATGAAAGGTTGTCACCGCAATATAAGCAGCTGGCGCAATAATTGAGATAAAGAATATTAATATCCGTAAGAATCTTAGTGCTGTCGCTATATCAGCCCGGCCATAATAATCTTCTACTGACTGAAAGAACTGGATGAAAACAGCCGGTGCAATCAGGACAAATGGCGTTCCATTCACAATGATTGCAACCCTGCCTTCAAGAAGATTTCCGGCGACCATATCTGGCCGTTCCGTATGATAAAGGGTTGGAAATGTCGTAAATGGCTGGTCTTCGATCAGCTGTTCGATATAACCTGATTCAAGAATACTGTCAATTTCAATTCTTTTTAACCGATTCCGAACTTCCTCGACAATTTCATCCTTTGCAATACCTTTAATATACATCATGGAAACATCCGTTTTCGTGACGCTGCCAATCTTCATATTTTCCAGCCATAAATCGGGGTTTTGAATTCGTCTGCGAATTAAAGCTGTATTGGTACGAATGGATTCGGTAAACCCATCCCTCGGCCCACGAACCGTTACTTGGCTGCCAGGTTCTTGGATGGAACGATGCTCTCCACCTCTAGTACTGGCACTAAGTGCTTTTTGGGCTCCATCCACTAGGATAATACTCTCACCAGACATTAAGGACAGGTACAAGTTGTCCCAATCCGTAATTTCTTTCACATCACCGAGTGCTACTACCTCTTTAAGAAGGATTTCAAAAATAGGCTGGCTGTTGTGAACAGGATGTTTATTCATAATCGATTCAATCAAAAAGTCATTGATTGCCTTGCTATCTGCAATTCCTTCTACAAACACAACCGCTGCACTCTTGCCATCCCCAAGCTGTAATTTTCGGATGACAACATCAATGCTATTTCCTGTTTTTTCTTTAATGTAATCTATTTGCTCTTGTAAAGAACTTTGAAGGGCTTTAGCTGGCAGTTCATGCTGTTGAGCCGGTTTCTTTTGTATTTTTAATTTTTTCATTTTTTTGGATAGGGAAAATAGAGACATTGTCACTAAACCTTTCCTGCTTTTTATCTTATTTTTCACCAATATTAAAAACGTATTCCTGATTTTCTAAAAAGTACCAGCAGGTTTTCGTAAGGAAAGAGGAATCATACATAAAAAGGTGATAAGAAAATGAAGATAATCTTTATTACAATCATGATGTTAACCGTATTAATCAGTTGTTCCTTTGGAATAGACCTCTTGTTGGGATTTGAAATGAAGACCGCTTGGCGTAATGCCGTAAGCCCTTTTCGTGTCATGGAAGTTCCTGAATACTTCGTATTTGTTTTCCTGATTGCGATTTATTTACTAAAGAAGCTATATGCATTGACGAATAAATGGATAAGCAGGAAGCTGGCGAAGATTTTGGAGTAGGTAGTTTAAGTATAGGTAATATAGGAAACAGGAGCGGGTTACCTTTTGACAGGTGAAGGTGTAGGTTTGAGGGAGCAGTCAGAATTTGGTATTTCTTCTGACAGGTATTATCAACGTTCTGTTAAGGTTTGACTCCCCAATAAAGCCACCTCCAATTAACAATAGCGAAGCGGCCTTTGACAAAAAGGAATCGTGTAGTACTTCAGAAGTGTAGTGGTGACCAAAGGACCTAAGTTCTACCTAACCAAAACAATCAATACTGGTAACACGAAAAAGGACAATAAGGTAGTCCAGAGAATCGTTTTGGTTAACACTTTTGGTGAGGCATCAAATTTTTCTGCTAATATACCGGCATTGATCGCAACGGGCATACATGATAAAACCAATAGGGTGGAGAACATAATGCCTTTAATTTCTAATAGATGTAAACATAATAATGCAATCAGCGGTGCAATCAATAATCTCATGCCCATGCCACTCCAAAAGGTGATTCGTGTATTCCTAGTGATACTTTCGGTTTTCACATTGGCCATTTGTGCACCTAAGACAGCTAGCACGATGGGGGGGTAGGCTTCTGCGATCATGGATACTCCTGTGGAGAGTCCTCCTGGCAGGTTTAGATTAAGTGCCCGTAGCACCATAGCTAGCAAGACGGCATAAATAGCTGGCAGAGAAAACACTGATTTAATCGCATTTTTTATGGTGAAATGAGAGCGCGCTGCAAAGAAGATTCCTAGCGTATGCATCATAACCATTTGCATTACAATATAAATGGAGGCCTTTTCGAGCCCCAACTGACCGAAAGCAAGCAACATCAGTGGAATTCCATAGTTAACTGCATTGGTGAATGAGGAAATTAAGGTTAACCCAGCTATATCATTGGCTGGCAGTTTGAGTAATTTACCTAAAAGATTAGCAACAACAGCAAGAAAAATTAGATTTAACAAGGAATATGCAAGAGTCAAATAAATATCCTCAGGTGAAAGGCGCGCCTCCATTAAAGTATCAAATATCAAGAAAGGCGTTATGTAATATAAGGCAAAGTTTAAAAGCGGCTTGATTTCCAGTTTCCCAAACTGACTAAGCATGGCCCCTGCTATTACGGGTATCGAGAGTGGTACAATCACATCAAAAAGCGTGGCAAAAATTTCAGCTAACATAAATAACTTCCTCTCAAATTAACATTCTATCATCTACTGTGAAGCCTACTTAAAGGTGTTTCTTCAAATTGTATTCTAATTATATAATAATAGATTTTCTTATTAAAATAAGATTCTATTTACTATAATATGAATAGATATGGTTATCTTAAAGGAAGATGAGGAAATGCTATTTTAAAAAAAGAAAACTTTTTGTTGCATAATTGATTTGAAGGTGCTACTATTAGGAAGTTGCTTTTAACGCCAGTTTTACTAGCTTGAAAGTAAGAACGAAAAAAGTTAAATTATTATATTGAAATAATCATAGAGATGTGATAAGATAGTATCACTGTCGATTAAGACATGTTAGATTGCTCTTTGAAAACTAAACAAACAAGAACGTCAACAAACAATTTTTTTAGCTTTTATTAAAAAGCTAAGCCAACGTAACAAATGAGCTATATCAACTTTCTTGGAGAGTTTGATCCTGGCTCAGGACGAACGCTGGCGGCGTGCCTAATACATGCAAGTCGAGCGAACTAAAAGGTGCTTGCACCTTTTGGTTAGCGGCGGACGGGTGAGTAACACGTGGGCAACCTGCCTGTAAGACTGGGATAACTTCGGGAAACCGGAGCTAATACCGGATAATTCTTTTCCTCTCATGAGGAAAAGCTGAAAGTCGGTTTACGCTGACACTTACAGATGGGCCCGCGGCGCATTAGCTAGTTGGTGAGGTAACGGCTCACCAAGGCGACGATGCGTAGCCGACCTGAGAGGGTGATCGGCCACACTGGGACTGAGACACGGCCCAGACTCCTACGGGAGGCAGCAGTAGGGAATCTTCCGCAATGGACGAAAGTCTGACGGAGCAACGCCGCGTGAGCGATGAAGGCCTTCGGGTCGTAAAGCTCTGTTGTTAGGGAAGAACAAGTACCGGAGTAACTGCCGGTACCTTGACGGTACCTAACCAGAAAGCCACGGCTAACTACGTGCCAGCAGCCGCGGTAATACGTAGGTGGCAAGCGTTGTCCGGAATTATTGGGCGTAAAGCGCGCGCAGGCGGTCCTTTAAGTCTGATGTGAAAGCCCACGGCTCAACCGTGGAGGGTCATTGGAAACTGGGGGACTTGAGTACAGAAGAGGAAAGCGGAATTCCACGTGTAGC